>CALDYY010000087.1 GCA_937944245.1 uncultured Saprospiraceae bacterium | reverse complement strand
TAAGCTTCAACACCTGCTTCATCTCTAAAGAAATACATATCATCAAAACTACTATTTACTGGATAACCTAACGATTCTGGCGTTTCCCAATCATAGCCATTCCAACGTGCACTGTAAATGTCAAAACCACCCAACGAAGGTTTGCCTTTGGTACTAAAATACAGCGTCTCACATTTGACGTGGTAAAAAGGTGTAATATCATCTTCCAACGTATTTATATTTGCGCCTAAGTTAACAGGTTCTGAATAGGTAAATGTTCCATCCAAATTACGAGTGACTTCAGATTTCCAAATATCCATACTGCCAAATCCTCCTGAGCGGTCAGAAGCAAAATATAGTACATCTTTATTGTTTTTATCAGTAATAATATTTGGGTGTGTTGTATTAAAACCTAATGCGTTTATGCTGCTTGGCAATAACGTTCTATTCCCCCAATTACCTAGTGCATCCTTTTCAGAACGATAAATTTTGCAGCGATAACGCTTTTGCGAGGCGATATATTCACATTTTGTGTCATACATATAATTGCCATCTGCACTAAAAGAAGCATTAGAGTGTTGCTCGTCTTCTTTTAAAGTGCTATTCAAACCAGATTTTTCTTTATCATTGATGTACACACCAAATTTAGCCTTACTTAAATCCGTAGTATCTGCATCACTGGCATAATAAAGCCGAGTGTAGTAGAATTTTCCATCCTTTTTAAAGGGAGCAAATTCAGAAAAATAGTCTGTATTAATGGAATAATCCATTCTTTTTACCTCAAATAAAAATTTAGGAGTATTGAGCGATGCCTTTGCACTGGCTACCTCATACTTTTCTTGTCTAGCTTTTTCAATTTGTTCATTTGTTACTTGGTCAGCACCAGCACCTTCTAATATAAAACGTTCCAAACTTGCAATAGCTTCGTCATATTTTCCCAAAGTTCTTAAATGTTTTGCCAAGAGGTAATCCAACATAGGGTACATACTGCGCTTTCCATGGCGAGCAGCAATTTGATAATATTTCACTGCCTCTGTAACTGCGTTTAATTCCTCTGCAATTGTCGCTGCTCTAAATAAAACAGCAATATCTGTAGTGTCTTGGTCTGCTACAAATTCATATAAACCTAGTGCATCATTAAAATTACCCTTTTCGTAGTTTTTCTCTGCCATTCTAATAATTTTCTTCTTAGAAGGCTGCACTCCTTTAATGCTATAATCATTATTGCTTTGTCCAAATAAGAAAATAGAAGAAGTAAGCACCAAGAAGATAGTTATTATAAAGGATTTGTTTTGATTGCAGTGGTACAAATATTTCATTGTGTCAAGTTTTAGTGTTTTATAGTTAGTAGTTTTCTCATTCTTGAATCTTAGATGTAAAAGTTCAGCCATTATCACAGATAAGCAGGACAGATTTTTGTTGGCATTGGTTTTACTCTATTGATGATGTAGATAATGGACAATTCAGGTCCTGCGCGTCTGTTCGTGGCTACTGCAAAATCGGAAGTGTTCAAGTCGTAACTGAATGCGCCTTTCCACATTCGATAACGCATGCCCAACATCACAGAAAGTGCATCTTCTGAACGGCGATTTAAGGCTGCTTGAATGGCAAATTCTTTGTCAAAATCCGTATCAATATGATACTGTAAACCTGCACCATAAATCATTTCTCGGTGTGGACCTTGATCTTGGTAAGTGGCATGGAGCAGTAAATCAAAAGCACCTACAATTTCTATGTTTCCAAATCCGTACATGCTCCAACGCATTGGTAGTTGCTCTGCTTTGTCGTCCAAAAATGGTTTAGCAGGTTGATTGAAGTGCATGTTGGCAATACCTAAGTCGAAACTTGTTCGCTTGGCACGACTCGGTGCGCGATAGTGCCAATTGAATCCACTCGAAACATCAGCAAAGCCAGTAGTGTTGTTAGCCAGCAGACTGTTTTCTCTGGGGTCAAGCGTAGGGTCGAAAGAGCGCGTTTCGTTACTGAACTGACGGTCAAATTGCAAACCACTTACATCAAAATACTTGTGGGTGAATGCACCCGCCAAACCCGCAGTTAAGTAATGCCCCCTAGCAATACGATGCGTATAAGAACCCGAAAGGGCAACATTCGTGAAGCTCAAACGTGAATCACCTGCTTGGTCGTGCGTTAGCATAACACCTGCGGAGAAAAAGCGTCTTTCGTAGTTTTTATTCAGAAAGCTCATATCGTAAGCTCCCGAGAAGGTTTTATACCCCACAGGCACTGTATTCCATTGCGTTCGGTAGTTACCTATTAGACGCATATCGCCCTCAAAAATCCCTGTGAGTGCTGGATTCAAATGAAGCGGAGCATATCCAATCTGGGAGAAATGTACGTCTTGCGCTATGACAAATTGGCTACATGTCATTAAAGCTACCAAGGCTGATAATAATAAATGGTATAGCGTCTTCAAATCTTTTGTTTTTTTATGATTCAACAATATAGTACGGTCAAACAAATAATAAACTTGTTTTACTTTCTATTGCGTTTTGAGTTTCAAATAAACGCTACTAAGCGTAAACTATTAACGTTGTTCTTACTAGTGCTAAAAAAATGTTATCCTGATTACTAGTGTGAGTTTTACTATGATTGTTGCAATCAGATTTTGGGAAACCGAAAGATGATGAACACAGAATTAAAAAATATCTTTGTGTTACACTATTTCACTGCAATATTGCAATTTTTTATTTTAATATCCAAATCTGGGAAACATAAAAATAAAAACATACCATAAAAACATGAATTAAGCATATATACACATTTTTAAAACACTAATAAATATAAGCACATATATTAAATTTATTTTCAACATTCGCATATCTGCTTTTCTTTAATTCAAATTTATTCCTTTTTTAAAACAAATTGATACACCAATTAACGTTGTTAATGTACTAAAATTATCTTTTACTGCTTTGTATATGCAAAAATGAGCTTCAAGGCATAAGTTATGGACTATTCGTGGCAAAAATTTAGCATCATTCACTTCCATTTTTAAATGCTTGATTACCTTTGGGTAAAATTTATATTGTACCTTATGCAAAAAATTATTGCCCAAGATTTATCATTTGAACTTTATCTACCTGCCAGCGATATTCAAAAACGTGTGCAAGCACTTGGAGCAGCTATCCGTCAGCAATATGAAAATAAAAACCCTATATTTATAGGTGTCTTAAACGGTGCTTTTCTATTCACTGCTGACTTGGTGAGAGCCTGCCAAATTTCTTGTGAAGTGGATTTCATTAAAATAGCTTCTTATGCAGGCACAACTTCCACCAATAAAATGAAAAAGGCTATTGGCTTAAGCAAAGACATTAAGCAGCGGCATATTATTCTTGTAGAAGACATTGTGGATACAGGGAATACTTTTTCTAAACTCTTGCCCGATTTGCAAGTCCTAGAGCCAGCTTCTATTGCTATTGCTACCCTATTGCTCAAACCAGAAGCACTGCAATACCCTAACCTACCCATTCAATTTGTTGGCTTTGAAATCCCTAACAAATTTGTGATTGGCTACGGTTTAGACTACAACGAAGTCGGCAGACAGTTAGAAGGAATTTATCAACTTGCAGAATAAGTCTATTCTTCTTCCAACCACTCCATGATTTCATCCAAATCGTCAAAAGACTTATAACCAATTTTTTCTTCCGCTCCACCACTCAAGGCTAAACCTTGTATCGTTAAACTCGATAGTATTTCTGGTAATTCCGCTGCCTCAAATGGCAATCTCAGAATAATAGGATAGGCTTCGCAAATAGATTGCAACAATCCAAGATGAGGTTGAATCTTATTCCAAGAGATGCCATTGCGCTCAAAATCGAGAATGAAATGATTGACATATGGTGCAAATTCGTTCAAATGTAAGTTCAAATTGGCAAATTCATTCAAGTCCTCGAAAATATACTCCTTTAGAATATCCCAAGATTGCAAAGATTTTAACGTGCTTATATTACTAAAATGACTGATTTGTAGTGCATCTAAAGCTAAATTGACTGCTATTTGCTGTACTTCTTCTGCCGATTGCGCGCCGAACTCGCCGACAATCTTCACACCCTCCACCCATGCTTTGATGGCATTGACCGTTGTAGGCGTTACACCATTTGATGTGTTAGTATCTAAGTTGAACCCAAGCCATTCCACTTCCCACGCCGCAAAATATCGAGCATCGGTCAAACTGGCAATCGAATCTGCTTTTATTTTTGTTTTGAGCATCGGTATGCTTATTTTCGAGCAAAAGTATATATTTTTAATTTGGTGCAGCATGGAAAAAAACTATTTTGAACAAGTTTACGAAGTTACTAACCGCATCCCTGTTGGACGAGTTTCCACTTACGGCGCTATTGCGGATTATTTGGCGTTAGGCTCTGCCCGAATGGTAGGTTGGGCATTAAATCAAAGTTTCAACTCCTCTGTTGAGGTAGCTGCCCATCGAGTGGTGAATAGAAATGGAGATTTGACTGGTCGCCATCACTTTCCTACGCCTACTTTAATGCAAGAATTGTTGGAACAAGAAGGTGTCGAAATCAACAATGAGCAAGTAGTTCGATTTAAAGAACTTTTCTGGCATCCGCTGGAATCAGAAGGGAGCTTAGAGAATAAATGAGTCAGATTGTATCTCATTCATACTAAAGTCTCAAATACCTTACTTACTCTTTTGAAATTTCATCTATTTTTTACGTAGAAAATTTGGGATTGTGAAAAATTATTTCATTTATGAGCAATATTTATAGTTTTTCATTTGTTTTAGTGTATGAATTCATGAAAAAGGTCACACTCACTAAAACAACCGCCTATGGAGGTCAAATTTACTCAGGAATGTTTGGTCCGTCTAATTTACAGAGAGACCAGTGCTACGGAAACACTTAACCTGCTCAGTGCTATGGATGAAAACCCAAAGTTACTAGCAGCGTACGAACGCTTAATGGAGGCTTACCTTTATTTACCTAAAGCGCAGTTTAGTGTATCGCCAAGTACAAAAAGAAAGGTAATGGCATATAGCGAACAAGGAACGCTAGTGTAATCGCTATTACAAAGTAATTTTTAAATGCTGAGATGAATTTGGTTTCGTCTCGGCATTTTTTTTGAGAGAAAAAACATCGACAAGACAATCCAGCCAACAAATGGTTTATAGGCAAAAAAAAGTTAGTGCCTTTGAAATTAGCCCTTCCATTAATAATTTCGTAAAAGCCTTTTTAAAAAATTTTAATTCTGTAAATTTTATTTTCCTTGAATGATTTTAGCAGAAAAATAGGTTATTACCAAACACACTTTCCAATGTTAAATAATTGCTAATCAGTATATTAACAAACTTCACGTTTAGTTAATATTGCGTGTTGTAGTTTTGCTACGTGAAACAAGTATTTTATCATTTTTAATCAAATAATTAGTTTATGAGAAAAAATGCTGTTACCCTCACTGGAAGCAAAATTTTAATGTTCGTATTCCTTTGCATGGGTTTTATTAGCATGAGCATCACACTGAGTGCTCAAGTAACTACCTCTTCTATGGTAGGTATTATCGTAGATGAGAACAAAGAAGCACTTATTGGTGCTACAGTATTGGCTGTTCATCAGCCTTCTGGAACTACTTACGGTACAGTAACCAATGCAGATGGTCGCTTCATTATTCCGAATATGCGTATTGGCGGCCCTTATCAGGTTACGGTTAGTTATGTTGGTTATAACGAGCAGGTTACAAACAACATTTTTTTGAATCTAGGTGTAGCAGGTAATGTTAACGTAGCACTCCAAAATAGCTCTGTAGAGTTATCAGGTGTTGAAGTAACTGCTGAACGCAACGGTATATTTAGCTCTGACCGTACAGGTGCTGCGACTAACATTAATTCTCAGCAGTTAAGCAGTTTCCCAACACTAAGCCGCCGCTTATCTGATTTCACAAGATTGACACCGCAAGCTGGTGGTGGCAACTCTTTTGCTGGTCAAGACAACCGTTTGAACAACATTACTATTGATGGTTCTTTATTCAACAACAGTTTCGGTTTGGCAGGTGAACCAGGTGGTCGTACAGGTACTGCGCCTATTTCTTTGGATGCTATTGAGGAAGTACAAGTAAACATTGCACCTTATGATGTCCGTCAATCAGGTTTCGTAGGTGCAGGTATCAATGCAGTAACGCGTTCTGGTACTAACGAATTTTCTGGTTCTGCATTTTTCAACATTCGTAACCAAGACCTTACAGGTAACAAAGCAGCAGGTGCAACTTACGATAGAGCAGGCGTGCCATTTACTAACCAGCAGTATGGTTTCCGTTTAGGTGGCCCAATCATCAAAAACAAAGTTTTCTTTTTTGTAAATGCAGAATTGGAAAATAATGAAAGACCTTATTTGGAGAAAGCTAATACTGGTAATCAACCAGTGGAAGGTCAAGTAACACGAGTATTGCGTTCTGACTTGGAGCGTGTGTCCGCGATTCTAAACGATTTTGGCTACCAGACAGGTCCTTTCGAAGGATATGACTTAAACTTAAAAGGCAATAAGTTCTTAGCAAAATTAGACTTTAACATTAACAACAACAATAAAGCAAGTATCCGTTATAACTTGCTTGATGCAGAAAATGACATACTTGTAAGTAATAGCAGTTCTCTTGGTTTCGGTGGTCGTCGTCAGAATGGTCGCGCTATGAGCTACCAAAATTCTAATTACATTCAATTTGAAAAAATAAACTCTGTTATTGGTGAGTTAAATTCTATTATTGGTACAAAAATGGCTAATAACTTAATTATTGGCTTTACTAACCAAGATGAAAGTAGAGGTTCAAGAGGAAGTTTTTTCCCATTAATTGAAATTCAACAAGGAGGACAGACTTATATTTCTGCTGGCTTTGAGCCATTTACACCTGCTAACCAGTTGGAGTATAAGACTTATCAGCTAACCAATAACTTATCTATTTACTTGAACAAACACACGGTAACTGCGGGTGTCAGTGTAGAGCGTCTTGAATTTAAAAACGTATTCTTTCCTGGTTCTCAAGGAGTTTTCGTTTACAATAATATTGATGATTTCTTTACTGATTTGAACGATGCAAAAAATAATCCAAATAGAACTACATCACCAATTTCATTGCGCCGTTTCCAATATCGTTACGCTAATGGTGGTTTAGATTTACCAACTAATCCTTCTCTTGGTATCCGTGAGCCAGTGCAGCCAACAAAAGTTTGGTACACAGGTATTTACGTTCAAGATGATATTGCATTTAGCTCTAAGTTTAACTTGTCAGCAGGTCTGAGAATAGATGTTCCTTTCTTTGATGAAACAGGATTTGAAAACCCATCTGTGGCTCAACAAACTTACTTAGATGGTCTAAAAGTAAGCACTGCTAAATTACCTGATCCTAAGCCATTATTTTCTCCTCGTTTAGGATTTAACTTTGACCCGTTAGATAATAAATCATTGCAAATTCGTGGTGGTACAGGTATCTTTACTGGTCGTCCAGCTTTCGTATGGATTTCTAACCAAATCGGTAACAACGGTGTACTTTCAGGATTTGAGCAAATTGACAACACGAATACACGTCCATTTACAACAAATCCAATCAGTTTCATCGCTGATCCGAACAGATTACCGACATCTTTTGAGTTAGCATTAACTGACCCGAACTTTAAGTTCCCACAAGTATGGAGAAATAACATTGCCATAGACGTAAAATTACCCAAGAAGTTAGTGTTTACAACTGAGGTTCTTTACAACAGGGATGTAAATGGTATTAGCTACTTGAACATTAATGAAGAGCCAGCTAATAGAACTTTCACAGGAGTAGATAATCGTCCTCGCTATGCAGCTTCTGGTTTAAGTGGTACTGCGGCTAACAATGCTATCCGTATAAACGATAACGTAGTTAATGCTATTTACTTAACTAACCAAAACAAGGGATATAGCTACAATATTGCCTTCTCTTTGGATAAGCAATTTGGTAAAGGTTTATTCTTGCGTACAGCATACGCATTTGGTGAAGCTAAAAACTTAGTTGACCCGGGTTCGATTGCAGCAGGTTCTTGGAATGGTATTGCTTCTGTAAATGGTAACAACCGTCCTGACTTGGCGTTCTCTAACAACGACCTTCGCCACAGAGTATTAGGTGCATTATCTTACAGAATAGAATACTTAAACTTTGGTGCAACTTCCATATCAATATATGCAAACGGTGCACCACAAGGTCGCTTCTCTTACGTGTATAACCAAGATATGAACGGTGATGCTGTAAATGGTAACGATTTGATGTTCATTCCTGTAAATGCAAACCAAATTCGTTTCTTACCTATTACAACGGGTAGCGATGCTAATCTAACAACACTGTTCACACCAGAGCAGCAGCAAGCAGCTTACGAAGCATACATTAATCAAGATAAGTATTTGAGCACTCGTCGTGGACAATACACAGAAAGAAATGGTGCCATCCTTCCTTGGTTGTGGAATGTTGATGTATCTGTTGCACAAGACTTGTTCACTGACTTCGGTGGTAAGAAAAATTCTTTGCAACTTCGTCTTGATATCTTGAACTTTACGAATATGTTAAATGAAGATTGGGGCGTAGGCAGCCGTATTATCAACGCTCGTCCATTGACTTTTGCAGGTGCAACTGCTGAAGGCGAGCCTCAATTCAGAATGGTAACAACAGGTTCAGGTGCTAGTCAACAGTTGTTAAACCAAACGTTACAACCAGATTTCGATACTAACAACTTCAATACTTTCTGGCGTGCACAAATTGGTCTTCGTTATACTTTTAACTAATTATCTGATTAATTAGCGTAATCAAAAAAGAGGTTTGTCTTTCGAGACAAGCCTCTTTTTTATTTCCCCACCATCGCTTGAAAAACAACACTATCCATAGCAGCAGCAATAGCATACTCACTTTCGATAGCAGCAAAGAAAATATCCCCTTTATTACCATTTAGGAATTGACCTTCCGATTCAATTTTGACTGCGCCACTGGTAACGATGAAAATACTAGGCGAATCCGTTCGATATAAATGCAAACTACCTTTCGTGAAGTCTTTTCTACTCAATTCAAAGTCTGGTGCAGGCGTTTCATAAATTATTTCAGTGGGAGCAATCTGTGTTCCATCGAGTATTGCTGGCACAATAGGTGTCGTAATAATGTGTTGCATCAGTACTGGCACGTCAATATGCTTGGGCGTAAGTCCGCCGCGAAAGACATTATCAGAATTAGCCATCAATTCCACACATACGCCTTGCAAATAGGCGTGCGGGATGCCAGCATCCTGAAAAATACCTTGATTGGGTTGCACATGAACGATATTAAACAAGTAGATAGAAAAAATACCTCTATCGAAATGTCCATTTTGGGTATAATCCTCAAATGCTAACTTCGCCCAATGGTCGGGGTGCGATTTATCGTTGTAAATACCCCAAAACAATCGTTCCTCCAGAGGTTGAAGTATCCTATCCACTTCTGTTTGTGGTAGTTCCATCAAATATTGATACAAATGTCGAATATCTTGTTGCTCAAATAATTGTTTAAGTGGATAAAGTTCTTCCACTTGCTCAAAGGTAGCCGTAATCGCTTCCACTGATTTGAAGCCATGCAATAGCCAGAAGTCAGTCAATGCCACCATCATTTCTGGCTTGTGGTTGTCGTCCTTGAAATTGCGATAGGAAGCATCTAGCGGTATGCCTTGTTCGTTTTCTTGCTGAAAACCAACAACGGCTTGTGCTTTCGTTGGATGCGTTTGAATGGAAAGCATTTTCTTAACATCCAATATCTTCAATAAAAAAGGTAGTTGCTCGCCAAATTGTGCTACTACTTTTTCACCTAAAATGCTTACCGCATCGCGAGCAATGAAATCAGCTAAAGCAATACTTTCTTCTTCTGTAAAAATGGTTGCCATCCCTCTAGGATGCATACCCATCCAAAGTTCAGCAAAAGGCTGTTGTTCGGCATTGCTCAAACCAATCAAATTAGGGATAAATTCCATTCCTCCCCAGTCATAATTTTGAATGGCTCCCTTAAGTGCAAAAACAGGCATATGTAAGCATTTATTTTTGGTAAAAAAATAGCATTTATCTTTTCCTTAGGATGAGTTTGATAATAAATGTTCATTTCTTATCAAACCTAACGCATCATCTTGTACGCATTAATCAAGCCATTTGTTGAACTATCATGCGAATGGATAGCATGGTCATCCATCAACTCAGGTAGAATTTGATTAGCAAGTTGCTTACCTAACTCCACGCCCCATTGGTCGAAACTATAAATATTCCAAATGATGCCCTGCACAAATATTTTATGTTCGTACATGGCAATCAAGCTACCTAAAGTGCGCGGTGTTAGTTGTTTAACCAAAATCGAATTGGTGGGTCGGTTGCCTTCAAATACTTTGAAAGGCAGCACTCGTTGAATTTCTTCTTCCGATTTACCTTGCAATTCCGCCAATACCTCTTCTTTAGTTTTGCCTTTCATTAGGGCTTCTGTTTGTGCAAAAAAGTTAGACATCAACTTTTGATGATGGTCGCCAATCGGATTATGGCTTTGTGCATGCGCGATGAAGTCGCAAGGAATAAGTTTTGTTCCTTGATGAATGAGTTGATAAAAAGCATGTTGCCCATTTGTTCCGGGTTCTCCCCACACAATTGGTCCAGTTTGATAATTTACTTTCTCTCCGTTTCTGTCCACATATTTTCCATTACTTTCCATGTTGCCTTGCTGAAAATAAGCTGCAAATCGGTGCATGTATTGGTCATAAGGCAAGATTGCCTCTGTGGCTGCGCCAAAAAAGTTGTTGTACCAAACACCAATCATTGCTAAAATAACGGGTAAATTTTCGCGAAGTGGCGCATATCTGAAATGGTTATCCATTGCATGAAAACCTTCTAATAACTCTCTAAAACGTTGAAAACCAATGGTACATGCAATAGGTAATCCAATAGCAGAAGTTAAGGAGTAGCGACCGCCTACCCAATCCCAAAAGCCAAAGATATTTTCTTCGGCGATGCCAAATGCTTTTGCTGCTTCGATGTTCGTGGAAAGTGCTACAAAATGCCGAGCAATAAAGGCTTCTTCTTTAGCCGATTGTAAGAACCATTGACGCGCAGTGTGCGCATTGGTCATCGTTTCTTGAGTGGTGAAGGTTTTGGAAGCCACCATAAATAAAGTGGTTTCAGGATTGAGTGTTTTGAGCGTTTCCGCAATATGCGTCCCGTCAATATTAGAAACAAAATGAGGAGTCATGCCTTGATGCCAATAAGGTTTCAAGGCTTCTGTTACCATGACTGGTCCCAAGTCCGATCCACCGATACCAATGTTGACAATATCTGTTATTTTTTTGCCGCTGTAACCCAACCAAGTGCCATTAAGGACACTATTGGAAAACGATTCCATGCGGTCGAGTACTGCATTTACTTCGGGCATAACATCTTGCCCATCTACATAAATAGGTAGATTAGAGCGATTGCGCAGGGCGATATGTAAAACGGAGCGATTTTCCGTAGCATTTATTTTTTCTCCCGTAAACATTTGTTCCACGGCTTGAGGCACATTCATTTCACTTGCTAAGGCAACGAGCAAATCAAGCGTTTCTTGAGTGATTCTATTTTTAGAAAAATCAACCAGAATTTCCTCAAATTGAAGAGAAAATTGTTTAAAACGATGAGGATTTTGAGCAAACAAGTCGCGCATCTGCAAGTCTTTCACTTGATCAAAATGCGCTCCTAATTTTTTAACGGCTAATGTTTTCGTTGGATTAAGTTGAGTGGCTGCCATGGCAATTGATATTTTTTGGCAATTTACACAAATGCCATCAATACCAAAAATCGTTTATCAGACAAATCTATGATTTATCAATTGCTAATCTTCTACACCGTTACTATTTGCATTTTCTTCTTCCAGCGATTTCAAATATTTGTTTAGCCTTTCCATTGGTTTAACGATGGCGACTCTACCTGAACGCACAAATTCGTAAATGCCAATCGAGCGTAGTGCATTAAGTAATGCTTCTGTTTCGTGCTGATGACCAGTTTTTTCAATAACAACGTATTCCGGTTCAATATCCAAAATTCGTGCGTTGTGCGCACGCACCAGTCGCTCTAAATTCTCACCTTTAGTAAAGGCTTCCAAAGGTACTTTGTACAGTGCTACTTCTTGATAGACAATTTCATCTCGTTCGTAGTAAAAGGCTTTGACAATATCAATTTGTTTTTCCAACTGTGCTACTAGTTTTTCTACCATATCATGGGTAACATTTACCACAATAGTAAAGCGATGAATACCCTCAATAGAAGATTTTGAAGTCGTCAAACTCTCAATATTAATGTGCCTTTTGGTAAAAATAGACACTACTCTTTGGAGCATCCCTGTTTGATGCTCCGTAAAAACAGTTATCGTATATTCCTTAATCATTATTTTTTCTTGATTGTACTACTTAAACTAATTCAGATGGTTCTAGCACTATCTCCCCTACTCCTTTACCCGCTGGCACCATCGGAAATACATTTTCCTCTTTTTCGACCATAACATGGAGCAAGTAAGGACCCTCGTATGCCAGCATTTCCGCTATGGCATCTTGGACTTCTTCAGGACGGGTTATTTTTTTACCCGTTACCCCAAATCCTTCTGCAATTTTAATAAAATCAGGATTCTTCAATTCTACTACGGAGTAGCGATGCTCAAAAAAGAGTTGCTGCCACTGGCGCACCATCCCAAGATAATTGTTATCCAGTAAGACAATTTTTACCCCTACGTTCCATTGCGAGCACATTCCTAATTCTTGTATGGTCATCTGGAAACCACCGTCTCCAATAAAAGCTACTACTTGGCGATGTGGCTGTGCTAATTTTGCACCAAAAGCTGCTGGCAAACCATAACCCATCGTACCTGCACCGCCTGAAGAAACCCATTGATTGGTGCTATTATACTTGAAGTAGCGCGCCGCTATCATTTGGTGTTGCCCTACATCAGTGGCTACCACAGCTTGTCCATTAGTTTGGTCAGAAACCTCTTTTACCACCATTCCCATTTTGATTTGACCATCTGCGGAAGGGGAGATATCTTTTTTAATGACTTTTTCATATTCTATCGCATCGCAAGCTCTGAATTCTGCAATCCACTCTGGATAAGACTTTTGTTTCACCAAAGGCATCAATAGAGTTAATGCTTCCTTGGCGTCAGCAAGGATGGGTACAGTCGCTTTTACATTTTTGTTGATTTCCGAAGGGTCAATTTCAATATGAATCACTTTAGCTTGCTTGGCGTATTTACTCAAATTGCCTGTTACACGGTCATCAAAACGCATTCCAATCGCAATTAACACATCGCATTCATTTTGCATAATGTTTGCGCCGTAATTCCCATGCATACCTAGCATACCCATATGCAATGGATGATCAGAAGGAATGGACGACAAGCCATGAATGGTGCAACCCAAAGGAATACCTGTTTTTTCAACAAATTCCTTGAATACTTCTTGCGCATGCGCAATTTGAATGCCATGTCCTGCCAAGATATAAGGTCTTTTCGCACTGTTGATTAAAGCAGCAGCATCCTTTATCATTTCCATATCTGGCTTGGGTAGTGGGTGATAGCTACGAATGAAAGACATTTTTTTATAGCTAAAGTCCATTTCCTCTACTTGTGCATTCTTTGTAATATCAATTACCACAGGACCTGGACGACCAGAATTGGCAATATAAAATGCTTTGGCAAACACTTCGGGAATTTCATGTGCCGATGTGATTTGATAACTCCATTTAGTTACTGGCATAGTGCAACCAATAACATCCGTTTCTTGAAAAGCATCCGTACCTAGCAAGTGCTTAAATACTTGACCTGTAATACAGACCAACGGTGTAGAATCCAAAATGGCATCACCAAGACCAGTGAGTAAATTTAAAGCACCTGGTCCAGAGGTTGCCATACACACACCAGTTCTTCGTGTCACACGTGCATAACCTTCGGCAGCGTGAATAGCTCCCTGTTCGTGGCGAGGTAAAATATGTTGAAGACGGTCTGTATAATGGTATAGCGCATCGTAAACGGGCATGATAGCACCACCCGGATAGCCAAAAATAACATTCACACCCTCTTCTAAAAGGCACATGAGTATTGCTTCTGCACCTGTTACTTTCTTTTTAGTAGGTACTATTGTAGATGAACTAGCTTCTAATTCCATGGTATAATTCATAACAACCTTGATTAAGTTATGTTAAAAAGTATCAGTTACGCAGCCTTCGCTGGCAGAGGCAACTGTATGTGCATATTTTTTCAAAATTCCTGTTAAATCCTTGCGCACTGGTGCTTGCCAATTCGCTCTTCTACGCTCTATTTCTTCTGCTGAAACATTGACCTCCAAACGATTATAAATAGCATCAATAACAATTTCATCACCATTTTCAACTAAGGCAATTGTGCCACCGACTTGCGCCTCTGGCGTGATATGCCCAACGACGAAACCATGTGTACCCCCAGAGAACCGACCGTCGGTAATCAAAGCAACACTGTTGCCTAAACCAGCACCCATGATGGCTGAGGTTGGCTTGAGCATTTCTGGCATTCCTGGACCTCCTTTCGGACCGATGTAGCGAATGACAATAACGTCGCCTTGCTCGATTTGATTATTACTGATAGCTGCAATTGCGTCAGGTTCACTATTAAACACTTTGGCTCTGCCTTTGAATACCTCGCCTTCTTTACCTGTAATTTTAGCTACTGCTCCTTGTTCCGCTAAATTACCGTACAGGATTTGAATATGTCCTGTTGGTTTTATCGGTTCGGTAAAAGCGTGTACTACCCTTTGTCCTTCTTTTAAAGAAGGTAAATTATGCAAATTTTCAGCGACTGTTTTGCCTGTTACCGTCATGCAAGTACTATCCAAGTAGCCTTCTTCTAACATCATTTTCATTACGGCTGGCACACCACCAACGTCATGCAAATCTTCCATTACATACTTTCCGCTAGGTTTCAAATCCGCTAAAAAAGGTGTAGTATCACTTATTTTCTGAAAGTCGTCAATCGTTAATGGAATGTCGAATGCTTTGGCTATTGCAATCAAGTGCATCACGGCATTGGTCGAACCACCTAGCACGGTAATCAGGCGAATGGCGTTGTCCAAAGAAGCACGAGTAACAATATCGCGTGGCTTCAAATCTTGCTCCAATAGCATTCGCATAGTCTTACCAATATCGTAGCCTTCCAGACGTTTCGATTCGCTGGTCGCTGGAAAGGATGAACTGTAAGGCAAGCTCATCCCCATCGCTTCAATTGCCGATGCCATCGTGTTTGCAGTGTACATTCCACCACAAGCGCCTGCACCTGGACAGGCGTTGCGCACGACTGCTTTGAAAGTCGCTTCATCAATAGTGCCCGCCACTTTTTGCCCAAAGGCTTCAAATGCCGAAACAATATCCAATTTTTTATCCTCATGGCAGCCAGGACGAATGGTGCCACCATACATAATCATACCAGGACGATTTAAACGCCCCAATGCCATTAACGCACCTGGCATATTTTTATCGCAACCCACTACCGCTACTACCCCATCATACCACTGTGCGGATACTACGGTTTCAATAGAATCTGCAATAATATCTCTGGAGGGTAAGGAAAATCGCATTCCACTTGTTCCCATTGAAATTCCATCACTTACCCCTATTGTATTAAAAATCAGCCCTACTAAATCTTGTGTTTGTATGCCTGCCTTTATTTTTCGCGCTAAATCATTAAGGTGCATGTTGCAGGGGTTTCCTTCCCAGCCTGTGCTAACAATGCCAATTTGTGGCTTTTTCAAATCCTCATCTGTCAAGCCAATAGCGTGAAGCATCGCTTGTGCAGCGGGTTGGGTTTCATCTAGGGTTACGTGTTTACTGTATGGATTGAGTTCTTTCATGTTTGTTTAACTGTTCGAGAAAATTTGTGCCACTGGTAATGAAATCTCCTTTTGAACCATGCAAAAAAGCATGGCTTAAACTTTGATAATCAAATATAAGCGGAAAGAAAATGAGTTGAGAACTTAATCTATTGAACTTATACGAGGTGGAATAAGGCACTTAATTTACCAAGCTGTTGATTTACAGAAATTTAGCAATTCTATTTCTACATAATTAACTAGCGAAAATTAGCTGGATAATTGAACGGTATGTTCAATTATCCTAAATTTACTTTCATAGCTCAAAGGTCAAACTCCCCCAAAAACTTTGATAATCAGCCTCACTCTTATTAGGGTTTTCTATCATTCTCACTAAACTAATCATCCAGAAACCTTTAGCATTTAGCTTAATTTTAGCAACGCCCTCCCCATCGGTTCTAGCTGCACCTTGACTGGTGTTAGTTTCATCCACTTTATGCCAGCTTCGTACTACAACATCTTTCAATGGTTCGCCTTGAAACAAAATTTTCACCGCTAGTTCGTCGCCTACTTTGAGCGCATAAGGATTTTGTAAAGGAATGATTTCCAAGGGCATTCCTGTATTGATGGCATAAGTATCGTCTGTTTTATTTCCTGCTTGAAGCAAAGATTTAGCACAACGCTGATAAAACTCTTTTGCCGATTTATCCATTTCATTCTTCTCCTTTCGCAAATTGATAATATTCTCAATGCCATCTTCTTCCAAGTAAGCATTGAATTTAGCACTTTCTAATTCGATGAATGAATTGCTAGAACGCATAGCGAGTAAATGTGTACCTGCTTTTTTACATTGAAATCGGATGGAAGAAGAATCACTGGCAAGTGCCTGTGCCGTTAAATTTTCTTGTTTTGAGCCAAAATAATGATTTAGGCTTGCAGTGCGCTGTTTGCGTGCGCCCCAAAATTTACCATGAAAATCTTCACCAACCAGTAAATCCAGTGCTATGACTTGTCTAGGTTTAACTCGAAATTGGCTAGGTGCTAACCAAAATTCATGCGCCGTAAATAACATCCACGCACTGATTAATAGCGTAAAGATTAAAATGTGTTTTTTCATGTCAAGCATATTGATTTTGTGATGCTGATTGGCAACTGTTAAGTAAAGGATACATTTTATTTTCCTATTCGTCTAACGAAATATTAAAACAGCAGCAATATAGCTATTTTAATTTTCATCTAATTGGTGTTAAGCAAAAAACTAAACTCTATTTTAATCCCTCAAAAGTAACCTGATTTAATAAGAATCTGTGTTTAGCACATTCACAAAAGAAAAATTCAAAGAGGCTAAAGCCACATTTTTATTGTATTAATAATCCTGCATTGGCGAATAAATTAAATACTATACCCAACCGTTTTAGATTGCTCGGCTGTCTATTGTAATAAATCTAAGGTATAAAACAATGAAAAAATTACTTTGTCTTTATTTGGGAGTTATCTTACTTGCTTGTGGTAAGGTTGATGACCAATTCATTCCTAAATTGCCTAACTGTTTGGTGCTTACAGAGGATATACATGCAGTGCGTGTTCAAAAAGTGAATGGAGAATGGCATTATTTTTTAAGTTCGGATAATTCGTTTGTTGACGGACCTTCCTATTTTATCAATGCAAAGTGCGACACAGTATGTGCTACTTGCGGTCGGTGTTCTCCACCAGA
The DNA here is from genome assembly GCA_937944245.1 of uncultured Saprospiraceae bacterium. Taxonomy (GTDB): domain Bacteria; phylum Bacteroidota; class Bacteroidia; order Chitinophagales; family Saprospiraceae; genus JAAUTG01. The sequence continues at coordinate 7,866 of CALDYY010000087.1, read as the reverse complement.
GTGCCTACTAAAGTACGACGAAAACGCTTGGACAACTATTTGGGAAAGGGAGTAGTTAACATATATAAGTTTTTGAGTAACGCGACTCCAAAGATGTTAGCTACTATGTTGCGAACTACGATAAACCGCTTGCAAAAGTAATTTTTTCTACCTCAACCCATTTAAAATCCACTTTTAATTCCTTTCCAAACAGAGAGAAAAGAGATTGTAAAAATAAACTAATGGACTTTTGCAAGAACTCTAACAGAAAAATATTAGCTAAATAAGGAATAACTCTATTATGTTACTTTTGCTATATTATGAAGTCAAAAAATAAAAAACGATGGAAAAGATATTTCTTCTTATGTTTGGGGTGATCCTTAACAATCTATGTTTTGCACAAGTAACTTTTACGATTAACAGCTTTTCAGATAAATATTTTGGGAAACTTTACGTTGCGGATACAATTGAAGACTTTAGTAAAGGTTGGATTGCTATTTACGACAATCAAACCCAAAAAATGCTTTTTAAAGTAAATTCAGATGAATCCCTTAGAATTGATATGATCAAAGAAAACCCAATCATAACAAAGACAAAGAGGTTACATTCTGACCAATACTTTGTCATTCACAAAGATTACAATTTTGACGGAATAAAAGATTTTGCTATTATGGATGGGTCAAATGGTTGCTACGGTAGTCCGTCTTATCAAATATATTTGGCACTAGAAAATGGCTTTAAACATAGTCCTGCTTTTACAGAATTGACACAAGGTTACTGTGATTTAGAAGTGAACTACAAATCGAAAAGGTTAAGTACGTTTACTAAAAGCGGATGTTGTTGGCATCAATATTCTGAATTTGGTGTAAAAGATAATAAGCCGTACCCAGTAAAAATTATAGAAGAAGAATACGAGGGAACATTGACAGTCAATTACACCGAGTCAAATCTTGTGAACGGTAAAATGGTGACGACTAAATACAGCAAACTTTATGAGGAAGAAATAAGTAAAGAGGATATTGTACTTTCATTCCAATTTACAAACAAAAAAAAGATGCAAATTTTCAGAAAAGACAGAACATTATTTTACGTATTTACTGACAATTCAGGTAAAATAGAGTTAATCTACCACGATGGATTTTCCTATCAAATACAAGAAAAGTCTTTGAAATTCAAGGTTAATGATACTGAATATACTATTTTTGATGATAGGATAGTTGCCAAAGTATCTGATAAAACTTATGATATGAAGGCTGAAGCTGCAACTAGATTGGGAACAATAACTAAGTTAGCTATTGTTAGAGTTGACAATGTAAAAATAAAGTGACTACTTACATGTTATGCAAACTGTTTTTCGTACGGAGAACATAAGGAGTTAAAATGGTTCAAACCATTTTAGGTAGAGCATTTCTGTTGCCCACGAATTCATTCGTGGGCTATTAATATTAATATTTTTTACTCTTCGCACTGATAACGACGAAAACGCTTGGACAACTACTTGGGAAAGGGAGTAGTTTTCAGGATAAAAAGCGACACTCCTTAACAAATTGAAAATATGCTAATAGCCATACATCCGAAATTGCCCATGCGCAACAAGGAAGCAACAATGAACTATTATGTGAATCAGCTAGGATTCCAAACTTCTAGTGATGACGACTTCGACGATTATTTGATGCTGCATAAAGATAATATTGAAATTCATTTTTTTACCTTTCGAGAACTTAATCCGCTAGAAAATTATGGGCAGGTTTATATCCGAACAGATGACATAGACAGGCTTTACCAAACGCTTTTAAACAACCAAGTTGCTATTCATCCAAACGGACATTTAGCGGTAAAGTCTTGGGGACAAAAAGAGTTCTCTTTGCTTGACCCTGACCATAATCTATTGACTTTTGGACAAAGGGCATAAGCTAATGTTGTGCTTTTTTTCAAAACTAATTGCTCTTTATTGCAAACCGCTCAATGTTCACCGCCTCTAGCAAGGGTATTTGCTGTACTAGATAATTTGCCATTTGATGAGCAAAGAAAGGAGCAAGCGATGCGCCTTTTGTGCCTAAACCATTGAAAATAGCCAATTGAGGAAATTCGGGATGTAGCCCTAAAAATGGGCGACGGTCTTTTACTGTTGGGCGAACTGCCGATTTATGTTCCACAATTTCAAAAGGAACGGCTAAAAAATCTTGTAGCTTGTTAGTCAAAAAGTCTTTTCCCTTTTCGGTAGGTAGTTCATGTTCAAAGTGGTTGTCTATGGTCGCACCAATCCAATATAAATCGTCTTTCCAAGAGGCAATGAATACTTTTCGCTTGATGAGTTTTTCAAAATGAGCATCAGCAATGCGCACAATAAGCACTTCTCCTTTTGCGCCACCAAAGGGCAGGTAACTAAAGTAGGGATTAAATTTACCCGAATATCCTTCACAAAAAATAATTTTCTTCGCTTGAATATTTTGATATTCAATACCTTCTGGCAAGAATTTAATTTGCTCAAGGTCAAAATTAGCTATTTGGTAGCTGCCTTTTTCAATTAAATAGTGTCGGTAATGTTCTGTAAGTAAAGCAACATTGGCTTGCCCACCTCCTGTTACTTCGCCATAGCTAAAATCGGGTAAAATGCGTCCTTTGTAGTTGCCTAAAGCTGCATTAGGTAACATATATTTTGCATAACCTTCTTCCTCACTTTTTAACCACCAATAGTCTTCTTCCAAGCGATTAAAAAGGGTACGAATAATATTTTTTTGACTAAAGACAGTAACGCCAAGTTGTTGGCTTAAGGTGTTATAAGTTTGTTCAGCAAACGGAATTAAGGTATCCACCATCCAACTTTTTACATAACGCCTACCGGTGATAGGGTTGATAATGCCAGCAGCCACACTGGAAGCAGCATATTCACTGGTATTGTTGATGACGAATACTTTTTGTTGCTGTTGCTCCAAGAAATGGGTTAACAATGTGCCTGCCAATCCTTGACCAACAATAATATAATCTACTATTTTCATTTATTAGAGTTCTTTCAACGCCTCTCGGTCTTTTTTGCTCAATCCTTTTACTACTAAATCGTAAGAATGATCTATCATTTTTTTTAACAAAGCCACTTCTAAATCACCATCAAATTGAACAGTATTCCAATGTTTTTTACTCATATGGTAGCCAGGTTGCACTTCTTCGTGGTCGGCTCTTAAATCTTCTGCCCATTCGGGATCGCATTTTAAATTGACCGTAAAATTTTCTGAATTTAAGTTGGTCAATGCAAATAGCTTGCCCATAACTTTGAAAACTAAAGTAAGCTCATCAAAAGGCAAATCCTCGATTACTCCCTTTTTGGCTAAACAATAGTTACGCAAGGTTTCCATGTCCATAGCTGTACATTTTAATTAGCTTGGATGTTGCAAATTCTAAATAAATAAGTAGCGACTTAAATGAATTAGGTCGCTACCTACTTAGTGGCTTTCAGTTAGTTTTTGGCTGGCACTAGCCCTGCCAAATCCAGCATGAAGGCATATTCTAAAGCAACTTCTTTGAGTCTTCTAAAGCGACCCGATTGTCCGCCGTGCCCAGCATCCATATTGGTTTTAAATAATAGCAGATTGTTGTCTGTTTTCATGTCTCTTAGTTTGGCAACCCATTTTGCAGGCTCCCAATATTGCACTTGGCTATCGTACAAACCTGTTGTCACTAAAATAGCTGGATAGGCTTTTCTCTCTACATTGTCATATGGCGAATAGGACTTCATGTAATCGTAGTAGGTTTTATCCTCTGGATTTCCCCATTCGTCATACTCAAAAGTAGTTAATGGAATGGTTGCGTCGAGCATGGTCGTAACAACATCAACGAATGGCACAGCAGCTACTACACCTTTCCACAAATCAGGGCGCATGTTAACCACAGCCCCCATAAGCAATCCACCTGCACTTCCACCTGCTGCAAAAAGTTTATTGGTGTTGGTATATTTGTTCTGAACCAAATATTCACCACAGTCAATAAAATCATTGAATGTATTTTTCTTATTCAACAACTTGCCATCTTCGTACCAAGCGCGCCCCATTTCTTCGCCACCACGTATATGTGCAATGGCATAGGCAAACCCTCGATTGAGCAAACTCAAACGAGCAGAACTAAAAGTTGGGTCAATGCTGTTGCCATATGAACCGTAGGCGTAAAGCAATAATGGTTGTGTGCCGTCCTTTTTAAAGCCTTTTTTATAGACAATCGAAACGGGTACTTTTTTGCCGTCACGCACAGTAACCATAATGCGTTCCGATTGATAATCGTCTTTGTTGAATTCGCCTAGCACTTCTTGTTCTTTCAAAAGCACTCTTTCTTTTGTACGCATATTATAGTCAAAAATGGAGTTTGGCGTGGTCAATGATTGATAGCCAATTCTTAGCAACTCTGTATCAAATTCAGGATTGGTGGAAGTGTACGCTACATAAGCCTCTTCAGGAAACTCAATATAATGCTCCTGACCTTGCCAAGGGCGAATGCGTAATTGAATGATGCCATTTTTACGCTCTGTAATGACTAAATAGTCCTTAAAAATATCAATTCCTTCCAACAGCACATCCTCGCGATGAGCAATTAGTTCCGTCCAATTTTCTTTGGTCGTTGCATTTTCAGGCGTTGTCATTAAGCGGAAATTCTTGGCATCCAAGTTAGTACGAATGTAGAATTTATCACCATAATGGTCAATACCATATTCCAAATTTCTTTCTCTAGGCTGAATCACACGAAGGTTAGCAGTAGGATTATCTGCTTCAATGACGTGATATTCTTGAGAAATTGTCTGTGCTGTTCCTATGACAATATATTTATCCGACTTTGTTTTGTAAGCAAAACAGTAAAAAGTATTGTCTTTTTCATGAAAAATCTCAACATCTTGTGTTGTTGGTGTCCCTAAAATGTGTCGAAATACTTTATGGGAGCGCAGTGTGCCTTCTTCTTTAGTCGTGTAAAAGATGGTTTTGTTGTCGTTTGCCCAAACGGCATCGCCTGTAGTATTAGGGATAACATCCGATAGCATTTCGCCTGTTTCCAAGTTTTTAAAGCGCAGCGTATAAATTCTTCGGCTCAAAGTATCTTCGCCATAGGCAAGTAATTTATTGTCCATACTCACAGACAAACCGCCTACATTGTAGTAATCATATGGTTCTGCTAATTCGTTAACGTCTAGTAATATTTCTTCGGCAGCCTCTAGGGTCTCCTTTTTGCGGCTGTAAATAGGATATTCTTTGCCTTGCTCAAAACGATTAATATAGTAATAACCTCTGTTTTTATAAGGCACAGAAGCATCATCCTGCTTAATACGTCCCTTCATTTCTTCAAACAAATCCTCTTGCAATTTATCAAGGTGAGCAGTTTTCTGCGCCATGTAAGCATTTTCCTCCTCAAGATACTTAATCACTTCCGGATCTTTAGGGTCGTTCATCCAGTAATAGTTGTCTATCCTGGTATCGCCGTGTGTATTCAAAGCTTTTGGCACTTTTTTTGCTACTGGTGGCTTCACTTCTAACGCTTGTTCCGTCGTTACTCCTGTCGTTTCTTTCATCATATTACGAGTGTTACAGCTAATAAGTAAACACAAGGTAGTAATACTAATGAAAAACAAATTAGTTGTTTCCTTTAAGTTATTTTGCATAATTTTTTTATTTATGATACATAAATATAGTACATTTTTATCTACTGCAACAATATTGCAAAAAATAATATTAATGTTAAACGATAAGTTTTTTATTTCACTTTTTTCGCACGAAATGTACCATTAGGTTGATAAAATACCACTTCTTTTGCTAGTCCTATTTCATCCAAAGTAAATTCAATAGAATAACCATTTAGATTTTTCAAATCAAAAGTTGTACCTTTTTTAGGTACAAGTGTATAGGGGTTTTGCCCTGGAACAGTCAATATCAGGTTATCGTTTTTTAGCGCTACCTTAACTGTTACACCGCTCAATTCATAATCGCCGACCATTTTAGCCAAAAACTTAGGGTCGCTCAATTCGCTGGAGGGAATTTTTTTGAATACTATATCTCCTACGGTAGGGTCTAGTGCCAGAGCACTATTCACGCCAATGACTTCCCCCGTTTTATCTGTTTGAAAAGTAAAAGAAAAATCAGCCTCCAAGTCAGAGGTTTTACCTTGAAAGGTTTCAAAGTGCCAATGAACTAAATCGAACTGCATTTTATAATACTGCGCCAGAAGCTGACTATCTTTAAGTGTTACTTTCAACTGACCATAACCCGGATGCTCATAAGTGCCAGCGTAGGCTTTTAATAGATGATTCGGTGTAGTATTCTCTATGCGTTTTGGCGGTTGCTGCTCAGTAATTTCTTCCGCTGCTTCAGTTTTGGGTTTGTACCAATCTGTTGCATCCTTGTTTAATATCATGTCGCGCGCATAGTGAGCTGCTAAACTAGGGAAGCTACTTGCGTTTTGATTGCAAAGGATAACTATGCCAGCATCATTTTTAGGCATGAGTACAACGAGCGCAGAAAACCCATCAATATTTCCACCATGTTGAGCGACGAAAACATCATCATATTGAAATAAAAACCAACCTAATCCATAATTAGCAGGGCTAGACCTTGCCTCTAATGGATTTTGACCTTCAATGGTTTTGTGTGGACTCATCACACGTTTCACTTCTTCTGTTTCTACCAATTGTACGCCTTTGTACTTCCCTAAATCCAAATGTAACTGTACCCATTTGAGCATATCATTGATAGAAGAATTAATAGAACCAGCAGGACCAACAGGGTCAATATGGCGGAAAGGCATTCTAGCAATACTATCTTTCTTGAGTTGATAAGGTAATGCAAAATTATCTTGGGCTTGACTAACATCAACAGAAGTGTTGGTGCGTGTCATGCCAAGTGGTTGAAATATCTGGGCTTTTGTAAAATCTTCCCAAGTTTTGCCCGATATTTTTTCTATCAACAACCCCGCTACCATATACATTAGGTTGTTGTATTGAAAGGTCGTTCTAAAACTTTTAGTCGGTTCTAAATGCGGAAGGCGATTAAATAATTCTGCTCTCGAAAAATCGGTGGCATACCAAACAACATCATGTCGAGGTAAACCCGATTGATGCGTCACTAAATCAACAGCAGTCATTTCTTGAGTAGCGAAGTTATCCTTCAATCGAAAAGTGGGTAAATACTCAATAATGGGTTTGTCCCAATCCAACTTACCTTCTTGCGCCAACATCCCTAAACCTAGTGTGGTAAAGGCTTTGGTTGATGAACCAATCGCAAAGATGGTATTTTCGTTGGCAGGCAACTTTTTTTCGTAATCTCGGTAGCCAATGCCTGTTGCTAAAATAACTTTGCCTCCTTTCACTATCCCAACTCCAGCGGCAGGTACTTTAAGTTCCTTCATCAAGGAATCTAGTATTACAAGATATTGTGCCATTTTTTCAGGGTCAACGGCAATCTCTCTTTTACTAAATGCCAAAGGCAGGTTCATTCCTGATTGTTGAAAAGTACCTTCTATTTTGTCGGCAGTTCTTTTACCTTTGTAGGCAGCATTACCCGGCACTTGCTTCAATCGGAATGCAATCGAATCCTTATCAATTTTTAATTCATCAATAGGCATTGCTTTAACGCCTTGCATGGGAATATCCAAAGTACCGCTCCAATTATTATCTTTCTGCGCTAATTCAATATTCATTTCTAATTTTAAACCGGAAACTTCAAGTATGCCCTCCCAGCGACCTGAAAAATCGGATTGTGCGAGATTGGTAAGTGCAAACAAACACAGTAGGGCTGTTTGTGCTAATACGAAAATTGTCTTCATTACGGGTTGTTATTCTGTTTATAGCTATAAAGATAAAAATTAATTTGATAATTATTGAAGTACACTCGTTAAATAGGTGTGTCTTAGAGTGAGGGC
>CALDYY010000086.1 GCA_937944245.1 uncultured Saprospiraceae bacterium | reverse complement strand
CACAGCATATACTTTTCGCTCGATGTAACCATCTTCTTCCAACTGCCTAAGTTGTGTAGTAAGCATTTTATCTGTAATATGGGGAATGCGTTTCAATTCGCTGTAACGAAGTGTATTATCCTTGAGCCTCCATAAAATAGGGGCTTTCCATGCTCCGCCAATCTGTTCCATTACCAACTGGACAGGATTGTAATAAACTTTTCCCTTGTAAATAAAATCAGGCATTTTGAAATAGTTTACTTTCCAAAAAGTATGTATCGCACTTTTAGGTGATACACATTGCAAACGCAAGTATAATGATCACTTTTGCAACAATAAAATTATTCACAAAAAAACGATAAAAATGGTAACAGAAATAAGTTCTTACGTACACTTTCACGGTGCGCCCACTAAAGGCAAAATTTTGATGGTTGCTAGTTCGCCAAGTTTGAGTAAACAAACAGGTTGGCCTATTGGCTTTTGGGCTGCTGAACTTACCCATCCATTGCGTGTGTTTCAAGAAGCAGGATACGATGTAGAACTCGTTTCTACGGAAGGTGGTAAATTAGAAATGGATGGCTATTCCAACCCTACTGATGCAAGTGGCTATTCTGCCCACGACATTATTTCTCTAGGTTACATGCAGAAGCCTGAGTTTATGGCAATGTTGGAAAATACTAAAAAACTTACAGAAGTAAATCCCAATGAGTTTGATGCAATTTTTTTGGTAGGCGGACAAGGACCAATGTACACTTTTCGCGGCAATGCCGAATTAGAGAAACTTTTCGTGTCTTTCTACGAAATGGGCAAACCAAGTGCCGCTGTATGTCATTCTACCACTCTTTTGCTTGAAGCCAAACTTTCTAACGGAGAACTTTTAGTGAAAGGTAAAACATGGACAGGTTTTGCCGATGCCGAAGAAGAATTTGCAGACCAAGCCGTAGGCATGAAGATTCAGCCATACCGCATTGAAAACGAGGCGCGTAAAATAGTAGGTACAACTTTTAAAGTAGCCTCTCCTTTTAGCGCTTATGCCATTCAGGACGGCAATTTAATTACAGGACAACAACAAAATTCTGGCGCAGCAGCAGCAGAAATTTTGGTGAAAGCATTGGGATAATTTTTCTATCACAAAGGCACAAGATTTTTTTCTTTTGAAACTTGTGCCCTTGTGGTAAAATTAAAGATAAACATGAAAAACTGTTTTGATTTGTTTCTTCTGACCATAATTTTGCTTTGCTCCAAATCTTCTTTCGCACAACTCAACGAAAGCGATACAACTCACCTTCAACTTAGGGCAGGTATCACAGGAATCTGGCAGCAGGGAAATGTGGAATTGATTGTTTTCCGATCACGTTTGGAGTTGGTTACAAACAGCAAAAAAGCACTTGTTTTCAAAACTCAAAACAACAGTTTGTATCAGGAATTTAGCGGCTTCAAAGCTGATAACGACCTAAGTAGCCGCAATTTTCTGTATTACAAACCACGAAATAGGTTTTATCCATTTGCAATCTTATATGTACAAACTAATTTCCGTCGTAAGATTGATTACAGGTGGTTTGGTGGCATAGGCACAACTTGGCAATTTGCTCAAAAAAGCCATACAAACCTGAAATTCTCTGTTGGGATTTTGAATGAAGCTACTCATTTTTTAAGCGACCAATTCAATCAAATTTTTTACAACAACAGTAAAAATATCAAACTTTGGCGTGGTACACTCTATTTGGCAGGGTGGCATCGTATTTTTGACCACAAAGTCAGGATTTTTTATAACGCATTTTGGCAACCTGCCTTTGAGCAAGTACCGAATAACCGCCTACAAGCTGATGTCGGTTTGGAGTTGCCTATTTGGAAAGGCTTAAATTTTCAAACGGAATATCTTGTAAGTTATGAGCAAGTGGTGGCAGAAAACGTCAAAGAACTCGATCGAATTTTGACTTTTGGTCTAAATTATCAATTCAAAAAATAGAAAATGAAATGCTAAACACGATTCGCTTGATTTTATCAACATTTAAACTACAATAGATGATACTAAAACGCAACTTTAATCCATTGAAAGTCATTTTCTATGTCCGTTTTGAATTACTTACAGCGGTTTCAATGTCGGTGTTGGTATATCTCCTGCATATACAAGAACTTTTGATTTTTACATTACCTTTTTCGGTAGCAGGAATTTTGGGTAGTGCTTTAGCGATTTTTATTGCCTTTCGCAACAACAGCTCATACGGCAGGTGGTGGGAAGCTCGCACGCTATGGGGCGGTATCGTCAATTCGAGTCGCGTATTAGCAAGACTTTTAATCACTTTTACCGACAGCCATGCGCACCAACAAAATTATGACAAGGCTCGTAGCGAAACTTTCAAAAAAGAGATGGTTCACAAAGTCATTGCGTGGGTACATGCTCTGCGCCTACATTTGCGTAAACAAGAGGATTGGCAACAAATCAAAAGTTTATTAGCAGAAAATGAATTTGAAACCCTCAAAAACAGTCAAAACAAACCCAATTTTTTACATCTTATGATGGGCAAAAAAATCTACGAAGCAATGGCAAATGGCACTCTGGGCGGTTTTGATAGCTTCCAAATGGAGGGGCAACTTCTGGCTTTAGCAAACTATCAAGGCGGCTGTGAACGCATTAAAAATACACCTCTTTTACGTCAATACGACTTTTTCACTCGTGTTTTTCTTTATACTTTTATATTGCTACTGCCATTGACCCTTATCAGCGACTTTACAAAAATAAACGTTGCTTATTTAATGCCTTTTATTTCCGTAGTTATTTCGTTTGTGTTTGCAATTATTGGAAAAGTAGGTGAAGTCAATGAAGACCCTTTTGAGAATAGGATTACGGATGTTCCACTGACGGCACTTTGCAACACGATTGAAAGAGATTTACTTGAAATGCTAGGCGAATCGTATTTACCTGAAAAACTAACCCCCAAAGACGGAATTTTATTCTAAATTAACACTAACAAACACTTATACTATGCAAATTGCAATTATTGGAACAGGAAATGTAGGCGGCGCCCTAGCCACACAGTGGTCAAAAAAAGGACACCACCTTAATTTAGGCGTGCAAGATGCTCAAAATTTTAAAGGTAAAAAATTATTGCAAAACCCTAATACACAGGTTTTTCACATTGCAGAGGCAGTTGCTAAGTCAGAGGTTGTCTTAATTGCTACACCCCCAACAGCTATTTTTGATATCATTGCAATGGTAGGTGATTTTAGTGGAAAAATTGTCATTGATGCAACAAACACTGTCGCAAAAAAACCTGAACCTTACGCAACGGTTTATCATTGCCTAACGGACAAAACCAATGCCGAAGTAGTAAAATGCTTTAATAGCACTGGTTTTGAAAATATGCTTAATCCCGTTTATGACAGTGAAGGAATTGATATGTTCATGGCGGGAGACAGCCAAAAGGCAAAAGAAATTACCAAACAACTGGCATTGGATTGCGGCTTTGGTACTTGTTGGGATTTTGGCAAAGGGGACAAGGTAGAACTGTTAGAAAAATTTGCCCTTTCTTGGATAAACCTTGCTATTATACAGGGACACGGACGAAACTTAGCATTTAAGGTTATAAAAAGGCAATAATTTTACCAAGACATCTTATAGTGTAGAATTGTGGTCATGTAAAAGTTAGAGGAATCTAAGCTTCGTTCCTATTTCTATTATGACGAAAAAAACTGATATATAAGCCTACACTAACCAAAGTACCTAAAAACGCCCCCATTAAAATATCTTGTAGGAAATGATGTGCTAAATACACTCGGGAAACAGCCACAAAAAGAGCTAAGGAAAAAAATACTATTTCTGACCATCCTTTTTTAGATAAACAGAGAACCAAAAAAGTGCTCACGGCAAAAGCAGACATGGTATGCCCAGAGGGAAAACTATTAAGACCGTAATAAATATCAACTCCATTTATCCAATTGACTTCTTCAAAGCGATGGAGTGATTCAAAATACTTAGCAGGACGAGGTTGCTTGAAAAGCATTTTACTAAGAAAACTCAATAAAGTAATGATAAGGGAGAGAAAAAGTATAGCCCATGCTTTTGTATGTTGCTTGGTCAACAGAAAAACAATAACCATTACAAGATAAGGAAAAGCTTCGCCGTAACGAGTAGTTGTTTTAAAAAAACCATCCCAGAAAGAAGTTCGATGTTGACTGAAAAATAAGATTTCGTCGCCTTTACTGATAAAGAACAACAATGCTACACCCCACAGGATATAGACCGCCAAGAGTAAAAAGTAAAGCCTATGTTGCTTTAAGATATTGCTCATTATCTGCTCATTCATGATTTACACACCTAAAGTTACCCTGAACCAACGGAACAGAGGCATCAATTTCTGACCAATCTGTTTAAAAATTTCTAACTGAATCATCTTGGCATCTTTCATTGCTTTATAAGTTAGAAAAACACCTATTGGCAAGATTACTAAACAAGGTAGCCAAGCTCCTAATTCTGGTCCAATGGCTTGACCTTCCATCATTTTTTTAAACAAAATAGTTAACATAATATATGTTACGAAAAACATTACAGACACCAATAATGGATACCCAAACCCTCCTTTCCTTATGATTGCTCCCATAGGCGCACCTATGAACAAAAAAATGAAGCAGATCACAGCGGTACTGTATTTGTTGTGCAGTTGATATACATATTTTATTCGAGTATCATCTGTTCGTTCCAAATAACGAAAAGTAGAGGCGATTCCCTGTTGCGAACTACTAATATAAGATTTTGCCTTCGACAGCAATAACCGTTGGTCATTTTCTTTAAATAACTCAACAAAATAAGTGTATTGTGAAATATCATTAAGGCTATCTTTAAACTCAGAGCCATTATAGTAACGCTTTTTGGAATTAGCCAGAGAGGGCAACCTGCTTTGCGTTAATTCTGATGTTACTACATTGGAAGGACTAATATTGGCAGTATCTTTAGGAAAAATATCAGCTTTCATAGTGGTATCAGCGATAATATCTTGATTTTCAGCGTTTTTTTCATCATCAAAAGGAGGTTCATAAATTTCTATCGAACGCTGGGATGCTTCAATTTCTCGCCTAAAGTAAAGTCCGCTGTTTAGCTCATTAGCTGTACCGAGTACCCTTAATTCTTTTTGATGATCAATGGAATCAATAGCCGATTTTAACTGACGGGTTGTAAGCATATTATGATGCCCTTTGAACAAAGTTTCATCGGTACGGTCAATGGAAAACTCATCAAGATCAAATATTTTTGTCCATTCCTTAAATTTTGTCCGTACAAAAGGATAGCTTTCTTTACCATCTCTAAATTCGGTGCGCGGTTCGACGTACTGCTGACCGTCATATAATTTCATCACAAAAAACTGTTGGTCAGCAGTTACAAACATTTCGCCACTCTTGGAGGCAACCTGAGCAAAGCGACCATTTGAAGCATTACTTTCATCGTACATCAAGACTTCCCTGATGCCTCTATTGTCGTTGTCTTTTGCACCAATACGAATAGCAAATCCTTGAAAGTCATCATTAAAAACACCTTCCTCAAGGCTTAATGTAGGCTTCTGATTTTTAATATCATAGAGACGCGACTGATATTTTAAATTGGAAAGAGGAATTAAAGTATCCGAACAGATGTAAGAGAATACACTAATAGCTCCTGTAAAAATCATAAGTGGTAGCATGATTCTACCCAACGAAACACCTGCTGATTTAAAACTCGAAAGTTCATACCGCTCTGATAAATTACCCATAACCATCACTGAAGAAATTAGCACGGCAATAGGCAACGCTAGAGGAATTAACGAGATGGACATGTAACCCAACATCTCTAAAATAAAAAATATGCCTACCCCTTTGCCGGCAATTTCGTCAATCCATTTCCATAAAAACTGCATAATTAATACGAAAATGGCGATGAAGAAGGTAACAATCAACGGCGGAACGAAACTTTTTATCAATAAACGATCTATAATTTTCATATTGGCATGACTAAAGTTACTGCTTTTATTAGTGTTAACGCTATCAACGGGGTTATTTGTTGAATAAAAAATTGCCTTTAGGATTTCGTTAGTAATAATAACAATTTTTCTATTTTTGTCGCTGTTTTTTAAATCAAACGCAATTTAGAGAAAACTGCTTGAAATTTAAACACTAGGTTTATTGCTCTAAACTGTTTAAAAAAATCTTTATGCCATATCTATTCACTTCAGAATCCGTTTCAGAAGGTCACCCAGATAAAGTTGCAGATCAAATATCTGATGCTTTGGTAGATCACTTTATAGCTTTTGACCCGCAATCCAAAGTAGCTTGTGAAACTTTAGTTACCACAGGTCAAGTTGTTTTGGCAGGAGAAGTAAAAACCAAAACCTATTTGGATGTTCAACAAATTGCAAGAGATGTTATCCGACGCATTGGTTACACTAAGTCAGAATATATGTTTGAAGCCAACTCTTGCGGCGTACTTTCTGCTATTCACGAGCAATCGCCTGACATTAATAGAGGCGTAGAAAGAGAACGCGACGAAGATCAAGGTGCGGGCGACCAAGGAATGATGTTTGGTTATGCTTCCAACGAAACCGATAGCTATATGCCTTTGGCGTTGGATTTATCGCATAAAATTCTTCAGGTGCTGGCGGATTTCCGAAGAGAAGGAACTGCTATTCCTTATTTGCGACCTGATAGCAAATCGCAAGTGACGATTGAGTATTCAGATGACAATACGCCAATAAGAATTGACACTATTGTTGTTTCTACGCAACACGACGACTTTGATGAGGATGAAACAATGCTTGCTAAAATTAGACACGACATCATTAATATCGTTATTCCAAAAGTGGTTTCCATTTGCAAACCTTCCGTCCAAGCTTTATTTAACGATGAGATTACTTATCATATCAACCCGACAGGTAAGTTTGTGATTGGTGGTCCACATGGCGATACAGGCTTAACGGGTAGAAAAATTATTGTGGATACTTATGGTGGAAAAGGTGCACACGGTGGTGGGGCTTTCTCTGGCAAAGACCCTTCAAAAGTGGATCGTTCTGCTGCTTATGCTACACGCCACATTGCCAAGAACTTAGTAGCTGCTGGTGTTTGTAGAGAGGTGTTGGTACAGGTTTCTTACGCTATTGGTGTCGCTAAACCAACTAATTTGTACATCAATACCTACGGCTCAGCATTAGTGCCTATGAGCGATAGTGAAATCGCTAAGAAGATAGAAACTATTTTTGATATGCGTCCCTACGCTATCGAAAAGCGATTGAAGTTAAGAACCCCAATTTACTCAGAAGCAGCAGCTTATGGACATATGGGGAGAACACCAGAGCATAAGAAAGTAACGTTTAAAAATGGCTCAGGACAACAAATTGAGTGCGACGTAGAAACTTTCACTTGGGAAAAATTGGATATGGTGTATGCTATTCGCCAAGCATTTAACTTAAAATAAGTTTTGTTCTTCTGTTTGAACAAAGGTGAACTCATTATTTACGGTTTCCGTTTTAATGAGTTCATCTAAAAGTTATTGACTTCAAATGAGAAGAATCATTTCAAATTTGATAGCAATAGTGGAGTGCTAAATGGTTACATTTATTTTGCTTACTGCAACTGACCTAAAGTTGCTTGTAGTTTAGCCTCTAGCTTCAAATATTCCGCTTTTAGCTTCAATAGTTTTAGCTGCGACTCAATAAGTTTTTCTTCGCGGGCATTGATAAGGAAAATAGAACTTTCTCCTATACTAAATTTTATATTTTCGACTTCAAGTAATCTCTGATAATTATTAACGACACCTTCGGTAATCAAAATTTGCTCGTAAGTGGTATTCAATTGTTGCAAAATGGCATCCACTTTATTTTGGATTTCAAGTCGTTTGTTATTGTATTTGAATTGGGTTTGCATTTGTTCTACACGCACAAGATTCAATGCACCACGCTCTTTACGCAAAAACAAAGGAAAGCTAAATTCAACGCCCCATTTATAATTTTGCAGCAATAGTGCGTTCAAATTACCATCGTTTCCATTATTGGTGTTACCGAAATTAAATCCATTCGCAAGCAAATTATATTCTACATCTAAGCGAGGCTTCAACATTTCTAACTTAAGCCGTTCTTTTATTTCTAAGCTATTTTGCTTCAATAGCAAACTTTGTAACTCGGGAACAAGTGATGGATTTTGGAGTAGTACAGGAATACGTTGGATAAAACTAGTTTCCCTGCGCACATTCAAACTATTGGGTAAAGCAGCCGTTGTAAAGTTTGAAGGCGTGTCGTCCTCATCCCATAGAAAATTAGAAATAAACAAGGTCATATTTTGATAGTCCACCTCAGCTTGGTCTAAATCCACCTGCCGATTCTGAACAATGATAAAGGATTCTAGCGTGTCAATAGCTGGAACGTCGCCGTATAGAAAACTTTGTTTAGTAAGTTTTAATCGTTGCTGTGCCAATTTAATGCTATTTTGAAAAACTTCTAAGGCTGCATAAGTATATACCCAATGCCAATAGGTTTCTGTGGCAGCAAGTAATAAATCGTTGATAACTTGTTGTCGTTCTGCTTCATTAAGTTGTTGAAATACTTTGGCTTCTTTAACAAACGCACGTCGCTCATCGAAGCGCATCCCTTGCAAAAGAGGCATTCTAAAACCTGCGATAGCCTGTCCTGCAGCGGGTAATTTTTGTTCAGGATTCAGAAAATCTCCATTTGTCCAGTTGTAAGCAGCTTTTATTTCTAAACCTATCCAAGTTGGAATTTTCACCCCACCTTCCCCAATATTATAATAGTTTTTATCATCAAAATTCTTATTCTTAAAATCAGTGTATAGCTTAGGGTCAAAGCCACCTCTACTCTCCAATAACACAGCGTCTGCTTGAGCAGCAAATAAATTAGCTTGTCGTGTAATAGGATGGTTGTTGCGTACTTCTTGTAAAAAATAATCCAGCGAAAAATTAAATGTCTTATTATCAATTGATTGCCCATTTAAACTTATTAGAAAGGCACAGAAAGTGATTAGAGAAACTACCTTCTTCATGGACATATCATTTGCTTCGTGGATTTTTATAGCTACATTCATCTTTTAACCCAATTTTTATTTTGCAACTGATTTTACAGGTGGCTTGAATTTATTGTCTTTGATTGCTACTGAACCATCGTAATACTCTGGTGGAAATCCATTCAATCGCCTCCACATTTCGTACCATAAACTCACATTTTTGAGTAATGCAATTCCCTGAGCTCCTGTACCAAATCGTAATAAAGAAGGCCACGGCTTATTTTTGTCGTTTTCTAGCACTAGTACCCGATATTTTGAATCTTCATTCGGAATATTATCAATAGCTGCGATTTTTCCACTGAATGTACCTACGGCAAAGCTAGGCCAGCCAGAAAAAATAAAAGCGGGCCAACCATCAAAGATGAAGCGTACTTCCTGTCCAATATTAATTAGAGGCATATCCATAGGTTGCACAAATAATTCGACAGCAGGCGTATAATTCTTAGGCACAATACTTGCTATTGGTTCTCCCTCTTTGACAATTTCACCAATACCGGGTTTAATGGCTTGAGTGATGTAGCATTCCTGTGGGGCAACTACATAATACAAATTATTGCGACGACGATAGTTTTCTAATTCGTTGCTTAACTTGTTCAGAGTACCTTCGGAATCAAAGCGGCTAGAAATTGCACTAAATTTCTCAGACTCTGCTTTAGCTATTTGATTTGCATAGTAGTTATCAATGTTGATAAGCTCTAATTTAGCGTTTGCCATTTCATTCTCCGCCTCTAATTCTTTGTTCTGCGAAGAAATTAATTTAGCTCTTGCTTCTTGCAATTTTAAATTTTTACCCTCCAAATCAGTCAACGACTTGATGCCTTGCTGAAAAAGAGTATCTGTCCGACGGTACTGGTACTCGGCAATTTCAAAATCAATTTTCGCTTGCGCTACCATCGCTTTTGTAGATTCCAGTTTTAATTCTTCCTGTCTAATCTTGTTATTCAGTTGCATCTTTTTCTGTATCAACTCTAAACGCAAGGCGGTAATTTGGTCGTCCAACGCTCTTGCTTTTTCCGTGTAAGCTTTGATGGTAGCATCTTTTGCTATAACTTGATTAGCGGTTCTTTGCACCAAATTGGGGTCAAAATATTCAGGTTTTACCTCTGACAAAAAGACAATTGTGTCGCCGGGTTGCACCAATTCACCTTCCTGCACATACCATTTCTCAATTCGCCCAGAAATAGCCGAATGAATGGTTTGTGGTCGTTCGTCAGGATTAAAAGTAGTCACTTTACCTTTAATCTGAATATTCTGTGTCCAAGGCAAGAAAGAAATAACAATTAGAACCGCTAAACTCACGAGTAGCCACCAAGCCAACATTCTATTAGCTTTTGAACCCCGAAGTTTTTGGTACGATTTGTATTGCTCCAGTTTAACCGAATTTTGAATACTATTTTCCGATATATTTAGCATAATTTTTATTATTGGTTAAGCAGCCGATAAATCTCGATATGGAATTTTAAAAATTTGTTGTACGTATTCATCTTCTTTAATCTTGTGAAAAGGTCCGTTAACCATAATTGAACCCTCTTTCAGCACATAAACTTGATCACATTTTTGAGCTAAGTAAGGATCATTAGAAACAGCTACAACTGTCCATGTATTTTTTATATCTAGCAAATCATCAATTATTTTCTTGTACTCGTTAGGTTCTAAATAGTTTTCAAAACTTTCCAGTATCAGCAATTTAGGTTTAATAATAATAGTTCTTGCTAACATGATCTTAGTGCGAATACCTCGCGGCAGGTTTAATCCATCCGCTAATAATTCTGTGTCGTAGCTCTTGTCTAATTGTGTTATAAATTCGTGTAACTTTACTTTTCTGGCTACATCTATGACGCGTTTTAGGTCTAAGTCTTTAATTCCAAGTGTGATATTATCAAAAACACTACCATTGAATATACCTCCTTGTGGACTAAAACTACCTATGTGGCGACGTAAACTTTCTATGTTGGTACTCTTAAATGGAATATCGTTGTAAGAAACAGTACCTGAAAAATCACTATAAAGCGTGCCAATAATTTGTGCCAAAGTAACTTTCCCTGACCCGTTGTATCCAGACAGACAAACTCTTTCTTTTTGCGCTATGACCATAGAAATATTTTTTACCGTCGGACGAGCAGTATCTTTAAATTTGAAGCTAACCTCATCTAGTTCTACCTTAATATGTTCATCATTGTTGATTTCAGCAAAAATATTGCCTTCCGTTCGCTCAAGTGGTAAATCGGTAACAAAACCAATTTTTTCTATCCCTGTGAGTACATCATAAATGGTATCCATGCTGAGAATTAGTTTCTCAACAGAGTTGAGAATAAGAATAATAATGATTTCAGCAGCAACAAACTCTCCTAAGCTAATGCTATTATTGATGACCAAACTACTACCCAGAATCAATAAAGACAAAGTGACTAACACCTTAAAAATCATTATAGCACTATACTGAGTGAGCAAAATTCGGAAATGCTTTTTTCGTGCATCTAAATAGTTTCCTACCAAATAGTCTGTTCTATTTAGAGGAAGATAGCAGCCTACCGAAAGTTTAAACGTATTCATGGCGCGTCCAAGTTCTTCCAACCAATGCGCCATCATGTACTTGTATTTGCTTTCTTTTAGGTTGGTTTCCAAGCCCACAGGTCCGGTTACTCGGAAAACTAAAAAAAGTATCCCTAACACTACAAGACCAAAAAAAACAAAAAATTGATGATAAAAAGCAAGCAAAATAAGCCCCCAAAATATCTGAAGTGCTGCCGTAGAAAAATCAATTAAAATTTTTGGCATTCCCTTCTGTATAGTCAATGTATCAAAAAAGCGATTGATGAGTTCAGGGGGATAGATACCTGAAAGTGCCTCCATTTTGAAACGCGGTATGCGCCAAGAAAACTCAAAGGCTGAACGAGCAAATATTCTACGTTGAATGGTTTCTAATACTACAATCTGCATAATGGTTAACAAGCCTGTTAATGCCGTGCCAATCGTTATGACCGCAATAAGAATGTAAAGAGCAGATGAAGGTTGCCCAACGACCATCAAATTGATAATAGCCTGAATACCAATAGGTAACGAAAGTGTAATAATACCTGAGAAAATAGCATACAAATAAACGTAGCTAATATCTTTTCTATCTAATGCGAGTAGCCTAAAAAATCGTTGTACTGATGTCATACACTAGAAACAATAGTTTTCAAGGAAATATTTGTCTATCTCCTATGTGTTTTAATTGAGAAAAAAATTTGTGATATCTATTTTTAACTCAAAAAAGTCAAATAGCGTTCTTAAAAATTATAACTTTGCATTATTGAAACCTATAAAAAGGCAAATGTGTTTTCGTGAAAGCACATATATCAAAAAAATCTACATTACATCAAAAGTGAGCTATGAGTATTGTTGAAATGAAAGTCCCTGTTATTGGGGAATCTGTAACGGAAGTTACGCTATCGCAGTGGTTAAAAAAAAATGGCGACTTCGTAAAATTGGATGAACCTATTTGCGAATTTGAGTCTGACAAAGCTACCCTTGAGTTTCCTGCTGAAGCCTCTGGAAAATTAATTCATGTGGCAGCCGAAGGCGACGACTTAGAGATTGGTACATTGGTCGCAAAAATTGATACTAGTGCAACTCAGGATGCTCCAACAACAAAAGAAGCACCTCAAAAAGAAGAAAAAAAGGAAACGCCAATAGCAAATACTGCACCTACAAGCAATTACGCTACTGGGCATCCATCGCCTGCTGCAGCTAAGGTGTTAAGAGAAAATAATATACCTTCCGAAGGAGTTTCTGGGACAGGTAGAGATGGGCGCATCACTAAAGAAGATGCCTTACAAGCTATTGAAAATAAATCAATTACACCAACTAAACCTACACCGAAGAAAGAGGAAGTTGCACCTAAAAAAGCAACGCTAGCGGTGAACACTAACTTTAGTAGAGCCGAGGAAAGCAAAAAAATGTCGCGGATGCGCCGGACGATTGCAAAACGCTTAGTTTCTGCTAAAAACAATACAGCAATGCTGACGACATTCAATGAAATTGATATGTCGGCATTGATGGAAATGCGCAAAAAATACCAAGATGATTTTGTGGCAAAATTTGGTATCAAACTAGGTTTTATGTCGCCTTTTGCTAAAGCCTGTGCCAAAGTGCTATTAGAAATGCCTGATGTTAATGCCTTTATTGATGGCGAGGAAATGATTTACCATCATTATGCCGATATTTCTGTCGCTATTTCTACGCCAAACGGTTTAGTAGTGCCTCCAATAAGAAATGTAGAATCTCTAAATTTGGCGGAAATTGAACATGCTATCAAAGAATTAGCCACAAAAGCACGCAATAATGCGCTTACCCTTGAAGATATGAGTGGTGGCACATTCACTATTACTAATGGTGGTATTTTTGGTTCTCTTTTAAGTACACCAATACTTAATGAGCCACAATCGGCTATTTTAGGCATGCACAGTATTCAAGATAGACCAGTTGTCGTTAACGGCAATATAGTAATTCGCCCAATGATGTATGTAGCACTTTCTTACGACCACCGCATTATTGATGGTAGTTCAGCCGTAACCTTCTTAGTGAAAGTAAAGAATTTAATAGAAGACCCTATGAAATTACTGCTTGATTTATAGGTGTAAAAGATTAGTTTGTTTTTTTTATGGAGTTGTTACTATTTCTTAAGAAATAGTAACTCCATAAAAAACATTGAATAAAGTTTTTGTATTTTTGCATTCAAAGTAAAGTGAAACACTTTTCGCGACGGTGAACAATGTTGACTATTTCGCCTTTACAAAAAGCGAAATTATGTTTCCACAGGAAAAAAAAGAAAATGAACAAAAAAATTAATATTCAATTCGCCACATTAACCTTAATCATTTTGTTAGCAGCATTCAGTCGTTTGCTCCCTCATATGCCTAATTTTTCGCCGCTAGGTGCTATTGGGCTTTTTGGTGCTGCTCATTTCATGAAAAAATGGCAAGCCTTTCTTATACCTATCTTAACAACATGGTTAAGCGATTTATATATCAATAATGTTGTTTACGCTGCTTACAATCCTGAATTTATTTGGTTCTACAAAGGTTTCTATTGGCAGTATGGCAGTTATATTTTCATTACGCTGCTAGG
Organism: uncultured Saprospiraceae bacterium; assembly: GCA_937944245.1. Taxonomy (GTDB): domain Bacteria; phylum Bacteroidota; class Bacteroidia; order Chitinophagales; family Saprospiraceae; genus JAAUTG01. The sequence continues at coordinate 15,159 of CALDYY010000086.1, read as the reverse complement.
CATGTTTTTGTATGCTAATAAAGTAACTGCTCGAAATATATTATTTGGTGCTATTGGAGCAAGCCTTATTTTCTTCTTCATTTCCAATTTTGGCGTTTGGGCAAGCGGCAATATGTACCCTAAAACTTGGATAGGGTTATTAAATTGCTACTTAGCAGGTGTTCCTTTCATAAAGGGAACTTTGTTGGGTAACTTATTTTACTCCTCTGTCCTATTTGGTGGGTTTTACCTACTGCAAAAAAGATTTGTCTTACTCCAAAGTTCTCGCATAAAGTATGCGTAATGATAATTCATTAACCGACATGGATGAGCAGTTTGATTTGCAGCAAGATATTTCACACAAAATAAACAGAAAAACAAAGCCTCTGCAAGCATTAGGACAACTTGAGGAAATTGCTTATCGGCTTGCATTTATACAAAAAACACTTCAACCCAAATTAGACAATCCACATATTGTTGTATTTGCTGGTGATCATGGCATAGCAGAATCTTCTGGAGTAAGTGCATACCCACAAATCGTAACACAGCAGATGGTCTTAAACTTTCTAAGAGGCGGCGCAGCTATCAACGTATTCTGCAAGCAACATCAAATTGAACTCAAAATAGTAGATGCAGGTGTTAACGCTGACTTTACCGAATCAACTGGTTTAATCAACTGTAAAATAAGAAAAGGAACAAATAATTTCCTTTATGAGCCAGCCATGACAATGGAAGAAGCAACGCTCTGCCTAAAAAAATCTCAACAAATAGTAGATTCAATTTTTGCCGAAGGGTGTAATGTAATAGGGTTTGGTGAAATGGGTATTGGCAACACCTCAGCAGCAGCACTGATAATGAGCCAGCTGTGTAATCTCCCTTTGGAACAATGTGTTGGACGAGGTACTGGACTAGATGATACTCAACTTCACCAAAAAGTTAAGATTCTAAAAGCGGCAAAGGCAAAATATCAACATAACTATACACCCTTAGAAGTGATGGCTATTTTTGGTGGTTTTGAAATAGCTCAAATGTCTGGGGCTATGTTAGCTGCTTACGAAAAAAATATGGTGCTCTTAATTGATGGGTTTATAGCTAGTGCTGCATTTTTAGTAGCTTATCAAATCAATCCACAGATTATAAAAAATTCGTTATTTTGTCATCTTTCCGATGAATATGGTCATCAAGCACTATTAGACTTTCTAAAAGTACGCCCTATTTTAAAATTGAACTTGCGTCTAGGCGAGGGGACAGGTTGCGCCCTAGCATATCCTATCATACAAAGTGCACTTTTGTTTTTTAATGAAATGTCAAGTTTTGAGGAAGCTGGCGTTGCTGACAAGGTAAAAATATGATTAACAAAGAAATTCGTTATTTTTTCACTGCATTAATGTTTTTTACCCGCATTCCTTGTCCAAAGTGGGTGGATCATGATGAAAATTACCTTAACAAATCTCGAAAGTATTTCCCGTTAGTTGGTTGGATAGTTGGTGGAATAGCTGCTTTTATCCTTTGGTTAATGTTACTTATATTGCCATTATCTATCTCTATCTTAATCTCCATGATTGCTAGTGTTTGGGTAACAGGAGCTTTTCACGAAGATGGTTTCACTGATGTTTGTGATGGGTTTGGTGGAGGTTGGTCAAAGGCACAAATTCTTACTATAATGAAAGATAGCAGAATTGGTGCTTATGGTGTCATTGGAATCAGTTTACTCTTTTTACTAAAATTCTTTTTGCTATTCGAGATTGGTACAATTAGTGTTACACTTGTTCTAGCATCAATATTTACAGCCCACGCTATAAGTCGCTTCGTAGCTTCAACCTTTGTACATACACATGAGTATGTACAAGAATCAGAGCACAGTAAAGCCAAACCGATTGCTTCTTCAAGATTAAGTTTTGGCGAAATGTTTTACAGTTTCATATTCGCTGCCCTACCATTGTTGTTGTTTTGGAATTATTGGTTACTGTGTTTATCTTTCCTAATTGCTTATGCTGTTAAGATGTATTTGGGCTATTATTTTAATAAACATATTGGCGGTTATACAGGAGATTGTTTGGGAGCAACACAACAGATGAGTGAAGTTGTTTTTTATCTAGCTATTCTCGCACTATGGAAATTTATATAATTCGTCACACAAAATTAAAAATTGACCAAAATATCTGCTATGGTCAATCAGAAGTAGCCTTAGCTAATAGCTTCTCAGAAGATTTAGAACAACTTCGTACAAAAATTCCGCTGACATTCGACGCTGTTTACACTAGTCCATTGACTAGATGTAAGCAATTAGCAATAACTTTTTCCGAAAATGCTATCATAGACCACCGTCTTTTGGAGATGAATTTTGGCGATTGGGAGATGAAGGCATGGAACGATATCAATTCCTCTTTTCTAAATAATTGGATGGAAGATTTTGTAAATGTTGCACCACCTCGTGGAGAAAATTTATCTACACTGGCTCTGAGGGTAAATGAATTTATAGAAATGCTCAGAAAGCAAGCACATACAAACATACTTGTTGTTACTCATGCTGGTGTAATTCGTTGTATGTGGGCGTATTTATTAGAAATTCCGCTAAAAAATATTTTTAAAATACCCGTAGGCTATAATGAAGTTTTTCATATAAGAATGGGAAAGAATCGTTTACAAGATCAAATTGTCATTAAATAACTTTTTAATTATCCAACCGCATTATTCTTAAATTAATTTGTAGGATTGAAGAATCTTCTTTTGGATGTTCCCAAATGCTTACTAATTTTACATGGAAAACTTGAATAAATCCTGACAACAAGAATTAAACCTAATTAGGTAATACTGAATTTCTTCTATATCGTGGAACTTTCTGAATAAAATCAAAAACTGCAAAACATGGCTAAAATAGAATTAGTAATGCCAAAAATGGGCGAAAGTATAGTAGAAGCAACCATTCTGAAATGGGTAAAAAATATAGGCGATAGAGTAGAGGAAGAAGAAACTATTCTAGAAATTGCAACAGATAAAGTAGATTCTGAAGTACCATCACCTGCTAGTGGAATTATTACAGAAATAAAATATAAAGAGGATGATACTGTTGCTGTGGGAGAAATTATCGCTTACATCTCTACGGATGAAGAAAGTGCGAATGTACCAAATGAAGCAAGCAACATTAATTCTCCTTTAATTAATGCCTCGGTAGTTTATGATACCGAAACAATTATTCAAAAAGCGCAAGAATCAGAAAAAATTCCAAGAACAGACCAGAAAGGACGTTTTTATTCGCCATTGGTGCGCAACATTGCACAAGAAGAAGGATTAAGCCTTAACGAACTAGAGCAAATACAGGGTTCGGGTGCGCAAGGGCGCATTACCAAAAAGGATATTTTATCCTATGTCGAGCAAAAAACTACTGTGCAAGCACCTCCAGTTCCAGTAATAACGCCAGAACTAAAGCCACTTGCTGCCACATCAGCATCCACAATAGCTATTTCTACACCATTAACGACAAATGGTGAAGTCGAAATTATTGAAATGGATAGGATGCGTCGCCTAATTGCTGACCACATGGTTAGTTCAAAACAAACCTCGCCTCACGTCACGTCTTTTGTGGAAGCAGATGTAACCAACTTAGTTCAATGGCGAGAAAAAGTAAAAAAATCGTTCCAGCAACAACACAATCAAAATATTACCTTCACGCCAATTTTTATTGAGGCAGTGGTAAAAGCTATTTTAGATTTTCCAATGATTAATATCTCCGTTGAAGGTAAAAATATAATCAAGAAGAAATTTATTAACATTGGAATGGCAGCGGCACTACCTTCTGGTAATTTAATTGTGCCTGTTATAAAAAATGCAGACCATCTAAATTTATTGGGCTTAACAAAATCTGTCAATGATTTAGCTGCACGCGCAAGAACGAACAAGTTAAAACCAGAAGAAACACAGGACGGCACATTCACCATTACTAATGTCGGCACTTTTGGAAACGTCATGGGAACGCCTATTATTAATCAGCCACAAGTGGCAATATTAGCCACAGGAGCAATCAGAAAACGACCTGCCGTTATAGAAACAGAATATGGCGATGTTATCGCAATAAGACATATGATGTTTATGTCTTTATCTTATGACCATAGAGTGGTAGATGGCTTTTTAGGAGGTTCTTTTTTGAGAAAAGTAGCCGATTATTTAGAACAATTTGATAGCAACCGCTCTATTTAATTTATCATATCATGCTGCGCTTGTTTTGGACACCTATATTGTTTATATTGTTTGTGGTTGCACTACAAGCGCAGCCAGGTAAATGGCAGAAAATACTTGGATTACAGTTGTTAGAATCCAACCAATATGCAGAAGCAATCACAACACTAAAAATCTATCATCAAAATCATCCTACAAATGATGATGTGCTTTTAGCCATTGCCATTTGTAGTTATCATCTAAAGGATATTGTAGCAACAGAACTATATTTAAACCTAATAAAACAGCACGGAAAGGTTAGAGATAAAAAATTGATTTTATATAATGCACGCCTGAATTATGCAAAAGGTGAATATAAAGAGGCTATAAATTTATATAAAGTCTATTTAAAAAAGGAAAAGCAAGCACTTGATATTGTCAAGCAAGAATTAATACAGTGCGCTAACGGATTAAAAATAACACCAAAATATATTGACCACCAATACTCAGAAGAATCATTGCCAATTAATTCTGCATTTAACGATTATGGATTAATACTAAGTCCTACTCAGAAGAATCGCTATTACTTTACTTCCAATAGAAATGGCAATAATGATACATTTCTAATAGACAGTACAAACGCTATCATATCACTAGAAACACAGATTAACACGCAAAAAAATGAAACATTAGCAGGTTTTTCTACTGATGGTAATACGATTTATTTTTTTCGTGAAGATACCCTACAACATCTTAGTATTCTATCTGTTGAAAAAAATGTAGTATTCCCTGATTTTCATATTAATCATCCATTTTGGTATAATGATAGTACACTGCTTTTTTCAAGTAATCAATTAGGTGGATACGGTGGATACGATTTATTTTTTAGTATTCTGAAAAATGGAAGATGGTCAATTCCTAATAATTTAGGAAGTATCATCAATTCTGCTTTCGACGAGCAATATCCTTTTTTAGCAGACGATGGACAAACTTTATTTTTTAGTACCAATCAGCCTCAACTAAGTATTGGTGGGATGGATATTGTGTGCAGCCAATTCAAATCAAATCAAAAAAATTGGGAGACACCAATTCCATTAACCGCAATAAATACCTACGCTGATGAAACGCATTTTTTTTTGACCCCCTCAAATGATATTTTCTATACAACCAATCATTGGTCTGGAATGGGTGAAAGGGATATTTTTAAAACAAGACTTAGTTCCGTTTTCGTATTTCCACCACAACCATTACTTTTTAATGATTTAATTGAAAGAGAGAACCTTTCTGAAGTTCCCTTTGATGGGTTAATTTATCGTATTTTCATCACAAAAAAATCTACTCTCGAAGAAAGGATTACTCAGAATTTTTCTGATGTTTTTGTTCAACAAGATACTTTGGGGTACAGCTATTACATTGGGAAATATCAATCGTTTTTCTCAGCGTTAGAATTATTGATGGAGATAAAAAAAACAAATTGGGACGATGCAAAAATTGTTGCTTTTAAGGATAATATCATACTCAAAGAAGAAGAACTTGAGCAGCTAGTTGTTAAATATCCAGATATTAAAAACTATATAGATTATCAAAAACAATAAAAGAGAAATTATCGCTATGGATAATCCCCCTTTTATATATTTTTTATTTTTTCTTCATTTTAACAGTCTTCACTGCGGCAGCATATCTTCTGCTTACTTCATCCCAGTTAATAATTGCCCAGATATTGCTCAAATACTCCGCTCTTTTATTTTGGTATTTCAAATAATAAGCATGTTCCCAAACGTCAATACCTAAAATAGGTGTTCCTCTTTGCTCTACAACATCCATCAAAGGATTATCTTGATTAGCAGTCGAAGATACAAACAGCTTATTGTTGTTATCAACGGATAACCAAGCCCATCCTGAACCAAAACGAGTAGCTCCTGCTTTTTCAAGGGCTATCTTTAAGCTATCCATACTACCAAAAGTAGCATTAATAGCTTTTGCCAGAGCAGGAGAAGGTTTGGTATCTTGAATCGGCGTAAGGATAGACCAAAATAAAGTATGGTTGTAATGCCCGCCGCCGTTATTCCTTACACCAGCAGAATACTTAGAAATGTTGTGCATCAATGCTTCAAGGGATAATTTTTCTTGGTCGGTATCCTTAATGAGGTTATTCAAGTTATTAACATAAGCAGCATGATGCCTTGAGTAGTGAATATTCATCGTGGTGCTATCTATGTGAGGTTCTAGCGCATTGAAGGCATACGATAGTTCTGGCAATTTGTGTACTTGCGACCATAAATTGGCGGAACAAAGCAATAAGCATGCGAATAATAGTTGAAATAATTGTTTTTTCATTGTTTATTTTTTAAAACGAATTTAAAATATAGTAATCCAATGATAAAACGATGAGGTGAGTCAAAAGTTGAATATTAATAGGGAACTATGCCAAAAAATAACCTATTATATAAAACGGTCGTTAAGAACAAATAAGTATTTTTTCCTAAGATAATCCACTTATTAAATTACATTTACCATCTTAATTTTATTCACCTGCTGATTATCGAAACTTTATGAGCAATACATGGAAAAGCATTGTCGGTGCTTTAAAAGGAGAGGAGCAGGACTATACTTCTGGTAGTATCAATAAGGCTATTTTTTTGCTTTCCATTCCTATGATGATAGAAATGCTAGGAGAGGGCTTATTTGCCATTATTGATGCTTTTTACTTGAGTAAAATTAGTAATGCAGCAGCCACCACCGCTGGTATTGTAGAGGTCGTTAGCATGCTTATCTACAGTTTAGCAGTTGGATTGAGTATTGCTGTTACTGCAGTTATTTCGAGAAGAATTGGAGAAAATGAAACAGAAAAAGCCTCAGAAGTTGCCGTTCAAGCTATTTTATTAAGCATTTCACTTGGTATTTTAATAGGTATTATTGGATTTTGCTACGCCGAGCAAATTCTTAGATTAATGGGTGCTGGTGAAGACGTTATCGCTGTTGGCACAAATTATGCTCGTATTTTATTTGGCACGAATGTTGTCATTATTTTACTATTTGTGTTGAATGGCGTTTTTAGAGGCGCAGGCGATGCAATGATGGCGATGTTTTCCCTATGGATTGCAAATTTATTGAACATTATACTCGACCCATTATTGATTTTTGGTATTGGACCATTCCCTGAAATGGGTACAACTGGTGCAGCCTTAGCGACAAGTATTGGTAGAGGTATAGGTGTTGTATTTCAGTTATATATTTTATTTAGAGGTAGTCGTATTATAAAAATTATATGGCGAAATATTAAAATCATCCCATCAAGCATTATAAAAATAATCAATATTGCTTCTACTGGGTTTATGCAATATTTTGTGGCTTCAGCAAGCTGGATATTTCTATCTCGTTTAGTGGCAGAGTTCGGAACAGATGTATATGCTGGTTACTTTTATGCCATCAGAATCATTTTGTTTGCTTTATTACCAGCATGGGGAATTGCCAATGCGGCAGCAACTTTAGTGGGACAAAACTTAGGTGCAAAACAAGCAGAAAGAGCAGCAACCTCCGTTTGGCGGGCAGCACATTATAATATGCTTTTTCTTGCTAGTGTTGCCATAGTATTCTTTACTTACGCTCAACCAATAATTGGTTTGTTTACTGAGATTGAGCCAGCTATTAATTCAGGCGTTTTAAGTTTACGTATTATTTGTTTAGGGTATGTTTTTTATGCCTATGGTATGATTTTAAGCCAAGCCTTTGGTGGTGCAGGCGATACACGCACACCTACCATCGTTAATCTTATTTGCTTTTGGTTACTAGAAATTCCCTTAGCTTATTTTCTTTCCAAATTGCTTCATTGGGAAATAATAGGCGTTCTTTGGGCTATCGTCATTAGTGAAAGCCTACTTGCTATTATCCTAATTTTCTTATTTCGACAAGGGAAATGGAAGTTGAAACAAGTTTAATTCAAAAAAAATAGTTAATCACGTGGGTACTTCATTTTAGTTGACTACACTCAGTACAACTACTTCAGTAAAATCATTATTATGTTTACTACTACAAATCAATTATATCCAAATGAAAACCATAGCTCGAAAAACTATTTTAATTTTGCCTTTACTTCATTATAAAATGAATTTACCCAAAGAAGATATTGCTCTCCAGAAGGATGTAATTCGTCAGTAGCAACTAAACTAGGTTGACTAATCCCCTGCCTAGATATGGGCGTAATATTGAAATAACTGATGCCATACGAATCAGTAATTACCTGATTAGTAGCATTAAAAACGTCTATACCCTCAGTTATTTTTGCGGCATTTCGCTTTTGTCCAAAGGGTGTAAATCCATAATCGGGAATAGAGATAACAAACACTTTTTCTTTTTTACCTCCAGCAAAACGAATTGCTTGTCGGAGCAGAGAATCAAATTCAATTTGATATTGGGCTAAACTATAATTTCTAAATTGGTTATTCACACCAATTAATAACGAAACCAAGCCAAAAGTATCTTTTATATTTTCTTTTTGAATGGCATCCTGAAGTTCGTCCGTTGTCCAGCCTGTACGCGCAATAATTTTAGGTTTTTCCACTGATAAGCCATCTTTATTTAATGCAGCTACCAACTGCACTGGATAGCGTTCTTGTTCTTTTACGGATTCTCCTATGGTGTAGGAATCACCTAAAGCTAGATATTTAATAGGTGTTATTGCACTATTATCCTCTTGTCCATTATTAATTATGTCTTGGTTATTACAAGACATAATTAATATAAAAAATATAAACAATAAAAAACACTTCATTATAAAATAACTATGTTAATTGTTAAATTTGATAAGCATTTCATCAATCCTTTTTCTCAAAAGTAAAATTCGCAAGGAAATCCATCACTTTATTTTCTGACATTTCACAAGGCTTAAGTTGTGTTATTTTGGTGAAATAGCAGTTAAAACTGATAAAATCTTTTCCTCCAAGCTCTTCCGCAAATATTTTTATACTTTTTCCATTATTGAAATCCTTTCTGCTTACACCATACTTTTTGCCTTTAAACATAACCAGAGAGTAACCCATAGGAATGTCTTCAATTTGGCTTTTAATTTGACATGCTTGTTCTTTATTCACAAATGGAATATATTTTATGGCTAAATTAACTATTTTCCACATAATTTTATTAAATTCACCTTTAATAGGCAAGGCTTATTTTGAATTAGAAATTGAAGAAAACTCATGGATTTTCAACGTTTGTTTGATATTCTACCCTATCAAGAGGCAAAATACCCTACCCCCATAGCACTGGCGCGTAAGGAGGGCATAGAGTGGAAAACTTTTTCCACAGTTCAAGCCATAGCTCAAGTAAATCGAGTAAGTGCAGGTTGCTTACAAATCGGGCTAAATCGCAACGATAAGGTAGCCATTATGACTCATAGAGGTAGTCCCGAATGGAATTTTTTAGACTTTGGAATGCAACAAGTCGGTGTAATTGTTGTCCCTATCCATGCTACTGTTTCAGAAAAGGAGTTGATTTATATTTTAAATGATGCCACTATTAAATATTGTATAGTGCAAAATCGAGAATTATATCAAAAAGTACATCAAGTACAGTCCAGTGTATTAAGTCTAAAACAAATTTATACTCTTGAGCGGCTACCCGATATTCCTCATTGGACAGAGCTTTCTCAAGAACCCATCGCCCGAAATCTATTAGATATTCAAGCCCTAAAAGCTGCTATTCACGAGGATGACCTTGCCACCATCGTCTATACTTCTGGTACAACAGGAGAACCCAAAGGCGTGATGCTTTCCCACAAAAACATAGTTAGCAACATTAAAGCAACGATTAGCTTAGTGCCCATCAACTGCGATAAAGTAACCATTAGTTTCTTACCGTTGAGCCATATTTTTGAACGCATGGTTACTTACTCCTACATGGCAACAGGTGCATCATTGTACTACATTCAACAGCTAGAAACGCTTCTGGATGATTTAAAGCTGGTTCGTCCTCATTATTTTACCATAGTACCTCGGTTAGTAGAGCGCGCCTATGACACCATTTTAGAAAAGGCAACTAAATTATCCCCACTGAAAAGAAAGTTACTATTTTGGAGTATCAAAGTAGGCAAGCAGTATCCTGATCGAAAACTGAGTTTTGGATACTGGTGCAAATTGCAATTAGCAACCATGATGATTTTTAACCGCTGGCGACGCATGGCAGGTTGGCGTGTGGAAGGTATTATTGTTGGGGCAGCAGCCCTTTCTCCAGAATTGAGTAGGCTATTTACAGCAGCTGGGTTTAATCTGCGAGAAGGATATGGACTTACAGAAACATCTCCAGTAGTCGCTTTCAATCGCTTTGAGCCAGGTGGTCACCGCTTTGGCACGGTAGGTATTGTGGTGCCAGGGGTAACCATTAAAATTGATGGGCAGGAAGAAGGTGAAATTTTAGTGAAAGGACCTAGTGTAATGATGGGTTATTACAATAAACAGGAGGAAACCAATGCCGTAATCACTTCTGAAGGTTGGCTTAAAACAGGTGATATTGGCAAAATTGTACACCAGCATTTTCTGCAAATTACAGATAGAAAAAAGGATATTTTTAAGACCTCTAGCGGGAAATATATCGCTCCACAACCCATTGAAGCGTTATTAAAAACTTCCCCTTACATTGCACAAGCTATGATTGTTGGGTTTCAACGTCCTTATATCACAGTATTGATTGTTCCTAATTTTACTTTGCTGCAACAATGGTGCGAAGAAAACAAAGTACACTGGACAGCACCTCTTTTTATGATAATTAATCCGAAAGTGGAAAACCTTTACAAAAGCCTGCTAGATAAATTTAACCAAGACTTACAAAAGCATGAACAAATACAGAATTTTCATCTATTCCACGAAGAGTGGAACGCAGAGAATGGCTTGTGCACACCCACGCTTAAAATAAAGAGAGAGCACATCGAAACGAAGTTCAAACGAGAAATAGAAATGATGTATTAATAGCTAACTATCAACTCTATTGGGGAAGAAGCCTTAAATTGTAGAGATAAACCCAAATGAGTAAAATCACAAATGTGATAAAATAAATAATTGCCCACATCAGCAATCTTCCTTTACTACCTGAATTTTTGATTTGATCTGCCATTATTTTTTGTTTGTTCTTTTATATGATGCGCAAATTTACAGAAAATGTGTAAACACTAAAGCAAAAGGTATTTTTTTTGTGTAACCTGTAGGTTTGCGCTTCAAGATTTAAAAAGATTCTAAATAGCCTAACATTTGCGACTCTTGCTTGAGTACCGATTGATACAAAGCTATTTGATTCTTAGCCCGCACCAAGTTATGTTCAGCGTAAGCTACCTTGTAATAAACATCATTTTGTAGGAAATCGCTTAAAAAACGCATTGCTTGTTCCAAAATAATCCATTTAGCACCATCCACTAAGTGTGCTTTCTCTTCTAAAGTCATCCATGAAGCCAATTCACCTAAAAAACCTCGAACAAGTGACTGAAAAATAGGCATTCGCATCTCTACTTTAGCAAAATTTGCACTATCCTCTCTTTCAGCGTTAGTGAATGTTCTCACCATATCCCCAAAATCAGCTAATAAATAACCCGGCATTACCGTATCCAAATCAATCACACAAGCAGGTTTCAGGGTGATTGCATCTATCAACACATTGTCAATTTTAGTATCGTTATGGGTTACGCGCAATGGCAAATTGAGTTGATGAACACGCTGGAACATAAACGATTCTTTTTCAATGAATTGGATAGCAAAATGAGCTACTTGTTTTCTTGCCGAGTCCGCCTCGCCAACTGCACATTGAAACTGTTCTAATCGAAACAAACTATCGTGGAAATGAGGAATAGTATCATGGAGTCTAGCCACGGGAAAGTCAAGCAGTGCCTTTGTAAACATACTGAATCCTTGAGCAGCAGCGTAGGCTTGTACTTCGTTTTCTACCCTACTAAATGTAACTGTATTTTCAATAAAGGGTAGCAATCTCCAGTAATTTCCCTCATCAAGCACGTAATATTCCCTTTTAAGCGTAGGCAGCGTTGTTAAATTGTGTAATGGATAATAAGGTTTTTGTGCAATATGTTGTGACACTGCCAGCGTATTTTCAATAACTTTAAGTGGTTGCTTAAATACTTGTTGATTAATCTGCTGAAGAATATAGTGCTTTGTTAAACCTTCTTGTTCAATGCTTAACTTATAAGTTTGATTGATGTGTCCTCCACCAAGTGAAGTTATTGCTAATATTTTAGGATTGATAAAAAATTGACAAACAATGTTTTGCATGAAGTTCGTGAATATTTAAAGCGTATCTGCTAACCAGACTACTTGGGCAGCTAGAGCCGTGCGCTCCTCCGCCAAGAGTTGTTTAGCATAAAAATGGAGTTGCTCAATGGGGTCATCAGCATTCAACACTGCTTGAACCAAAGGATGTCGCTTTACTTCGGCAATCATTTCGGAAGAAGGAATGGAAGCAATACCAGCCAACTGCCCTAAATCATTACCAGTCAGTATCTTACTATTTTTTGCACTCTTAGGTAGCTGGTCAAAACCAATGCCTATTTCATGACTAGCCTGATAAATGGTATGAATATTATTCCCATTCACACGTACATAATAGGCGCGTCCAAGTCTGCCCATAATGTCTAACTTTTGGGGACTAATTCGTCCTTTTTCATCCAGCACTTCTTCCTCTATGTGCATTTTTACCAGTTCTACCATGACTAGGTTTCCACTGCCTGCTTCATTGCCGAGTGCGATAATTTGGCGCACCTTACCCTCCATTTGAATTGGACTTTCCTTCACGCGAAAAGGACGAACTAAGTCTGAAGGAATTGCTGTGAACCCAGCTTTTTCAAATTCATTTACCTCAGGTGGATAAGCAATGCTTGCTACTGCCATTTGGCGCACCATGTTATAAGTAACCACATTAATTACTACTTCGCCAGTTGCTTTGGCATTGAGCAAGGTATCTTTAAATGGATAGGTTACACTGTCTTTTTGGCTTACTGAAAAAGCAACAATGGCAGGCTTTGAACTAAGCGCATTAAAATAACTAAAAGGTGCTAGATTAGGGATGCCTTCAACACTCAACGTACTAACAAAAGCAATAGGGCGAGGCGTAATAGCACCAATCATCCATTGATATACTTCATTAGTTGATAATTCTGATGGAATAATCGAGTGCATAGTAGATTTTGTACTATTTAAAGTTTAGTTTTAGTAGATAATACTTTGTTTGTTAGTATTGATTTCTGATTAAATAAAAACAATAAATCCGCCAATCTATCCCTTAAATCCTTCCTATCTACGACGAAATCCAAGAATCCATGTTCTAATAAGAATTCTGAGGTTTGAAATCCCTCTGGCAAATCTTTTTTAATTGTTTCCTTTATCACTCTAGGACCAGCAAAACCAATTAGTGATTCTGGTTCCGCCATATTAATGTCTCCCAACATGGCATAGGATGCCGTCACACCACCCGTTGTAGGGTCTGTAAGTAAAGAAAAATAAGGGATACCAGCTTTGGCTAGCTGAGAAAGTTTAACTGCAGTTTTTGCCATTTGCATCAAAGAAAAAGCAGCCTCCATCATACGCGCCCCACCCGATTTGGAAATGATGAGTAATGGAATGCGTTTTTCAATACATCGGTCAATTGCTCGTGCAATTTTTTCACCGACCACTGAACCCATTGAACCACCAATAAAAGCAAAATCCATAGCCGCAATAATAATTGGGCGATTTTCTATTGTTCCCTCCGCCACTGCCATAGCATCTGTGAGACCGACTTGTTTCTGGGTTATCTCCAATCGTTCTTTGTACGATTTTAAATCCGTAAAATTTAAAGCATCTTTTGGCATAATATCTGTGAACAATTCCGTGTATTCCTCTACATCAAAAAGTAAGGAAAAATAATCATGTGAACCTATACGAATATGATAATTGCATTTAGGACATTTGTAGAAATTGTCTTTAACTGTTTTTACCCTACTGGTTTCTTTGCACCGTTTGCAATTATACCAGACACCTTCGGGTGTTTCTCTCTTATTCACCGTAGAGGTTTGAATGCCCTCTTTTAATCGTTTAAACCATCCCATGAGTCGTGCAAATTATATGAACCGAGTACAGAGATAAAGCATTGAATGAACTGAACGCGATTATATTTTAAAGCTATTCTTAAAATACCATCTTAAAACAGTAACCACAGCTTCGATGCCTACCAAATTTAAAACACAAAAATACGTCGAAGTATTCAAACTCTCATCTAATTATCCAGTAATTACTAAAAATCAAGTTGATGAGCATAAAATTAGAAAATATCATATCAATATTCATTGCCATTATTTAGTACAAATAAAATATCTTGCTGAAAAATTTAGCATCATGGAATTAATGGCAGCTTATCCTCAAGGTCAATTTGTTACGCTATTTGTAGTTAACATGCTAGGCGTATTTATTGGAAGTAGCCTACTTAAACGGGTTACACTAGAATCTTTTGGCAAAGGTCTCTTGGTTGGATTTATTTTAGCGTTACTCAATGTTACATTAGGTACTATCCTTGATTTTATTACTACCCCATTACGCTGGCTCACCTTAGGGCTTTTTAGCTTTGTTGTAGATGCCTTTGTTATTTTATTGGCTAGCAAATTAGTTAATGGATTTACCGTCAAAGGTTTTTGGGCTGCATTAGGTCTAGCCATTGTCATTGCTATTACCAACGCCCTTTTTCATTGGATATTCTAAGAAAAGCGATAGGGTAAATCTATTTCAATATACCCTATCTAAATCATTAACTTAATAAGTTGCCTTGGTCATCCCAAGTAGCGAGTTGCTCTCTAGTGCTTTGGTCAATACACTTGGCAATCCACTTCGGGTCGTATTCCATGCCTAGTCTTTTGAGTTCGTCCTCTGGCACACCATCCCAAATGTTAGGACGATTTCCTGCATAACCAAGTGTTTCTATACCCATTTTTGAGGTGTAGAACCCTGTCAAAGTTAGGTTGCGTATCAATTCAAAAAATTTCACGCCTTGCATCACCTCTGGTTT
>CALDYY010000085.1 GCA_937944245.1 uncultured Saprospiraceae bacterium | reverse complement strand
AGAATAAGTCTTGACGCTTTTCGGTATTCATTTTTAAATCCTTTAGGTTGGAGGACATGTCTATTTTTAGCTGAATGTCAAGTGGCTCAAGGGTTTCGATAGCATAGCTGGTTAGTTTTATCGCAATTTGTTCCAATTGATCGTTTTCGGGCTTCAAACTCCAGACAATTTGGTGTAAGGCTTCGTTACTGGCACGCGCAGCTTGCATTATTTTTTGCGAATAATCCGTAGTTTCGGTTGGCATTTTGGTGGAGAGGTGAGCTAGTATTTCGATGTTCGTCAAGCTAGTTCCAACATCGTCGTGTAAATCTTGAGATATTCTGTGGCGGATGGCTTGCATTTTAAGCATTTGACCGATATTGTACTGATAAATTGCGTATAATATCAAGGCTAATGCAACCAGTATTGCGCCCCTAAACCAGAGGGTTTGATGATAAGCAGGTTGTACTGAAAATGGAATATGCAGTTCTTTTCCGTAGGGTTCGCCTGCATCATCTATAGTACGAGTTTTAAAAATGTAATGATTAGGCGGAAGATTGGTGTAAGATGCTTGATGTATAGTGCTTGCTTCGCGCCAATCCTGTTCTAAGCCTTCCAAGAAGTAGCTGTATCTGATGTCGTTGATTTGTTTAAAGTTCAACGCTGAGAAATCAAAGCTGATGGCGTTTTGTTTAGGTTTTAGCACAAAAGGCTTACTCCAATCTGCGAAAAAATCTTGGTTACCCACTTTTACCCCACTTATGGCGATAGTTGTTTCAATTCTTGTCGTTGAAAGTGCATGGATGTCAACTACATTCCAACCACCAGTGTTTCCTATTATTAAAGTTTTATGGTCTGCTAGACAAAAGCCGCTCAACGTATTGTTAGCAATCAAGCCATTATTGACCGTAAAACGTTGAAAGGTAAGAGTATTTTCATCAAAGATATGCAAGCCATCAAAAGTGCCAATCCAAATTCTATTCCAAGCATCCACCGCAATATTTCTAATTTCTCCATCATAAATCCCATCTGTTTCTGTCCATATCCCAAGTTGATTGCCATCTTTGTCCAATTTCCAAAGAATATGCCAGCCGGCAATCCATATATTCCCTTCTAAGTCTTCTGCAATTTTTAGAAAACTATGAGAAGGCGTCTTGCCGTTTTTATCCTTAGCATCTGGTATTTTTTGAAAAATTCTTTTGGATTCATCAAAATAGAACACGCCTTGGTAAGTCGCTAACCAAATCCTCTTTCTGCTATCCTGAAATATATCCATCACCCAGTTGCCATTTTCCATGAGTTTGGTATGAGCTTCTTGTTGCCACAATTGCAAAGTATCATAAGTGGTTAAATCTAAAATATGAATCCCTTCGTAGTGGTTGGCTATCCAAAATCGCTTTTTATGGTCAATCATGCCCAACGAATAAAATGGTACAGAGAAAAACTGGTGATGCGTTTGAAAAGGAGTAGGTAAAAATCGTTCTTTTTGGGTATCAAAAGTAAATATCCCTTCAAAGCGATTGTCGGTCTTGTCCGTTTTACCATCTGCCCAAGATTGCCATTGATTTACCCCAATCCACAATCGGTGCTGGTCTTGAATCATCCATTTCGTTTCTCCCAAATCTGAAAAAACAGGATACTCAAAATGGTTTATGCTGTTTAGTCGCCGATTCCATTTTAACAATCCACCACTTGATAACCCCATCCAATAAATATCTTCTTGAAACTTATCCTTATGTACGACAAGAATATTTGTGTAAGGATTTAAGTTATGTGTTTTGGGCAAGGAATAAGTTTGTATAGCCTGATTGTGTGGATTGAATTTGATAAGTCCTTCGCTAGTAGAAAACCAAACAATTCCTGTTTTTTTACTTTTGAAAATGTGATTTACTTGAAACGGGCGTGGTAAAATATCCTCAAAAAGATAAAACTGTTTTTTCTGTGGGTGAAATAAGTAAATGCCTTCCGTAGTACCTACCCAGATTACTTTTCCATAACCAGAAATAGTATCCACTAGTGCTGCGGTGCTGGCTACTTGATTTGGTAGTACAAAATTATTAAAGCAATCATTCTTAGTATCATATTGAAGTAAGCCTACCAAGCCGTTATTCGTGCCAGCCCATAAGATTTCATCCTCATCTATACTCCCATATCTTAGCACTATTTCTTTAGGATAGTCATTTCTGGGACAATCTAAACCAACTTTGCATATTAGCGAATCAAGTTGTTCGTCATATTTAAACAATCCAACTTCCATACCCAATACCCAAATTTCCCCAGTTCTACTTTCAATTACACTTCCTTTATGCCATATGAAACTGGTTTTTTTAAGTAGGTGGTTTTTTAGTTTACCCGTTTTTGGGTAATAACAAATGATTCCATCTCTACTGGAAAGCCAAATCCTATCTTTAGTGTCTAAAAAGACAGCGTGTCCTCCTCCGTCCTTTTCTTCTATCAAGGAACGGTAACTAAGCCTATTAACATCTAGTACATTTAACTGATAATCCGCTTTCGTAAAGTAAATCAAGTTGCTATCCGCAATAACAGAATTAGTCTGTGTGAAACCAAACTGCTTAAATTGATATCCGTCATACCTAGCAAGGCATCGGCGTGTTCCTAACCAGAGGAATCCTTGCTCGTCTTCGGTAGCTGAATATAAGTAGTTGCTGGGTAAGCCGTCGCGGTTGGAAATGTGCTCAAAAGTGAGTTTAGGTGTTTGGGCAAATAGCGGAATAGCGTAAGAAAACAGTATCAAAAAGAACGTTTTCATTGTTGGTCATTTTGATTAATATTTGGTGTCATGCAAATGTAAAGAAAAAATTATTTCCTGTACTTATTTTTTATATATTGTAAATGCAAACGTGTGTATAATTTTATGCTACTTAGTCAAAGAAAAGAATAATTTAAAAGAGATTCATTAAATGTGTATGAAAGTAGTGTATGAATGTCTGTCTTAACATCACGTTCTGGAATGAAAATAGTTTGGTGGGTTTGCTTTAATTAATTTTTTAGGCGGCTTAGAGAAGATATCATTTATTGAAATTAAAATTGGTGTCTTTCTTTTACTTGTCAATCACCTAGTGAAAAGAAAAAGCCAGCACTTCTCCTTTATTTTGAGTGGCTAAAATTAACTTTTGCTTGGGGAGTAGTAGTATTTTTCGCATATCGCCATCCAAGTATAAACCACTTTTCGTGATTGATTGTAACTCGAACTCAAGGTTGCCTTTGCCGAGTAATAAGTTGCCAAACGACGCATCGCTCTGACCAAAAATGGATTCGTTGGGATGGAAATTTCCAATTAAAAGTAAGTCTAAGATACCATCTGCGTTAAAATCGTGGATAAGTAAATCGTTCATAGGAGCTTGCTGTACGGCAAAGGGCAAGGGCTGAAAGGTGAAGTTGCCCTTTCCATCGTTGATAGCGATGCCCGACCTAAGTTCAGTAACTTGTAGGTGTTGAGCCTCCTTAAGCTCTGTTGCAGTGAAAAGACTTTTCAAATCGGTTGTAGCGTATAACTTGAACTGCGTAAATCGCTTTTTGAGTTGAACGATTTGCTCGGTAAGTGTGCCAAGTGGATGAATAGCAACCTCTTTGTTCGCTAGGAATATCCCTAAAATAGGGTCTATGCGTCCATCTTGATTAAAATCTTTTGCTATTAAGGTAATAGGCTGCTTAGGCGTGGCTTTATAAATGGTGTTTAACCCTTCATTACCTAGCACTAAATCCAAATCGCCATCACTGTCTAAATCTGCTGCTTGGATGCAATTCCACCATCCTCTGGGAATGTTTAGGTCTTCTAGGGTGTAGGTCGTTCCATTATTTCGTAATAATTTCATACCTTCCCAATGTCCTGTTAATAAAATGTCTTTATCGCCGTCGCTATCTATATCAAGTGCTATCATATCTTTGATAGCTATGTTTTTGGGTAGCCAAGGCACATCCACTTGACTAATTTTTCCCTTTTTTACAGTCAACAAAACACTTGGACAGTAGTTGGGGTAAGCGTTAGGAAGATAGCCACCACCTAATAGTAAATCCGTAAATCCATCTGAATCAAAGTCTGCTACCAGTATGCTTTCCGAGCAAATAGCTAAATCGGGCAGCCCTTCATCAAGGGTGAATCCATTGTTAGTACCTAAAAATAGTAAAGGTTGATAAACTTTTTCTGCGGTTATGGGGCGTTCATTGACTCCAGGAACAAGAAAAATATCTTGAATACCGTCTTGATTAATATCCAATACGGCGATGTCGCCAACCGTGATTGATGCTGTTAGTGTATCAGTAGGAATGAAATTGCCATTTGGTTGCTGATAGTAAACAACGGTGGGACTTCCACGATAAGTTCCGCCAATGACAATATCAATAAGTTGGTCGCCATTAAGGTCACCTTGCGCTATGACGGGACTGTTGCGCGTCAGCATTTTCTGCAACGTTGGCGTTTGTCGAAAATCAACAAAATCCGATGCTTGATGAATGTAATTTAAGAGGTTGTTTCTTTTTTTAAATAGCGGTTGGGGAGGAGTTTCGGCTAGGGTGTTTATTGTTGTTGCGTTTCCTTCATCAAAATAGTATAATTGACCTGCTTCCACATTTTCTACGATTTGTTTTTTTCCGCTACTCCAAGTGATTTCAAGGCGATTTATATTTTTTTGTTCACCTAAACCAATGACTATTGGTGTATTCATGCTAGATAAATAGCCGCGTGCAGGAAAATATTGATAGACTTGACAAGTGTCATTCGTACAAAGTTGCACCTTAGTTCCGATGCCTTCTAGGTTACCTATTGCACCTCTAAAAGCGACTTTAATGTAATTTTTGTTGGTGCTGCGATTTTCGTAAATCCAAGCCTTGTCGTCAATATTATTGATTACCAAATCGAGGTCACCATCCAAATCGAGGTCAGCATAAGCTGCACCGTTGGAGTAGGATAATTCTTGAATGCCCCATTCTTTTGAAACATCTTGAAAACTTGCATTCGGAATATTTTTAAACCCGTAATTAGATAGCTTAATTTCAGGTATAGCTTTCAAGAATTGCTGGCGATTTTGCTCTTGGGTCTTGGTATCGCCAAATATATTTTGGTTTTTATTGTAATTGATGAAATCTAAATCTGTAACATTTTTCCTATAGCCGTTGGTGATGAAAACATCTTTCCAGCCATCCAAATCATAATCTGCCATTAGTACACTCCAACTCCAGTCCGTCATAGCTACGTTATACATCAGCCCTTGTTCACTAAAATAAGGTAAACTATCTATTATGCCTTGATTTACCTGCAAGGTGTTGCGCATGTACTGCAAATTGTAGCCATATTGTGGGGAAACACTAATGCTTTTTTTATCGTAATCACCACGCGCAATCATTTGTTTTTGCCTTTCGCTATTGTCGGGTAGCATATCCAACTGAAAAATATCTTGGTGTAAATTATTGTTAAAATCTGCTACGTCAATTCCCATACCGTACAAGCTGGTATGTTTGATGACTTGTTTAATAACATTCTTAAAAGTTCCATCACCTTGATTTAGGTAGAGCGCATCATCACTTTGGAAATCATTGGAACAATAGATGTCAATAAAACCATCTTCGTTGAAATCGGCAAGGGCTACTCCCAGTCCTAAACCTTCGTAGCGGATTCCAGCTTCTAGCGAAACATCTTCAAAGCGATAAGTTCCATCGGGTTGTTTGCCCAAGTTTTTAAAAAGTTTATCTGATGAAGGATGCTTACCATCATTTACGAGTGGTCTTATATTATTGGGGTTGCTGAGGTCGGGTGCAGTATTTAATAGGTAGGCATCTAGGTCTCCGTCTAAATCATAATCAAAAAAAACAGCTTGTGTAGTGAAGCCCGAATAAGCTAGTCCATAATTTGCTGCTTCTTCTTTGAAACTCGGTATTTCAGTTTGTTGGTTGATATAGAGCTGGTTAGCAGTATGCTTAAAGGAAGGATGCGCTGCTACGGAAAGGTAAATATCTAACCACCCATCTTGATTTATATCCACAATACTAATCCCTGTAATCCAACCTTTATTTTCTAGTCCACTATTATCTACTTTTTCGAATTGTAGTTTTCCTTTATTGATGTAAAGTTCAGGTGTTTTTTGATTGGCGGTAAAGCATATATCTGGTAAACCATCATTATTAAAATCTGCAATACCCACTCCGCCACCATTATAGAAATTAGTAAAATTGAAAGCGTTTAGCGTATCGTTAGCGACTAGGTCGTTGCTAAAGGATATTCCAGTATGTTTAGTGTCTAGTCTTTTAAATAGAGAATTGCTTTCTTTTCGGCAGGCATTCGATAGTAGCAGTAAAACGATATAAAATATTAAAAAAAAATATTTCATTAATAAGTTAATCTTTTATGAATGTAAAACGAAGTAGTTTAACTACTTCGTTTTATCCATTTTATTAATAACCAGGATTCTGGTCTGCCTGAGACATTTTTGGATTATTGTCAATTTCAGATTGTGGAATAGGCAATAACTCATGTTTATTCGTAGTGAAATATGCAATAGGCTCCTGGTCTAATTTTCTGTGTTTTCTCCAACGAAGAATATCAAAGTTACGTACTTGCTCTCCTGCTAGTTCTATCATGCGTTCGCGCTGAATAGCCTTTCTTACTTCTGCTTGCGTTCCTGCAGGAATGTTTGCTGTGGGAATTGGAGGCATATTCACAGAAGGTCTAGCTCTCACTTGATTAACAAGTTGAATTGCTCTACCTGAGTTACCTAGTTCATTTTCACATTCTGCCAACATCAGTAGTACATCTGCATAGCGCATAATTCTTTGATTGATACCACTGGTGGCGTATCCGGCATCCACTTTATAAAGTACAGAATACTTTCGCCAAGATACTTTTTGCTCTACGCCATCTACTATGGAAGTGTTACCTTGTATTCTGTCGGATGTCATAATACTATTTCCATTATTAAAAATATCCCCTTCTTTCCAGTAACTAAGTGCATAGCGTGGGTCGTCTTTAGCATCCCCTTTAGAAGTGCGCTCATAGCTATTGAGTATTTTATTAGAAGGAATTAAGTTTCTCCAACCAATTGCTGAATACTCTTGCGTTCTTACACTTTCCTCCTGAACAGATTGTCCATCGCTATCACTTCCCCAGTTATAAGCTCCACCAGAGGGGGCAAAAACCACTTCAAATATAGATTCTGCGTTAAACTCACCTTCTTCATTCGTCAAATCCAAATAATTATCAACTAAAGAATAAGTACCTGAACTTACCACTTTTTCTAACTCTGTTTTTGCTGAATTATAATCACCTAATTGAAGATAAACGCGTGCCAATAAAGTTTGGGCAGCACCTCTAGTTGCTCTTCCTTGGTTTCTATCATTATAATTAGCTGGTAAGACAGTTTGTGCAAATTTAAGGTCATCAATAGATACCGCATATACCTCACTTTGTGGCGATCTGCCTTTTGAACCTTCTACAGTTTGTACGAAATCTGTATAGATAGGTGCTGCTCCAAAGAAGGTAGCGATTTCGTAGTAAGCCCAAGCACGTAAGAATCGAGCCTCGCCAATTAGGCGATTGCGCAAATCTTCGTTGATATTAGCAACAGATGGAGCTTTGTTTATGATTACATTTGCTCTGTGAATAGTGCGATACCAACCTCTCCAAATGGAGTTGACTAAGCTATTTCCTGGATCGTGAACTCCTATCAATAACTGATTACGAGGTGTTTCTAATTGACCACCGCCTGAAGCCATTTCATCGCTCCTTAAATCGTGGGTAAAGAACCATTCTCTTGATACTAAGCTATTGGACTGTACCAGAGCATAAATACCGTTTACACCAGAAACCAGTTCATCAGCGTTGTTAAAGTAAGTATCGAAAGTAACCCCATTTGGATTAATTTTATTCAAATCTTCTTCGTTACAGCTTAATATAATACTAAAGAAAAGAACAATAAAAGCTATGATATTTTTTTTCATTTTCATTTTTTTAAAATTATTTAATTAAAATCCGAGATTTAAACCTAAAGTAAAAGTTCTTGCTTGCGGAAACTGTACATAGTCAATTCCTTGAGTTAATAATGCACCGAACCTAGAAGCAACTTCTGGGTCATATCCAGTATATTTAGTAAACGTTAGGAGATTTTGGCTAGCTGCGTAAATTCTAATTTTACTAATAAAGTTATTGGTTAAGCTACCAATTTTATCAGCGGGAATAGTGTAACCGATGCTTAAATTTTTCACGCGAAGGTAAGAACCATCTTCTAAGAAACGATCAGATGTTCTGGAGTTCTGATTAGGATCTCCACTGATAGCACGTGGTACATCAGTATTTGTGTTTTGTGGCGTCCAAGCATTTAGCACATCTGTTGTGGCATTAAATAATCGGAGCATACCTTGTCCAATTACTTTTGTACCGTTGTAGATTTTATTTCCATAAACTCCTTGAATAAATAGATTGAAATCGAAGTTTTTGTAATTACCGTCCCAGTTTAATCCATAAGAAAATTTAGGGATATAGCTACCTAAAAAGTCGCGGTCGTCGGCGTTAACT
Source organism: uncultured Saprospiraceae bacterium (assembly GCA_937944245.1). Lineage (GTDB taxonomy): Bacteria > Bacteroidota > Bacteroidia > Chitinophagales > Saprospiraceae > JAAUTG01. The sequence continues at coordinate 15,286 of CALDYY010000085.1, read as the reverse complement.
TGACCATCGCCATTCAAATCAAGAAATTTAATATCTCCAGGTGCTGTTTTATCGTTTTGATAAAAGCCACCAGGTGCTTTATCGTTAAGTGCATCAATTTCTGCTTGCGATTGGAAAATACCAGCTACCTGCCAGCCAAAAAATGATTGGATTGGTTGTCCTTCTTGAGTTCTAGTAATAGAAAAACCCCCGAAATCAGAATTTGCTCCTGCATCAATGGTAGCATTAGCGGTAGCAAGGCTTAATACCTCATTTCTTGTAATATCAAAAGCACCTGAAAGTCTCCAGTTGAACTTGTCGCTAGTATAGTTATATCCTAATGCAAGTTCAAAGCCATAGTTGCGCATACTACCCACATTAGCAAGTGGACTAGAAGAAAACCCGATAGATTCTGGAATAGGTACACGTAATAGTAATCCGTCAGTTTCTCTGTTATAATACTCAGCCGTGAAGAACATTTTGTTGTTTAGCAAAGAGACATCAAGTCCTACATTAATGGCAGTCGTTATTTCCCAGCTAAGGTCTGTATTGCCTAGTTGGTTAAAGTAAGAACCCAATGTTGGAGTATTACCAAAAGGGTAAATTGTATTATTTGCTTGAATAAGTGGTTGCCATTCGTAATCGCCGAGTGCATTGTATCCAGATTGTCCCCAGCTACCACGAACTTTTAATTCACTAATTAAGCTATTATCTTTTAGAAACCCTTCTTCACTTATTCTCCAACCTACAGATATAGATGGAAAAGTGCCCCACTTTTTACCAGGAGCAAATTTAGAAGAGCCATCGCGACGCACAGAAGCTCCCAACAAATATTTTCCTGCATATTCGTAGTTAAGACGACCAACATAAGAGAGCAAAGTATTTTCAAATAATGAAGAATTTACTGAAGGATTTGAAATACCTTGAAGTACGTTAATGTTATTATCTGGTCTTTGACCACCAGCATTTAGACTACGAAACTCGGAATCCTGACGTTCACCTACTGCTAAAACATTAAGATAGTGCTGTCCAAAGTTTTTTTCAAAAGTAAGAGCATTGGTGTAAACTGTGGAAACAAATTGACCACGGTTATCCTGAAGGCTCGCCAAAGGACGAGAGCGGTTTCCGTCGTTGTATATAGGTAAAAAGTCATTAAAGCGATTTGCTGCATAATCTAGACCTGCGGTAAAGCGATATTTTAACCAGTTGGTAATTTTGATGTCTGTATATATTGTACCTATTACCTTTGTTCCATTGTTGGTTCTAGGCTGTTGTTCCTGCTCTGCAATGCGGAGTGGATTTTCAGGGTCAGTTGCGTCTAGCCCTTGAGCTGTTGTACTGAAACCACCTAATTTTGTAGGGTCTCTCACAGGCCAATAAGGAATCATTCGCATCGTATTCATCACTATACTTCTTCCACCACCATCGCGCTCTGCCGTTTGCTTATCTCCAGCAAGTAGAAGCGTTTGACCAATAGAAACAAATTTGCTAATATTGTGGTCAGAATTAATACGGAAACTTCTACGACTGTAGTCAGTAAAGGGAATAATACCCTCCTGTTGGAAGTATCCTAAGGAAGTATAAAAGCGCGATTTATCAGTACCCCCACTGAAAGAGAGCTGATTATCCGTAATGGCTGCATTGCGAAACATTACATCTTGCCAATCCGTATCCGTTTGAGCAAAAGTGGTGCTTGCGCCTTCATAAACAGGTGTGTTTAGGTTGTTAAAACGCTCTGGAACAGGCTGACCAGAGGCAGTAAGTAAAGCTGTTCCATAACGGATATACTCTTCTCTATTCAGTAAATCCAAAGTTCGCCAAACAGATTGGGTACCGTAGTAACTATCAAGGTTAACTTGCATTTTACCTTCAGTCCCTTTTTTAGTAGTAATTAATACGACACCATTAGCAGCTCTTGAACCATAAATGGCAGCAGCACTAGCATCTTTCAATACTTCTAGCGAGGCAATATCCTTTGGGTCAATATTATTAAGACCACCAGCAGGAACACCATCAATTACGTAAAGCGGATTAGGATTTAAACTTACCGAACCTACTCCGCGAATACGAACAATTGGTTCTGTACCTGGACTACTGTTATTTGTTATCTGAACACCTGGTACCCGCCCTTGTATTGCTTGAGTCAAATTTGCAACAGGTAAGGCTTTCAAGTCTTCACTAGAAACACTTGATACTGCTCCTGTCAAAGAAGATTTCCTTTGAGTACCATAGCCAACCACAACTACTTCATCCAGAAGTTTAGTATTCTCAGTCAATACTACATTAATTAGTCTTCTTGTGCCTACTGTTTCTTCAATTGTGTTGTAGCCTGTGTAACTAAATACTAAAACGCTAGAAGGAGTAGTATTGCTAATGCTGTAAGTTCCATCTACGTCCGTGATAGTACCTTGCGAACTATCTTTTATCAAAATACTTACACCTACTAAAGGCTCTCCATTTGCGGTTACCACGCTACCCATCACTTGTGCTTGTACAGCAAAACTGTACAACGATAAAAAGGAGATAATGCTTAGAAATCGAATGAAAGGCATCCAATATACTGGTGCGTTTCTAAAGAATGTTGTTTTAATTAGCATAAGTTTAAAGTTAATTTATTTAAGTATATTTTGGCATTTTAATATATTAGAACACTAAAATAGTTATTTATCTCTTAAAAAAAAGTTTTATTTTAAAATTTTAATTTATTTGTATAATCTTTTACAGTTTTATTTAGAAGGTAATCATCTTTTGCATAGTGTTTAGTAGCGCAAAAACTAGAAAAGTCTTATATATTAAAGTAATTGTTAATTTTGCTTACGAAGTCTAGTTTAGAATTTGTTTCTGACTTTAATTTGTCTTATTCTTTCTTGTTGATTGTTCTCAAATAAGTGCTTATTAAAATTGAAATCACCAGTTAAATTAACATAACTCAGTTTTTCACCATACCCACATTTGACAAAAATCACCCCCCATCCTTGACTTCAATCATCTAGCGCAAGCACATACCTAACGTAACTTGCAGTCAAATCTTTTAAGATTATGAAAATCATTTTTTTACTCATTATTGTCAGTTTGATTGTTGCTTTGGGTTTTTTGCTCGCCTTTTTGTGGGCAGTGCGCTCTGGGCAGTATGATGATGACTATACACCCTCGATTAGGATATTATTAGAAGAACAAACAAAAAGTAAATCAGAATGAACACACAGTTTTTCAATCCAACTATGTTAACAACATTTAAACACCTTGAACTATGGCAAAAATAGAACAATTTCAGTACGACAACGTCATTGTCCGCAACTTTGCGGTCGCCACAGTGGTTTGGGGAATTGTTGGAATGTTGGTAGGGCTTCTTGCTGCATTTCAATTAATTATTCCCGACTTGAACTTAGGATTAGCGCCTACCACTTTTGGACGCATTCGCCCATTGCACACCAATGCTGCTATTTTTGCTTTTGTAGGTAATGGTATTTACATGGGCGTTTACTATTCGCTTCAGCGATTGTTGAAAGCGCCTATGTATAGTAAAACATTATCCAATATCCATTTTTGGGGCTGGCAAGCTATTATTGTAGCGGCTGCTATAACGTTACCACTAGGAATTACGAGTGCTAAAGAATATGCCGAATTAGAGTGGCCTATTGATATTGCGATTGCCCTTGTCTGGATAGTGTTTGGCATCAATATGTTTGGCACTATTTTGAAAAGAAGAGAGCAACACCTTTACGTAGCCATTTGGTTTTATATTGCTACTTGGATTACCGTTACCGTCCTTCACATTGGTAACAACTTAGAGCTGCCTGTATCTTTAACTAAGAGTTATCCTCTCTTTGCAGGGGTGCAGGATGCGCTTGTGCAATGGTGGTACGGACACAATGCTGTTGCTTTTTTCCTAACTACGCCTTATTTAGGATTAATGTATTATTATTTACCCAAAGCAGCTAATCGTCCAGTGTTTTCTTATAAACTTTCGATTATCCACTTTTGGGCATTGATTTTTATTTACATCTGGGCAGGACCACACCATTTATTATATACTTCTTTGCCAGATTGGGCACAGTCATTAGGAACAGTGTTTTCTATTATGTTGATTGCTCCTTCTTGGGGAGGGATGTTAAATGGCTTGCTTACGCTGCGTGGTGCTTGGGATAGAGTACGTCAAGACCCTATTTTGAAATTTATGGTGGTTGCGGTAACTGCTTACGGTATGGCCACTTTTGAAGGTCCAATGCTTTCCTTAAAATCAGTAAATGCTATTAGCCATTTTACGGATTGGACGATTGGACACGTACACATTGGTACATTGGGTTGGAACGGTATGTTGACATTTGGGATACTATACTGGTTGATTCCAAAAATCTTTAATACCAAACTATATTCAATCAAATTGGCAAACGCTCACTTTTGGATTGGTACTATTGGGATTCTCTTCTATGCCGTTCCATTGTACTGGGCAGGCTGGACACAAAGTTTGATGTGGAAAGAATTTACCGCAGAAGGCTTCTTAAAATATGGCAACTTTCTAGAAACAGTTACCCAAATCTTACCAATGTACGCCATGCGTGCTTTGGGTGGAACACTTTATTTCTCAGGACTTTTCGTGATGGTGTACAACCTAATGAAAACAGCCAAAAGTGGTAAATTGGTAAGATACGAAAACGCAGAAGCTCCTGCCAGAGAAACGTATGTTGCACACAAAGGTGAACACTGGCACAGATGGATTGAGCGTCGTCCAATACAAATGTTGATTGGTTCTGCTATCGTTATTTTGATAGGTGGCTTAGTGGAAATTTTTCCAATGTTGTTAGTGGATGAAAATGTACCTAAAATAGCTTCTGTTCAGCCTTATACACCACTAGAATTAGAAGGTCGAGACATCTACATTAGAGAGGGTTGCTTGGGTTGTCATTCGCAAATGGTGCGTCCATTCCGTTCAGAAACAGAGCGTTATGGAGAATATTCAAAATCGGGAGAGTTCATCTACGACCGTCCATTCCTTTGGGGGTCAAAAAGAACAGGACCAGATTTGCACCGTTTAGGTGGAAAATATCCAGATAGCTGGCACTATAATCATATGCTTGAGCCGCAAAGCACCTCTGCAGGTTCGATTATGCCGCCTTATCCTTGGCTATTCAAACGCGATTTGAATACCAAATACACTGCAGCAAAAATCAAGACTTTGCAAGCATTAGGCACGCCTTATCCTGATGGCTATGCGGAGGAAGCGGTGAATGATTTGCAAGATCAAGCAGCAGAAGTAGCAGCGCGTTTGCGCAAGGATGGTATTGACCAAGAAAAATTAGAGCACAAAGAAATCGTTGCGCTAATTGCTTATTTACAACGATTAGGTACAGACATCAAACCTAAGCCACAAGCAATAAATTGATTACAAACAAAAAACAATGATGGATGATTGCTACCGAGTAGTCATCCATCCAAAAAACAGAGGTAATATGTACAAATATATTTTAGAGCAAGCAGGAAATATCAACTGGATGGCATTATTTTCACTCATTACATTTTTTATCGTATTTAGTATCACAGTCATTCTTGCTTTGCGTAGCGATAAAAAACTCCTTCGTAAAATGGCAAACTTGCCTTTAGAAACGGAGCATTCTCTAACATCTGAAACTCAACAATATGAAAAATAAATCTTTCTATGTTTGGGGATTGGCATTATTGTTGCTTGTCATATCCAATATAGCTTTATTAGCTCAAACAGATAGCAAAATTAGCGACCCTTATTTTGTGGAACGTATCATGGGGAATTTAGTGCTACTATTAGGCATTGTTGCTATTATAGGTGGATTTTGGGGTATTCTTCGCATGAGCAACATGGTGCTGGAAGCACAAAAAATCCAACTCATTAAAGAACATGGTCTTGAAGTAGCAGAAAAAGCAGGTTGGATTCAGAAAGAATCCTTCTGGCAACGACAGTATAAACGTTGGACAAAAAATGTACCATTAGATAAAGAAGAAGATATTTTATTGAACCACAACTACGATGGTATTCAGGAATTGGACAATAGCCTTCCGCCTTGGTGGGTAGCCATGTTCTACATTACCATTCTTTTTGGTGGAATTTATATGGTGTACTACCATTTTTCAGGTATTGGTCTAAATTCTGCTGAACAATATGAGCGTGAAATAGAAGTAGCAATAAAGGCTAAAGAGGTTTATCTCGCCAAGCAAGCTAATACGGTGGATGAAACCAATGCAGCAATGATTGAAGATGAGGCAGAATTAGCAATTGGCGAGGCATCCTTTAAAGCGAAATGTGCTGCTTGTCATGGACAGTTAGGCGAGGGTGGGGTAGGACCGAATTTGACCGACCAATATTGGTTGCACGGTGGGGATATTAAAGATGTTTTTAAAGTAATTAAATATGGCGTTCCAGAAAAAGGGATGATTGCGTGGCAAAATCAAATGAATCCTTCGGAAATGATAAAAATAGCTAGCTATATCAAAACTTTAGCCGGAACTAATCCACCGAATGCAAAAGAACCGCAAGGAGAACTATATCAAAAGGAACAGGCAGATAGTACCCCATCGGATTCGACAGCAGTAAGTCCGATGATTGGAATGAAATAGAGGCTAAGTAGTAGCACTTTGGTGATAACATTGAAAATGTGAATCATCAAAAATTAATGTTATCATCAAAGTGCCTGTTTGAAGAAAAGTATCAGTTCTCTTCTAAGCAAGTTGAACAAAAAGAACTTGCTGATTAACAATAATTACAAATTATTATGGAATCGCCAATTATAGATACAGAAGAATATAGAGACTCGATTGCTACTGTCAATAAAGATGGTAAACGCAATTGGATTTATCCTAAAAAAGTAAACGGTAAATTCTTCAAATGGAGAACTTACGTCAGTTGGTTGTTATTAGCATTTTTATTCGGAATGCCCTTTGTAAAATACGATGGTCAACCGCTGTTTTTGTTTAATTTGCTCCAGCGCGATTTCATCATTTTTGGTGCTCACTTTGCTCCACAAGATTTTTATCTATTTGTGTTGGCGATGCTTACTTTTATTGTATTTATTATTCTTTTTACCGTTGTTTTTGGACGTGTTTTTTGTGGATGGGTCTGTCCACAAACCATTTTCATGGAAATGGTTTATCGAAAAATAGAATATTGGATTGAAGGCGACGCCAATGCTCAAAGACGCTTAAATGCTGCACCTTGGACTACTGAAAAAGTAATTAAAAAAGTAGGTAAACAAGCCATTTTCTTTGTTATTGCTATTTTAGTGGCTAATACTTTTTTAGCTTGGATAATTGGTGTGGATGAAGTCATTAAGTTAGCTACTGAACCTATTGCGGAAAATTGGCAGGGCTTTACTGCTATGATTGCTTTCTCTTTTGCTTTTTATTTTGTTTTTGCTTGGATGCGCGAGCAAGTGTGCATTGCCATTTGTCCTTATGGAAGACTTCAAAGTGTGTTGTTAGATAGTAATTCTATTGTTGTGCACTACGACCATGTGCGAGGGGAGCCACGAGGCAAGATTAAAAAGCAACAAGGAAAACCAGCGTTGGCAATGGCTAGTGCAGAATCATCAATGTTTGAATTACCTGTTGTAAATGCACAAAAAACGCAAGGGGATTGTGTGGATTGTGGGCTTTGTGTAAAAGTTTGTCCTACTGGCATTGATATCAGAAATGGCACACAATTAGAGTGCATCAACTGCACAGCTTGCATGGATGCTTGTGATGAAGTCATGGTTAAAGTAAATAGAGATACAGGACTTATCCGCTACGATAGTTTTAATGGTATTGAGCAGGGGCGTAAAAGAATATTGACGCCGCGAGTAATGGCTTACTCTTTCTTATTAGTGCTACTGATAGGTGTTCAAATTTTCTTTATGTCCATTCGCTCTGATGTGCAAGTGCTGATTCTAAGAACACCTGGAATACTCTATCAAGAGGTGGATGACCAAACTTTGAGTAATCTTTACAATTATCAAGTCATCAATAAAACCAATAAACCTATGCCTATTGAGTTCCGATTGGTAACAAATTATGGTCAAATCAAATTGGTCGGCGATGCGCCAACTGTACCTAAAGCAAGTATGGCAGAAGGAGCTTTGTTTATTGAATTGCCTAAAAATCAATTGGACGATAGAAAAAATAGAATTAAAGTGGCAATATATTCAGAAGGAAAATTACTAACAGAAGTAAAAACATCCTTTTTAGGACCGATTAAGTAGTGAGATTTATTAAAAAATTAGATTATGAAATTTAACTGGGGAACAGGTATTGCTTTGTTTTATGGCACTTTTGCAGCGGTGCTTATTTTTGCGGTCATTAAATCTACTACTCACGACAATAGTTTAGTGGTGGATAACTACTACGAAGAAGATTTAAAATATCAACAACATTTTGACCGATTAACAAATGCTATGTTGGATGATATTAGTTTTAAGGTGAATAGCAAAGAGCAGTTAGTGTATTTGCAATTTCCAATGTATGCACAACAAGGTGAAATTTTATTTTTTCGTCCATCGGATAAAACAAAAGATTTTAAGTTGCCCGTGAGTACCAACGCAGCGGGAATACAGGTTGTACCAACAAATGGATTATCCAATGGACTTTGGAAAGTAAAGATAAACTGGTCATCTGAAGGAAAAAATTACTATTCTGAGCAATCAATTATTCTGTAAAATGATTTACTTAACAGCTTTAACTATTGGAATAATGGGAAGCACGCACTGTTTAGGAATGTGTGGACCATTAGTGCTAGCCCTGCCGCTTGACCGTCAGGAGAAGCGGCAATTGGCTTTTAAAGCTCTGCAATACAATATTGGGCGTGTGCTAGTTTACACCTTTTTAGGGTTGTTTTTGGGTCTCTTAGGAAAAGGGCTTTTTGTTGCAGGCATCCAAAAAGGATTTTCTATTTTCTTAGGGCTAATTTTACTTATTGTAGTGCTATTCAAAATCAATTTGGAAAGCCAGTTTGTAAAATTACCTTTGATTCATCAATATATACAACTTGTCAAAAAAGCTATATCAAAGCAACTTCGTCATCGTAATAGTAGTTTTACATTAGGTTTGCTTAATGGGTTACTTCCTTGTGGCTTGGTTTACTTGGCTTTGGCAGGTGCAGTTACTACAGCTACGCCTGTGCAAGGTGCACTATTCATGCTACTTTTTGGACTAGGCACTATGCCGCTGATGATTGGCGTTTTCTTTGTTAAAAATACAATTACCTACAAAATCAAATATCATCTCCAACATATTGCCTCTTTTGTGATGCTCAGTGTAGCGCTATTGCTTATTTTTAGAGGCTTTTCCATTCAATTCCCCACTGAGCTACGCTTCTGGGAAGCTATTAACCATCCTGTGATGTGCCATTGATAGCCTGAGTTTACAGAAGAAGTAAAATATTTTGGATTCACTATCTCATAAGGCAGAAGTTAGCCAAGATTGACAATCAATTAGTTTATTTAAAGCGAAAAGAATAACAATTCAAAGAATGATTTTAAATTATTTTTATCTGCAAATCTGGCAGGTTAATTATTTACATAATATCAGTTATTAATTTTGCTATTTTGTTATTAAATAAATTTTAATTTTAATGTAATGAAAGTTAATCCTTTTCAGTATGTAATTGATTGGTATTTCATAAAATATTATTTCCTTCGTCTTGAGCAACCCATTCGCACAAGTTAAATCAGATGTTGAAATATCCACTAATTTAACTTACCTTTGCATTTGAATCATATAAAATAACATTTCTTTGGAATCATTTAAGCATTTAGGGCTTTCCACTCCGATATTAAACGCCATTACTGAGCTTGGTTTTGAAAAACCAAGTGAAATTCAGTACAAAGCTATTCCCCAACTTGTAAAAGAAGACCGCGATTTTATTGGTCTTGCACAAACAGGTACAGGTAAGACTGCTGCTTTTGGCTTACCTTTATTAGAGCGTATTGACCCCACTAACAACAGCACGCAAGCACTTATCCTAGCACCTACTAGAGAACTAGGGCAGCAAATTGCAGAGCAGATTAATATTTTTAGCAAGTATCAGCCTAAACTTAATATACTAGCAGTGTATGGAGGGGCAAACATTGTTGCACAAATTAAGGCACTTCGCCAACCACAGCACATCATTATTGCTACACCAGGCAGGTTGATTGACTTGATTAAGCGAAAAGCAGCTAGGCTTGACCAAATTAAATTTTTGGTACTTGACGAGGCAGACGAAATGGTGAACATGGGCTTCAAAGAAGAATTGGATACCATTCTTACTTACACCCCGGAAGATAAATTGACGTGGCTATTTTCAGCGACTATGTCGTCAGAAATTCGACGCATCGTGAATACCTACATGGATAATCCTATTGAGGTAAAAATTGACGCTCAAAATGTAGTGAACGCCAATATTGAACACAAATTCGTTTTGGTGCGCCATTCTGATAAAATGGAAGCATTGACGCGCTTTTTGGATGCTAATCCTGACTTGCGCGGCGTCGTCTTTTGTAGAACAAAACTCGATACACAAGATTTGGCAGAAATACTGCTCAGAAAGGATTACAAAGCCGACGCACTGCATGGCGATTTGTCGCAACAGCAGCGAGACCGCGTGATGAAACGCTTCAAATCCAATGAGTTACAAGTGTTAATTGCCACTGATGTAGCTGCTAGGGGGATTGATGTGAATGACTTGACCCACGTTTTTCATTTCAGTTTACCCGATGATATTTCTTACTACACGCACCGAAGTGGAAGAACTGCTAGAGCAGGTAAAGAAGGTATTTCTGTTGCATTTATTGGTAGCCGAGAAATTGGAAAAATTCAACAATTCGCAAAACAGCTTGGTATCACTTTCAAACGAACTTTGATTCCAGATGCTACAGCTATTTTTCAGAGCAGAATTGGTGCATGGTGCGAGCAGATACTGCAAACTAAATCAAAAACACAACTTGACCCTAAATTGACGGAGATTGCTGATTCTGTTTTTGGAAACCTCTCGAAAGAAGAGCTTATCAGTAAATTGCTTAATTACGAGTTGGGCAAAGTCAGTATGGTTACCAACAGAGATTTGAACGAATCTATTTCATTGCCTAATAACGATAGAGATAGAGACCGCGATAGAGATAGAAGACCTAGTAACAACGGTAATCGCAGCGGTGGTGCGCCTAAGAAAAAGAGCAATGCTTCCTCTTCAACTTCCTTTCCTAGCAATCAAGGAGGACGAAATGAACGCTCTGGAAGAAAGCGCTTTAAAAACAACAGACAAAAAGCATAACAATAGGATTGAGTTGTTTACAACCTGATAGCCAGAATCAGAACTTGAAAATTCTGATTCTGGCAAAGTTTGCCAGAAACGCTTAAAAACGACTTACTGCTTCAGCAGGTCTCGGAATTAAGAACAGTTCTGTTTGTCGTCCATCAATATATCTAAATTGTTTACCGTCCCAATAGCCATCTTCTTCCAACATAATGCGGATTTCCTTATTCCATTCTTTCAGGAAAATGGCATGATTTAGCTCAATCGAATACGCAGTATTAGGATAAAGTGGGTAATCACCTGTAAAAGGAACACCATCTTGTTGATCCCAAAGCCCAATAGTTGGACCGCTTGCATGTCCGTGATAACCAATAGGATGCGAATAAATGGTAGCTTTTATATTTGCTGCTTTGGCTTGCTGGAGTGCGCCTGCCAACATTTGGTTGCCTGTATTGCCATTTTTAAATTGATGAGTCAACATATCCATTACCTTTAGTCCTTGCTGGTAAGCAGATTTTAAATAATCAGGGGCGTCGGTTTCACCAGCTTTCAAGATATAAGCATTTTGCTGCGTATCCGTGTTTAAGCCCAAATAAGTGATGCCTACATCTATGTGTAATAAATCACCAGGTTGAATAATGTCCACACTGGGGCGTGCAGCAAAAGAACGTTGACTTTCTGTATTGCTAGCGTCAGCACGCTGAATATCTGCTATCGGATGAAACCAAGTGACCAAGCCCAGTTCCGTAATTCTCTGCCGATACCACCAAATTAAATTTTCTGTTGTAGTGATACCGGGATGAATAACTTTTTCAGAAAGCCCTTCTGCAATAATCTGGTGCGCAATGCGCATGATGTGCCTATAAATAGCCATCTCTCGTTCTGTTCTGGTCTCTAGCCAGCCCACACAAAGGTCTTGTGCGGAAACCAGTTTTTCTTGAGATGTTTTGGGTAAATATTGCATCAATAATTCTTGTTCCGTAGCACTCAATCCATCAGCCGTAGCGTAATGAAGCGATTTATTAATACCTATTTTCTTAGGATTTCTTTCTTCGATTACTTGCACCAGTCTTTTCCATTGGTCGGGTTCTTCTTCAGGATTCCATGCTTTCTGAAATAAGCTACCCACATTATATCTAGCAACTGCTAATGCTTCCAATCCTTCTTCTTCACCTTTATCGTAGATAACCAAAATAGTTCTTCTGCGAGCAGAAAGCCAAGTTGCAGGTAACATAGTCTTCATTACAGGATCTTCGTTATATTCTCTTGCAATCAAAACCCACATATCTATTCCTGCTCTGCGCATCAATAAAGGAAGTATAGTCTGAAATCGCGCTTCAAGCAGTTCATCTTGTATTCGTGCTTGTTCTTTTGGCGACAAGATGACAGGCATGGAAGATTGTCCGAGACAAATGGTAACAAATGAACAAATCAGCAATATCAAAATGATGTTTTTCATATCTAATTTTTAACATTAAAGAACGGTAATTGTAGTCACTTTTTAAAGCAATATTAAACAGAAATTGCTCAAAATCAATAAAATATTATAAATTAAAATATTAATTTATTGCTTTTTATGTATTTAAAAAAATATTATACATTTTTTACTTAATTTGTTTTGTATTAGAAAACCTTGTAACTTGCCTCTCTAAAATTAGTATAAAGATGTAAATTAGTTATGAAAAACATACCTAACTGAAAACACTAAAGTGACAGATACCAATTAAATGGTAGCTACCACTTAAAGGCAAAATGTTGATTAGATAATGAACACAAGCAAACACACACAAATACTTCCAAATATAACCGCCTTACGATTCTTTTTAGCGACTTTGGTTGTGATTTATCATATCCCAGAATTTTGTGATAATAGGGGGTTTCCTCATTTTTATGACGCTGCCATTTTAAATAGAGGGATTCAAGCAGTATTTATGTTTTTTTCTTTGAGTGGTTTTCTCATTATCAGACAACTTTATTTGGAAAAGACAAGCACTCATACTGTCAATTTGAAGAACTTTTTTTTAAGAAGAATATTCAGAATTTTTCCATTATATTATTTGGTTTTATTCTATGGACTTTTTCATTATAGAATATTACTTCCTAATTTAGGTTACACCTTTGATAATGAATATGATGTGCTAAGTGGAGTATCTTTTGCAATCTTTTTCTTTCCCAATATTTTCTATACTTATCGTCCTGGAGGTATGTTAGAAATTATGTGGTCTATTGGAATTGAGGAACAATTTTATTTATTTATTGCACCACTTTTTTTTCTACTTCCCTTGAAAAGAATTACACCCTTTCTATTTGGCTTTACAATAATTTATTTTTCCTTATTTTTTTCCAAGCAACTAGAATGGTTAAAGACTTATCAAATGTTTTTTTACTATTTTTCCTTTAGTGGCTTGTGTGCCATTCTACTGGAAAAATACCGTTTCACTGAAAAGTTGCGACCTTATAAATTCATTTTCTTTCTTATTTTTATGTTGTATTTTACAACCTCATTTTTTGATACTTTCCTTCCTGAACCATTGTATCATTTGTTTAGTATGGTTTTATTTGGTTTGGTTATTTGTTTATTGGTAGATAAATCAATATTTCCTTTACAAAACAAAACATTAATTTATTTTGGAAAAATATCCTATGGTATTTACATGCTCCATGTTATTGTCATGCAATTTGTCGGTTTAATTTTTCCTAAAACCATACTACAATTAAACCTTCCATATGGAGTTTATATTTTGATTTTTAATCTTCTTGTTTTAGGCATTACGCTTGTGCTAGCGCACTTGTCTTACACTTATTACGAAAGCTATTTCTTGAATTTCAATCGTAAGTTATCTTCTAAACCAGTAATAAAGCAGCGTGCGCAATTTTCAAAAGTACAAACTAAAAGAAACTAAATCATAGTTCTATTTTTACTTTTAAAATAGCTCCTAGTTTTTTGTAAGCTATTAACCAATCACCATTATCCAGTCTCTGTTCTCCTTTTAGGTGTTGTTGCATACTGGAGTAATATAAATTTTGGCTTTTCCAAAAATCTATTTCTATACCGATACTATTAATTTTTTCTATGATTTTACCAAGCCGTTCAATATAATCATGTGGTAAGTGTTGATGAATGATTTGGTATATTTCCTTAAAAATTCGTTCACTGATAGTAAATTGAAGAGATCGCTTATCAATGATACTAATTTCCCAAAGTTTTATTTCGTGTATTAAACGCTCTAGTTCATTGACGAGAAGGTCTTTGTACTTAAAAAAGCGCTGTAAGTCATCATTAATTACATATTGAACCATACTCTTGTAAGATGCTGGAATTGGAATTTCGCTTTTGCGCATTCCTAACATTAATTGATAATTTTCGTTATAAATGCTTCTGAAAGATAACTTAGCTTTTTCTAAGCTACTGTCGGTAATTTGTTTTAATATTTTCCTTTTTTCATCTCTGAATAAGTGCCAAATACTAAATGCTTTTCCTTTAAAATATTGTTGCATAATGTTGATAACCTCACCCAAATCAGTACCTTCGAAAGAAGCTAATGTTCTGTCCTGCATGCCTAAAAATTCTATTTCTTCCATTTCAGGAGAAACATTGCCAATAATATTCTGTTGACCAAGATAAAGTACAGCAAAGCTAAACTGGCGTTCCGATTGCGTGACTTTTGATTTAAAATTGGTTCTACCTATTGCAAAGCGCTGCGTACCGGCAATCAATTTTTTAAAATATTGGTTTTTAGCCTCGTAATTAAATAATGGTAGTCGCTCTGGGTTCTCTTCAAAAAGTGCTGCTGCTGCATAGTGCATTGCCACTCTTTCTAAATCTACGGCAGATGGAACTACATTTTTTATATAGCTTACCGCACCATCCTCATAGACATTGCTTGGTGCTTGTGATAGTTTCTTTATAAATTCATCATGCAAATCAATATTTATCACTTGTTTCGCATAATAAATAGCTCTATTTGCATATTGCAGTATTTGATTGGTCTCGATGTCTGAGATTTCATCAAAAAACCAACCACAACTTGTAAACATTTGCATCATTTGTCGCTGCATTTCCATTAATCGGAA
>CALDYY010000084.1 GCA_937944245.1 uncultured Saprospiraceae bacterium | reverse complement strand
GTTACAAAAACGGAGGGTGAGCAAAACAACAAATTTGATTTCGTAGTCACACTCAATAGCTCAAATAACAAGCCTGTACAAGTTAACTACAAAACGGCTGATGGCACAGCTTTTGGCGGTTTAGATTACAAAATTACCACTGGAGAAATTACATTTGCACCATCGGAAACAGAAAAGACCATCTCTATTGAAGTGATTGGCGACAATATCAAAGAAGGTGAAGAATTTTTTAGAGTCATCTTGTTCAACCCTATTAATGCAGAATTAGGGCAATCTTTCGGTCGAGGAATTATTTTAAATGACGATAATGAATTGCCTATGCCCGATGTAGGTTATGAAACGCCTGATAGCTACCCCACCCTAAATTTAGTATGGGCGGATGAGTTCAACGGTGAATCACTTAATTTGCAGGATTGGACTTACGAAGTTGGAAGAGGCAGCAATGGCTGGGGCAACAACGAATTGCAATACTATACCGCTGGCGACAATGCTAAAGTAGCCAATGGTTTTCTCACGATAGAAGCACGCAAGGATATACAGCACAATTTTACTTCCACGCGCATGAAAACGCAGGATAAACGCACTTTTACTTACGGGCGCATAGACATCCGTGCAAAAATGCCAAAAGGACAAGGTATCTGGCCCGCCATCTGGATGCTCGGCAATAATATTCCAACAGCAAACTGGCCCGCTTGTGGCGAAATTGACATCATGGAAATCGTTGGGCATGAACCACAAAAGACACATGGTACTGCCCACTGGGGACGCGATTTTTCGCAGCACAAATACAAAGGCAATAGCTATTCACTTCAAAAGGAAGATTTTTCTGACCGCTTTCATGTGTTTACCATCTATTGGGAACTTAATGCCATTTATTGGTACGTGGATGATGTGCTGTTTTATACCCTAACCTCTAACGATACCGCAGGAGAACCTTACCCGTTTAATGCACCTTTTTTCTTTTTGTTCAACATCGCCGTCGGTGGAAACTGGCCTAAAAACCCTGATAGCACTACGGTTTTTCCTCAACAAATGGTGGTAGATTATGTGCGGGTATTTCAGCAGAAGGAGTAGGGGTTTTGGTATGTCATTTTCTGGAAGATAAGAACTTTTTCATTCTACAAAATCTGACTTCAGTAGTGCTTAGTTAATTAGCCTATTAAATTTTTCTGGCTCTTAGAGTGAGGGCTTCACTTGAAGTGAAACCCTCACTAAATGAAAATTTTTAACCAAGCCCTAAATTTGTCTTTTACTCCAGAAATGTAATACAATCTCAATCCAGCGCTTTCACCTCCACCAAAAACAACTCGGTAGCTACATTAAATTCTTTTAACGTCAACTGTCTTAGCGTTGTTTCTTGCCATTGCGTAGTGGGGTAAATCATTTGATAATTGTCTTTTTTGCCAACAAAAATAGGCATATCAAAACTGCTCACGGGCGTTGACCAACGATAGCGAAGTTTTAACTGTTTGCCTTGTTGCTTGAGTGAATATTCAAAAATGGGCAATTTGGCATGATACAAGTATTGCTCAAAAAATGGCGTAAAATCTTTTTTCATGTATGTGTTGACAAAGGCAATAATTTCTTGCGTAGTGGTAGTTTTATACGCAAAATTTTGATGAATGCTTTTCAATAAGCCAAGCCACAAATCTTCATTGTTGATAGCGTGGCGAAGTGAATGTAACATCCAAGCCCCCTTGTAGTAATGATCACTACCTGACCAAGCGTCAAAATTAACTTCAAGTGGTCCAACAATCGGCTCTTGGTTTCTGATATAAGCGCGTTGCCCTTGCAAGTAGCGAATCGCATCGGTATAGCCATATTTACATTCCACATAAATCGCTTCCATATAGGTAGTAAACGATTCGTGAATCCACATCTCGGCAATGTCTTTGGCACTTACACTATTGCCAAAATACTCATGCCCGTATTCATGCACAATGATATAATCCCAATTCATATCTTTGGGAATCATACCTCCCAAATAGCCTCGCATATATTGGTTGCCATACGCAATAGCGCCTTGATGTTCCATCCCTAAATAAGGGGTTTCCACAAAACCGATACCGTCTTCCCAAAAAGGGTATTTACCAAAATATTCCTCAAAGCAAGCCACTACCTCATGGGTCTGCTTAAAATGTTTCTTAGCCCTTTCTAAATTGTAAGTAAGCACATAATAATCAAGTTCAAGTGCTTCACTGTTTTTATTGGTGTATGTTTCCTTGAAATTGGCATAATCCGCAATATTCAATGTCACATTATAGGTATTAATAGGATAGCTCACAAACCATTCGCACTGTGTCCATTGCTTATCCAAAGCCGTCTTTTTTCTTAGATTACCATTGGCAACAGCCATCAAATTACTAGGAATAGTCAATTTAATGCTCACACTATCGGGTTCGTCAGAAAGATGGTCTTTGCAGGGCCACCACAAACTTGCACCATCGCCTTCGCAAGCGACGCCGACCCAAGGTTTACCATTTTTATCTTTACTCCAGACAAAACCACCATCCCAAGGCGGACGCATAGCTACCGTCGGATTCCCTTCGTATTTTACTTGAATCTTTCCTTTCGTACCCTTCTTTTGAAGGTTTGGAAAATGAACAAAAATGGCATCATGGCGACGTTCATACTTGAGCGGACTCCCCTGCCATGTAATTTGCTGAATCTGCATATTCTGGTATAAATCCAACTGGAGCGTTTCAAAATCTGCTACCGTATGGTAAGCAACATCCACAGTGCCTGCGATAAATTTTTGGTCAATATCTATTTTTAGGTCAAGGGCGTAATAAGTTACATCAAAACAAGTACGCTCTGGACGCAACATACCACGCAAAGTATCCGCCTCTGTAAAAATGTAGTTTTTGTAAAAATTTCTTTGAGCAGGCAGAGCAATGCTCAGCAACAATAAGAAAAATAGCAATAATGATTTCATCATTTTATTTGTTAGCATATTTATTGTATTAACACACTTTATGAAGACTATACTTTAATACTTGTCACGAAATTATTTTTTTTTAAAATTAAAATTCAAAATATGTTGCACAATCTCAAACAATTTATATTTTTGCCTTCATATATTTTCAAATTTTGTTACTTTTAAAAAAAATGCCGTCATAACATCAAATTCATAAAAATCCAGTTAGAAGACTAAACAAACGTAGAACAAAAAGCATTTAATGTAACTAAATAATCAAAAATTAACCAAATCCTATACAATTAACATAAACTTTCAAGGGCATAGTAGGCAAAGATATTTCATATGTAGATTGTTTTCATTTGGTTTTTTGGGGTTATACAGGGGTAATGCACATCGCTTGATGTTGTCATTACCCTCTTTTTTTTCTAAAACTAATGTTGTTTCAATATTCTACTAACTATCTCTAATTTTGTAGAACACCTACCTAAACTTAAAGTGAGCTAATTTTTTTATAAATGATAAATCTGCAAGAATAATTCCTCTACACTCGTAGAGCTTTGTATTTAAGTTCCGATGATAACTTTTTTTAAATTTTTTCTTAAAAGATTTTACATTCATTTATATCCTACTTAACAAGTAGGATAAGTATTAAATAATTTACAATCAATTACTTAGCGATTTCAGCATCTAGTTAATTGACTATCAATAGATAAGGCTAATATGTTCATATGAATATGTATTGTTTTGTTATTCCACTATATGCCCTTAAAATTGTATTGTGAATAAAAAAAATACAAGCGATGAAAAATTCTATTCAAAATATGATGTGTTGTTGTTGCTTGCTTATGCTGGAAAAGGATTTCATTTAGCATATTATTTCGATAATTTATAAATGAAGCCTTTTCAAAAAATAAATTTGAAAAGGCTTTTTTAATTTACTAAAACATGACCACTTCACTGGACTGGACAAATATCAAAATCGAAGACCAAAGAGATATTCTTGAGCTAGAGCGTAGAATTGAGGCTTACAGAACAGGAAAAGAAAGTGACGAACGCTTTAGGCTCTACCGATTAACGAGAGGTGTTTATGGACAACGGCAACTAGGCGTGCAGATGTTTCGCATCAAAATTCCTTATGGTCGTCTAACTGCCGAGCAGTTAATTCGCATTGCGGATGTTTCCGAACAGTACGCTACGGGCAATCTACACATCACGACACGCCAAGATATTCAGTTGCATTACGTCAAATTGGACGATGCTCCAAAAGTATGGGCGGCGTTGGCGGAAAAAGAAGTAACGGCTCGTGAAGCCTGCGGCAATACAGTGCGCAACATCACTGCCTCTGCAAAAGCAGGCATTGACCCTAACGAGTTGTTCGATGTGTCACCATATGTACAAGCTACTTTTGAGTATTTGCTGCGCAATCCGATTTGTCAGGAAATGGGTAGAAAGATAAAGATTGCTTTTTCCTCCAGCGATGTGGATTCGGCATACACCTATTTTCACGATTTTGGGTTCATTCCTCGCTTGAATGAACAAGGGGAACGAGGTTTCAAAGTGGTGATTGGAGGAGGTTTAGGAGCGGTTTCTATGGTTGCTACTACAATGTATGAATTTCTGCCTCAAGACCAAATTATTCCTTTTATGGAGGCTAGTTTGCGTGTGTTTGACCGCTACGGCGAACGCGAAAAACGAATGAAGGCACGCATGAAATTTTTAATCCAAAAAATGGGCGTGGAAGAATTTATGACCTTGGTGAAAGAGGAGTGGAAAGCATTGAAAAACAAAAGCTATCCGATTGATCCTGAATATATTGTGTTGAATGAAGCACCCATAAAAAGATTAGCTCCTGTTGAAGCACCTTTAGATGAAGTGAAATATCAAAACTGGTTGATGACCAATGTATTTGAGCAAAAGCAAAAAGGACATTATGGCGTGCAACTACGCGTGCGCTTGGGCGACATTAAAGCACCAGAAGCAAGACAGTTAGCTAACTTAGTAAAACTATATGCTGCCGATGATATCAGAATGACAGTCAATCAAGGTATATTGCTCAAATTCATTGCCAAAGAAAATTTGCCTTACCTCTTCAATCGCTTACATGAAATGGATTTGGCAAATCCTGGATTCAATACAATTAACGATATTACGGCTTGCCCTGGCACAGATACCTGCGCTTTGGGCGTAACCAATAGCACTGCCTTAGCCGTTAATCTGGAAGAAGTGTTGAGAGAAGAATACCCACAATTGGTAGATGAATCAAATATTCAAATTAAAATAAGTGGCTGCATGAATTCTTGTGGGCAACACATGGCTGCTAATATTGGCTTTCACGGGAGTTCCATTAAGAAAAAAGCATTGGTTGTTCCCGCCATGCAAGTCGTAATAGGCGGTGGCGTTGATACTGAAGGTAGAGGCTATGTAGCAGAAAAAATAATTAAAATTCCTTCTAAACGCATACCTAATGTAGTGCGTACACTATTAGATGACTACGAACATCAAGCAAAAGAGGGTGAGTATTTTAATGATTATTTTTATCGGTTGGGTAAAAGCTATTTTTATGACCTGCTCAAACCCCTTGCAGATATTGAGACCTTGAATCCAGAAGATGTTTTCGATTGGGGACAAAACCATCAATATCGTCAGGAAATTGGTGTAGGAGAATGCGCTGGTGTAATGCTTGACGTGGTAGGTGTCATTATTGGCGATGCAAATGAAAAAATTGAAAAAGCACAAGAAACTTTAGCACAAAGCATTTTTGCCGATGGTATTTACCATGCTTATACCGCATTTGTAACGGGCGCAAAGGCACTTTTGCTAAGCAAAGATGTCAAATGCAACACACAAAAAGGAATCCTCAACGATTTTCAAAAACACTACATCGAAACAGGGGACTTTGGTTGGAGTGAAGATTTCCCAAATTATGTTCTGCGCATCAATCAACATGAGCCAACAGCAACATTTGCTGCGCAATATATTCAAGATGCAAAAGACTTCATAGCACAGGTAATTCACATTAGAAAAAGTCAATTATCAGCAGCTAATGGTGTAGATAAAGAAGTGATTGCGGATTATTACAAAGCCTAAACCTAAATTAACGATGTGCAAAACAATCATTCCGAAAATAACGCTTGTAGGTGCTGGACCAGGCGACCCTGAGTTGATTACACTTAAAGGTTTGCGCGCTATTCAATCGGCGGATGTTATTTTATATGATGCCCTTATTTCTAAAAAATTGCTCGATGATGCACCTGCGGATGCACTCAAAATATATGTTGGTAAAAGAGCCAGTCAACACAAACACAGCCAAGAAAATATTAACCTTTTAATGGTGCAATATGCGCTACTTCATGGTCATGTAGTGCGTCTGAAAGGAGGTGATCCATTTGTGTTTGGTAGAGGACATGAGGAAATGGTGTTTGCGCAGTCGTTTGATGTGCCAGTGGAAGTAATTCCCGGAATTTCAAGTGCTATTGCACTTCCCGAATTGCAGGGAGTTCCTGTAACGCGCAGAGGCATGAACGAAAGTTTTTGGGTCTTGACAGGTACTACAAAATCGGGACAGTTATCAAAGGACTTGTTATTAGCAGCGCAATCTACCGCCACCGTTATTATCTTAATGGGAATGCACAAATTGGCAGAAATTGTACATTTATTCGTGGAGCAGGGTAAACAAGCTACTCCAGTAATGCTTATCCAAAATGGTTCGTGTGAGCGAGAGAAAGTAGTTGTAGGTTGCGTGGAAACTATTGTGCATCAAGCACAAATGGCACAAATAGGAACACCAGGCATTATTGTCATTGGCAACGTAGTAAGTTTACATCGTCAGTTTGAAAAAAGCAAAGTGCTTCAAGCAGTTGAAGTAGTTTAAACATAAGGTAACGTTACGTTACCAATTCTTTTAATTCAGAAAAATTTGAACATCATATGACAGCAACATTATCGGACGCTTCTATCAACTGGAAGACTCAAAGTGTTGATTATTTGAATAAGGTTTTTGAACCGTTACATTACAAGGAACGAATAGAGCTACTTTATGAGTTCTTTTACATGCAGGATGTATTGGTAACCACGTCTTTTGGTGCAAATTCAGTTTTTTTATTGCATTTACTGCATCAAGTTTGTCCTGAGCAGCGTGTGTTTTTTATTAACACGACTTATCATTTTAAAGAAACCTTAGCGTATAAGGATTATCTAACGCAACTTTACGACCTCAATTTGATTGAAGTTTTTCCGCAAGAAGAAGAAAATCGTATGACTACGGAGGAAAAATGGTGGATAGAGCATCCCAAAATGTGTTGCACGATTAACAAAGTTGTCCCTTTAGAGCCAATAAAGGCACAACACAAAATTTGGATGTCGGGCTTAATGTCTTATCAAACAGAGTTTCGTTCAAATCTGCGTATTTTTGAGCAGCAGGGCGACATCATTAAGTTTCATCCATTAATTGACATGGAAGAAGGTGAATTTTTGTATCAAGTAGCTTACAACAAATTGCCTCGTCATCCATTAGAAAAGCATGGTTACAGTTCCATTGGTTGTGAACATTGCACAGAAAAAGGAGAAGGAAGAGAAGGCCGCTGGAAAGGAACGGAGAAAAAAGAGTGTGGATTACATTCTAGCTATTTTGTTAACAAATTAGAGCAAAAAGCATAAAAATCAATTAATTAGATGATAAACCTCAGCAGAAAAGTATTCATAAATTCATACGCTTGTAAAATTATTACGTCGTGTTGTTTATTTGTTGAACTGATAGGTTTTATTGTGTTATGTTCAATCTAGGCAATTACCTACATAAAACAAATTACTATTTAAAACATTATTAAATAGTTTCTAATTGGATTCAGACTAAAAAAGCTAAATATAAATGATAAAAACAGACATTCTTATTATCGGAGCAGGACCTGTGGGTTTATTCACTGTTTTTGAAGCGGGATTGTTAAAATTAAAATGCCACTTAGTGGATGCACTTCCGCAGGTAGGTGGTCAGTTAACAGAAATTTATCCTAAAAAACCTATATACGATATTCCAGGTTATCCTGCGGTAAACGCTGGTGAATTGGTGGATAATTTGATGAAACAAATAGAGCCTTTCCAACCAACATTCACTTTAGGGGAGCGTGCTGAAGTAATTGAGCGTTTAGAAGACAACTCTTTTTTATTGACCACAAGCAGAGGCACAAAGATAAATGCGCCTGTAATTGCAGTGGCGGCAGGTTTGGGGGCTTTTGAGCCAAGAAAACCCCCCATTGACAATATTGAGCGATTTGAAGACGATAAAGGCGTAGCATATTTTGTGCGCGACCCAGAGGTATATCGAGATAAAAAAGTAGTGATTGCAGGTGGTGGCGATAGCGCCTTGGACTGGACGATTTTTCTAGCTAACATAGCTAAAGAAGTGACGCTAGTACATCGCAGGGCGGAATTTAGAGGTGCATTGGATAGCGTTGAAAAAGTGCATCAACTAGATATGGAAGGTCGAATAAAAATGATTACAGATGCCCAAGTAGTAGGTTTGGAAGGACAAGACCACTTGAAAGAAGTAACGATTAAGCATAAGAATTTAGGTACTTTTGCCAAAGAGGCAGATGAATTTATTCCGCTTTTTGGCTTGACGCCCAAACTTGGACCTTTGGAAAATTGGGGCTTAGAAATTGAAAGAGGTGCACTCAAAGTCAATACTTATGATTACAGCACCAATGTGCCAGGTATCTATGCTATTGGCGACATCAATACTTATCCTGGTAAATTAAAATTGATTCTTTGTGGTTTCCACGAAGCGACTTTAATGTGTCAATCGGCTTTCAAATATATTTATCCCGATAAGAAATTGAGCTTTAAATATACTACCGTCATGGGCGAGCAAGGTATTCTAGCAACAGCCTCAAAAGTGGCTTCTTAAGTAAAAGGTTAGGGTATTAGATTTTGGCGGTTAGTGCTAATACTTAATACCCAACACCTAAATACCTAACACCTAAAAAATGATACAAATAACAGTAATTGATAGAGAAGGTAAAACACACGAACTTGAAGCGCCTACGGACATGAACATGAACATCATGGAAATCTGTAAGGCTTACGAATTGCCTGTGAAAGGTACTTGCGGGGGTATGGCGATGTGCTCCACATGTCATTGCTATGTTTTGAGCGACCACGATTTACCAGAAATGCGCCAAGCAGAGGAAGATATGCTCGACCAAGCCTTTTTTGTGGAAGATAATAGCCGATTGGGTTGTCAACTCATGCTAAATGATGAAATGGATGGATTGATTATTCAACTTGCTCCAGAAAACGAGGATTAGCATTACATTTAAACAGACAGCAAATTAGGTGTAATTTTATCAACAAGCATTTTGATAATTTGAATTTTACATATCTTTACATTTAGTTAATATTAGCTAAACAAAAGATAGTCAAAGTGATGAAAAAAGTGCTTGTCATTTGTGCGGATGAAAATGCAAAAAACCAAATTGCATCAGGTTATCTGCGTTTCTATGGACATAATTTTCTGGAATTATTCACGATTTCCAATTCTACCTTAAATCAAGAGCTAGCTCGTAAAGTTATGTTGGAAGATGGAATAGATATAACTCAACTGTTGACCTATACTTTTGAAACTTTGCCAGAGCAAAAATTTGACTTTTCCATTACTATTACAACAACAAAAGAAATTGAACTACCCTCGACTATCGAAAGTAAGAAAAATCTAGTGTGGAAACTAAAAAGTAGCCTTGATGAAACCACCACATCTGAACAACAACTACAATATCTTCGAAAAATACGAGAACAACTAAAAACATTAGTTGTAAAATTTGTCGGTAAGGAGTTAATTATTTCTAATGACTACCTTTTTTCACTCAAATAAATGGTTTATGCTTATCTATTTAAAGACAACGGATTGCCTTTAAAGGTAATCCGTTGTCTTTTGAACGATTGAAGTTCGAGAGCATCGAACAAAACTGTTAACAAATCGTTATCAAGCAGTTTGTATCTTAGAATAGATACATCTGTTATATTTGCGGTCGAGAAAGGGATGTTTTCCCTAGATTAATTTAAACTACATTCATTCATTAAAATTCATTTAACGATGTTATCCAAATTAAACTTGAGTTTTTTAGCATTGGCAGTTGCACTACTGGTAAGTGCTTGCGCTAGCGAAGACAAAAATGTGAGAGACACCGCATTACAAAGCCTTTCACCAAATAATGCTATGACACCAGATTCACCTATCGCCACAGGTGAAAGTGATGCACCAGTAGCACCAGTAGGACCAACTACTACTATGACTTTCGATGAGATGACTTTTGACTTTGGAACAGTAAATGATGGCGAAAAAGTACGCCATGCTTACAAATTCAAAAATACAGGTACAGAACCATTGGTAATTAGCAATGCTACGGGTAGCTGTGGTTGTACAGTACCTCAGTGGCCACAAACCCCTATTGCACCGGGTGCAACAGGAGAAATTATGGTAGAATTTGACAGTAAAAACAAACCAGGTCGTCAGACAAAAACAGTAACAATTACTGCAAACACTAATCCGGTAACGACAAGATTAACCATCACTGGTGAAGTGGCTGGTGGTGCTGCTGTTCAATAGGATTAAATTTTAGATTACAATAGAACAAAAAATGCTGGTGTGCCCTTATCTTTGGCAGACCAGCATTTTTTTTGTTAATATCAGTTTTACGGGTTAATCCACTTTATGAAACATTATTTATCACTCGTTAAATTTTCGCATACCATATTTGCACTTCCATTTGCTATGGTTGGCTTCTTCTTAGCCACTCAACAGTCTGGTATTGATTTCAAATGGAAGAATTTAGGATTAGTTTTGCTCTGTATGATTTTTGCTAGAAGTGCAGCGATGGCTTTCAATCGCTATCTTGACCGCGATATTGACCTTAAAAATAGCCGTACCCAGCAGCGAGAAATTCCAGCAGGTATCATTAGCCCTAATGCTGCATTGGCATTTGTGATAGTCAATTCTCTACTATTCACAGTAACTACTTGGTTTATCAATCCCCTTTGTTTCTACCTTTCTCCTATTGCGTTGGCAGTCATTTTAGGTTATAGTTACACCAAACGGTTTACCTTTCTTTGCCACTTTGTGCTTGGGCTTGGGCTTTCACTTGCCCCTATTGGAGCATACTTGGCGGCGGGCGGGCAGTTCGATGCCATACCTTTACTGTATTCTGCGGCTGTCCTCTTTTGGGTATCGGGCTTCGACATTATTTATGCTTTACAAGATGAAGAATTTGACCGCTCTCTTGACCTCTATTCCATTCCCGTAGCATTAGGCAAAAAAAGAGCTTTGCAACTTTCCACCTTACTTCACCTTATCTGCGCTACCTGCATGACTTTAGCAGCCTACCTTTTAGGCTTTTCTTATTCGTTAAGCGGCATCCATTGGTTAGCGACTGCCATCTTCATCGCGCTTCTGTTTTATCAACATTTATTGGTAAAACCTAACGATTTAAGTAAAGTTAACCTTGCCTTTTTCACTACTAACGGCATTGCCAGTTTAATATTTGGCACACTGCTGGTCATTGCTTTACTCCTTCAGTAATGGAAGTATAATGAATGCAAAATATAAAATCAAAATAAACTAAAGCCTTGTAAATCATATTTTTGTAGATGTACTAAAGACACATTCTTGGTGAAATTATCTTCTGAATGGTTAAGGTTTTTAAGATAGTTCACATTATCCAATTCTTAATCCATTTTTCACAGGCTTATCGGGGACTAATAGTGTAACTTCATTTTCATTTACCGCACCTAAAATGAGACATTCACTTTTGATGTTGGCAATCTGCTTAGATGGAAAATTTATCACTGCAACGACTTGTTTACCAATGATTTCTTCGGGAGAATATAGTTTTGTAATTTGTGCAGATGTTTTCTTAATACCTAAAATTCCGAAGTCAATATTTATTCTATAAGCAGGTTGCTTTGCTGCTTTGAATACTTCGGCACTAATTATCGTTCCAACCCTAATGTCCATTTTCAGAAAGTCAGCCCAATTGATTAACTCGGTTGGTTGTTCCATCACTTTTTATTTTATCTCTGAAATTGCCAAAATTTTATTCTATTGCTGCTCTACGTTTTTTGTAGGCTACTGCCCCCCTGTAAATGAGCAATCCGAATAACCCTACACCAATCAGCAAATAACCATAATTCAATAATCCGAGCTTGCCGTAAACGGCAATGTAAGCAATAGAAATCAAAAAAATAGTAGGCAATTCATTGAACAAGCGAAATTGAAAAGGAGTAAATTTGCTAGTGTTGGCTTCCAATTGCTTAATGATGCGTTTGCACCAAAGATGATAGCCTGTCAGCAAAACCAAGAGTAGCAACTTCAAGTGCATCCAGCCAGGCGTGCCATTTTCGGCAGAAAGATAATTAGGAATGGTCGGTGAAAAAATACCTAAACCCAACATAATTAAGCCTGCTGTCCAAGTAATCATCATGGCGGGATTACAAATGATTTTGTACACCCTCCACTGCATCAATCCGAATTGCTCTTGGAGAATGCCTTTGTCGGGTTCTTGCTTATCGCCTGCTTCTCTGTAATACACAAAAATGCGTACCAAATAAAATAGCCCTGCAAACCAAGCCACAAAACCAACCACATGCAAAGCCTTAAAAAAAAGTAGCGTATAGGTCATGTTCAAATTTTCGACAAAAGTAAGGTGTTAAAATAAGTCCTTCAGGTTTCTAAGGAAACCTCTTACTCCTGCTTGCGTCATTTTTTGCTCTAGCGTTTTGGCTTCTTCAATAGTGTTGTAAGCACCTACCACTACTTTATAAATTGTTTTACCATTTACTTCGCTGATATTGACAACGATAGGTGCATTAAAGCGACTTTGTAGGGACTCTGCTTGAATCAGCACATTACCATAATCGGCGAAAGCACCAATTTGTACGCCCCAACCTTGAGGGGCTTGCTTGGCGACATTAAATCGAAATAATCCCTGCCCCGAGCGAATACCTACATTAATGTCAAAACTTTTGCTCGCTGCCTCATCTTTTCTACGTAGTGCCTCTGCTACCGCACGGTCAGCGTTTACTCTACCGTATCCATACTTCTTGGAGTGTCCATTCGTATATTCTGATGGAGCACCAATTTTATCGGCGGTATCTTGTAATATCTTTTTCACATCACGTGCGGTCAAATCTGGATTGGCGGAAAGCATCAATGCACAAATGCCTGCCACTAATGGGCAAGCACTGGAAGTGCCGCCAAAATGCTTATATTCATTACCTCTAGAGCGTCCATCGCGCCAAAACTTGAAATTGCCCGTTTCCCATTCCAGCCCTTCATCCCAACTGGCGCGCCCTGCAATAATGGGCCAATCACCGTTGGAGGGCGCACAAATAGACACTTCTACGCCTCTGTTCGAGTAACTGGCGTGTTCGTCTTTACTGGTGGAAGCAGCTACTGCAATCACATCGGGATGAGCAGCGTAAAAATTCACATAGTCCAAGTCGTCGTTGCCTACTGCAAAAAGAATAATACTGCCTTTGCCCTTTCTGCCTGTTCGTGCTGCTTTTGCAATAGCAGCCTCTTTCATACCATTGAGTGCAAAAGCTGAATCGGTTGTTCCCCAGCTACAACTGATGATGTCTGCACCATTTTCGATACAATAATCAAACATTTTTTCCGTAGCACGCGTGCTGAACGTTGTACCATGTATAGGCATAAAACGAGCATTTGGCGCAGCTCCCACAATGCCTTTTCCATTAATAGCTGCCAATGCAACGGTAGCGCAAGGCGTGCCATGCGTATGCCCTGAATCTGCGCCAGGTATTCGATTGACGGTATTTGACCAATTATCAAAAGGGCGATAAACTTTGTCCTTTAAATCGGGGTGATTCAAGTCAAAACCATTGTCAATTATGGCGATTACTATGTCTGAACTACCTGTATTACCTAATCTTTTCCACGCATCTATCACTTTAGCATCTGCACCTTTTTTAATTTTCCAGTTGGCATCTACGACAAAACCTTCGTTTTTTAAATGCCATTGATGTTCGATTAATTCATCTTTGGGTAACTCAAAATTGTATTCATCCATAGGCGCATCCAAGTCAGGTTCTGCCCATTTAACCAAAGAAATTTTTTCTAAAGCATTCGCTACTTTCAATGGATTGGGTGAGTCAGGCGTAACCGTTGCAATGACATTCAAGTCATCTTTGCGCTCGGCAAGTTTTAAGGCAAATTCTTGTAAGACTAAATTCTGCTCGTCGGCACTACTTCCCGCCTGAAACTGAATAAAAATATCGCCTGTGGGTACAATAGGACGATTGCTACCTTCGGCATAGTAAACGTGTGTTCCTGTGTCCACTTCTTCAAAAGCGCGTACTTCATCCAGTTTGCTATCAATATTTTCTACTACACTTTTGGCTAATTGTACTATGTTGAAGCCACCTAAATTTTTATGTAGCTCCTTTGTCACATAGCTCGACTCCTCCGCACTTTTGTTAGAGCGCAAGCCTACTAAATTACTACTTTTTTTGAGTATCAAACTCTGTTTTCCGTTTCTGACGGTAATTGCCATAAAATCTTTGGTTTTGTAAACGTTCAAAACACCATAAGATGTGGTTTTATTACTTTTATGACAATATTAAATAATTTTATGGTCTAAACACAGTTTATTTACTCAATCCTTATCAAAACTTAACAATCTGCGCAACAAATTTCTGGAACAGCTACCAATGTAGAGGCTCTTAAAATTCGATAATGCCCTAAATCGTCAGAAAGTGGTCGTGCAGACATATCTTCATTGTGAATATCATTTCTAATTTCTGCTTGTTGAAGATTATAGATGATTCTATCCATAAATAATTTTGCCCTTTGGGTAGAAAAAAGCGGTAAATTTCTATCTGCTCTAACGTGATACCTGTCATGATGCGCATGGTAATTCTTAGACAAAAACTGCTCGCCATTTGGCATTATCTCTACACAAAGCACGCTTAAAGGGCTATTTGCATCTAAGCCATATTTTTTAAGTAAATTAGCTACTTCTGCATTAGACCAGGCCATTTGTGCTTGTTGAATAGCAATTGTTTCCTCAGTAGGACTAATGAATACGCCTGTTTGAGCATCAAATTTTCGTTTTTGAACAGGTCGCATTAAGCGATCTTGTAATAAAATATTTCGATTGTCGCTACCGTCTGCCATCCGAACTTGAGCGTAAAGCAATGCCCAAAGTTGCGTTCTGCTAGGTTTTGCCGTCACATTTCTACCGTCAAATACTGCTTCGGCGTAGTGAGCAGTTATTTGAATTTGTTTTTCATCTCTAATTGGTTGATGATAAAGTTGAGGTAATGGATGTTGTATGCCCTTGTACTCTTGCGCTCTACCAAAACGCCCCTGTGCTGTGCTCCAGCCTTCCAAATGCCCTACTCTGAACTCATAGGTGAAAAAACCAAATAATTCGGGTGATTCCGAATGTAAGCCTTCAGGAAGTGGCACAAGAAAATGACGTTGACTATCATTGGCTGGAATTAACTGTTGCATAGCATTTAGTCCAGATTTGTCATCACTATGATTTGGACTAATAATGCGCCTATGTTCAGGCTCTATGCCTAGTGCAGGTGGTTCTTTAGGCGACATCCAGTCCTCTGTCCATTCCGCCAATAACGGGTCGGGAGAGTAGCCTGTTACTCTTCCAAAAAAAGCATCTCTAGGATTTTGTACTGGTGACTCAAATTCAACCCACAAATAACGCTCGCGTACTGCTGTGTTGGCATAATTGTCGTCGCGCTCATATTTGCTCATCGCTAAACCTGCACTAACCACTTTAGGGATTTGCGAGGGTGCTGTTGTGATAGGCAAATGAAGTGAAAACTGAAGTGGTTCATCAATCTGAACTTCAGGGTTATCCAGTTTATAATTAGGCTCAATGCGATATTCCACTAAAATCTCGTCTGGATGCTTCGAAGCATTGTCGGATTTTGTTTCCACAGCATCTATAAAACAAAGAAACGTCTGGCTTCGGTCTGCTTTTACAAGTGCTTGAAGATTGATTCCTTTCTTCAACTCAAGGCTTCCTATTTGGATTTCGTCTTCCCAATCTTGGTCTAAGCTAAATTTCTTTCTTCTAAATAATTTAAAGCTATCAGGCATAATGCCATCCCATGTCCAATCTCGATTGAGTATGAGCGTAATAGGAACTAACCAATGGTTCAATAAATCTTCCTCTGTGGAAAAAGTAATACTGGTATTGTCGGGAGCTAGGGTATGTCTAATCGCTTGTGCAGCACCAAACTGCCAACGCTGTCCCTGTTTGCCTATCAACGAAAACCCTTTACTTTGCACATCAATAGCAGTGGCTAAATTTTCTATGGATGTTACTTGTTGATTAGGTTGCCTTGATGGACGAAGGAATCTATTTTTGTGTGCCGCCAACTCTCCATGCAAGGCAATATCTTGTAGCGAAATACCCTGTTTTAATTTTTGTTCGGTAGGGCGTAGATAGATACCTCGAATGGCAGCTTGTTCGCTTATGGTTTTGAATAATAATTGCTCATTAGTAGCTGCTTTTCTTGTAAAAAACCTAGTGATGACACCAGAAAGTGCTTCATTATCCACATAGTAGTCTTCCTTGTCAGCACACTTTGCTCTAAGCGTGATTTGAATGTCCCGATTAGTGGGTAATACAATGGCTTCAAGTTCATCAATATTGACTTCTTGGTTGGAAAGACCTAACAAGAATAGGTTTTTTGAATCAACAAATTGCAATATTGGGCTATCCACAAAATTTAGCGGAAGCTCTAATGTGCCATCAATTTCATTCGGTAGATGGCGTACAGTTGTGTAAAGAATAGCAAAATTATCTTGTGGATGATGTTTTTTAATGGTGGTATCCATATCCAAAGCACGAACTGCCACTTCAATTTCTATTTTATCTACATCAGGATCAAAAATTCCAATAGGGCGATTGCCTTCTGGGTCTTTGTGATTTATCCGAAATCGTGTGGTTACTTCGTCAAAATCTGCTTTAAGTAAATCTAGCGCATTAGGATAGCCCGTAAAAAGTGCACTTGGATAGCCAATTCTTGGTCTTTTCACTTTCAGCGATGCTTCCGTAAAGTAATTACTATCCCCTTGCGGCAAGTCATTCAAGATGTTGAGGGCTTGTGGAATAGCATGTCTTCTGAATCTCCATTGCGCTTCTGGTGCTTCTGCATCGTATTTTCTTACATCTGCACTAGTGGGTCCGCCTCCACTCAAATCAGCTAATCTCACCCTAAAATCATAATTTTTTCCGTAACGTAAAGGCACTTGTTCTACGCCCACAGGAGCATACATAAGGTTTTTCTTTGCCTGTTGCGGTATATCTTTCTTCGTAATTTCGTTTTGTTCTTTTCGGTATAAATCAATAGCATCTTCGTCTTGAAGCACTAAGCTATTGCCTATCCAATAGGCGAAATAAGCAGGTAGCCAAAATGGTTTGCCTGCCTTGCCATCAGGAACAGCGGGATATACCTCCACACTGAGTTCTCTTGTAGCACCGAGGGTATCAATCGTTACCTCTCCCAGTGTTAATTCGGCTTGATTGCTTACTTGACAAAGCGATGTCCATGCAGCAGGATTTTCTTGATGTTCTCTAACATCCACTCGATAGCCAATGACACCCATCGGCGCATCCACACGCTGACCAACTTTGGTAGGGTCTTCTTCTAACTGGCGGTTCATCCAAATTAGTAATTGTTCATCATCCCAACCTAAACGTATGCCTGCATCGTTACTAACAGGAAACTCGGCATCTCGTTTTTCTTTGAGTAAATGGTCGCTAACGGGCTGTTCAGCGTGGACAATTTTGGCAAAGCCGTCATCATAAATACTTGCTTCCAAAAGTAATTGGTCTAAAATGGTTGGTACATCAGGATTATCAGGTGGTGGTGTAATGGCGTCATGTCGAACAGGAAATAGTACCGATGCAAAAACAATGCGTTCTTCGTTGACTTGCATTTTAGGTAGTCTAGCAGCATAGCGTTTTAGGATGGTTTTATCCGCAAAGCTGTAATCACTGTCATCTGCTAGGTCAGCATATAACCAAGCACCATTTTGAAGCAATCCTTCAGGAATATCTATGGCTACTTCGTGAATAAATCCACATTTTTTGGCAATGGCAGGTTGACGCATACAGAAAGCAAATACTTTACCCCAACTCACTGAATTAGTGCTTTCTATGAAATTTTCTTCTGGTTTTGTTTCTTCTTTTAAAGCGCAAGCGTAGCTATCGTCAATGACAGCATATTTTGTTCGCGTTTTGGTAAAGTT
>CALDYY010000083.1 GCA_937944245.1 uncultured Saprospiraceae bacterium | reverse complement strand
AAAAGTAGCCAAAGAACTGCTTCAACAACTAGAAACTGCATTTTTGCAGCAGTATTATACCACAGGTATTTTCATAGCTCAAAGTTTAATTGAGAAGTTTACGCCTATACTGCGTAAAACGAATCAGCAAAATGATTTACTTTTAGTTATTGAAGCGGCATTTACCCAATTAAGTAATATTGTCCATTCTCCTATCTCTCCTTCACTGACAAAAGATTTATGGAATTACGCATTACTGGAATCCTCAAAAATTACTTATCGGATTAATGAGGTAATGCCTTATTTCTACAAGTTACTTACTTTACTTGCAGAAAAGCTAGGTCAAGAGGCGGAATTGCTCTCTTTTTTCGATGACTTTTCTTTACAATCGGCTTACAGTGAAAAAAACTATACTCGCTTGCTCATTGCTAAAATGATTTTATTAGAGAAAATGAATTATTCGGAACAAGCACAAGCTATAGTGAAGCAAAACATGAATAACCCCGAATTACTGCTTCATGCCTTACAACAAGCCAAGCAGAAAGGAGATATTAAACAACTGAAATACCTTGCTAATTTGGGCTTAGAGGCTAATTTCCCATCGTTTATTCATCAACATTTTGTGACAATACGACTAGATATTGCTCAGCAGGAAAATGACTTAACGCTTGCCGCCCCACTAGCTCGGAATTTACTACTACAAACATTTGACTTGGTTCATTTTCAAGTATTTAAGCGTATTGTAACTCAACGTAACACGGAGTCAAAAGAGGATTGGACAAAGACTTTTCAGCAACTGCTACAAGATTTAGAAACCATTCCTTTTTCTATTGCTAAGCGTGATTTTATCGCCAAATTATATGCAGAGGAAGAAAATTGGGAGGATTTATTCGCCTACATCAGAAAATTAAAATCATTAGATATACTGGAACAATTTGACCAATATTTAGTAAAAATATTTAAAGATGAAGTATTTCAGCTCTATCGTGATTTATTGGAGGACTACATTAAACATCATGTAGGGCGTGTCCCTTCTAAAAAAATAAGACAAAAAATAGAGCATTTGTTTGATATTGGTGCAAAGCAAATAGCAATGGAGTTGATTAGAAAATTCCGTTTTGACTATTCTGATAGACAGTCTCTGATGAAAGAACTAGAAAGTTTTATCGTTTAATTGATATGATGACGATAAAATTGTTAGAGTAAATTAAAAAAAATGTATTACATTGATTTTATGACAGGCAATGTTAAATGTACTAGTCACTTTGTACACTAATCATTGTAGATGATAAGCTTTTAAAACCTATTGATACTTTATTAACTAAATAGTGTTTTTTATTTATTTATTATTGGCGTCTGAAAAATTTTGAAACCTAAACACTTAACCGATTACTTGCACAACTAACCTACTTATGAGAAAAACAAATGTATTAATTGTTGAAGACGGTATGGATTTTGCAGAACAGGTAAGTAAAATCCTTGAAAAGCTTGACTGTCAATTACTAAGAGTAAATTATAGAGATGCACTTCACTTTAAGAAAAGCCCAGATGGATTTAGAAAAGTAGATTTTGACTTTGTTATAATGCCGATGGAAGCTTCTGAAGACAATGCCCTTGTACATTTTTTCAAAAGTGAGCAACTTCCCATTTTATTCCTTTCTGATGTTAATAGCTCGGATACTTTACCTATCAAAGATAATAACACTATTTTTGGGTATGTACTAGAACCTATTGTGGCTAACAATTTAGGAAGTTCTTTAGAATATGCCTTACGAAAATTAAGCGGAAACAAAGTAACAGAACAAACAGAAGCTACTTTGATTGTCGGCGGTAATCTTTTTGTAAAGAAGAGAAATTTACTTTGCAAAATTCCAGTAAAAAGCATATTTTATATCGAATCAGATAAAAATTATTGCACTTTGGTAACGAAAAGAGAAAAATATGTATTAAAGATATCCTTATCTAAGTTTGTTCAGCATTTTTCCAAACAAGAATTTTTGCAAATCCACAAAAGATATGTGGTGCAAATAGATGAAATTGAAACCATAGATTTGACTAATCTAGAGATACAACTTCAAAATATTACGTTGCCTATTGGTCGAGTTTATAAATCTCAATTAATGGACGCTTTAAAAATTATCAGCTAATATCAACGTAGTTTTAAGAGGAAAGAACAATAATTACCCTAAGAATAACAAAAAAAGCCTGCTTCTCAATCGAGGAGCAGGCTTTGTACTACCTAATATAGGTAAGTATGAACTACATCATTGTCTTTTCCGCATTCAACATAATTCTCAACGTAATGGCATCACTAATAATTTTGTCTTTAGCCAAGTTTACAATACCCGCCTTCTCAGTATTGTACATTACGTTCCAGTTGGTACGGTCAATAGTAAATTCAGAACTTACACCCGTTAACTTACCATCAGCGATAGCTACGTTTGCAGGGAAGGTAATTTCTTTTGTAGTGCCACGCATGGTCAAATTACCTGTAATGTTATGCGTTGCGCTAGGATTACCCTCTAGCACTTCTACATTGGTAATTTCAAACTTAGCTGTTGGGTATGTTTGTACGGCGAAGAAATCGTCTGACTTCAAATGACCTACCAATTTAGCATTCATATCCTCTTTCTTGAGGTCTTCATCAACGATAGAGTTCATGTCAATTTCAAACTCGCCCGCTACTAATTTACCGTTTTCTAAAGCCAATTTACCACTAGATAATTTAATCGTGCCATTGTGTTGATCTGGTATAAAAGACTTTTTACCGACCCAGTTGATTACGCTTGAGGTAGTGTTTACCGCATAAACTGTTGCTGCTTCTGTTGCTGCTGCTGCATCGCTAGTTGCGTCTCTTGCTTCTACTGCATCTTTCTTTTTACAAGAAAAAAGCACTACGGATAACATTAGGAATAATCCAAATTTCAAAACATTGTTCATAATACAAAGTGATTTTTATGATTTAAAGCAATATAAATGTTTGTACAAAGATTAAGTTCGCTTAAATGTTAAAAATTTTAAGACTTTTTTTACTTAGTCATTACAAAAGCCATTAAGTTAACATGACTATTTGTTTAGTAAGAACAAAACATTTATAGGTCAAATCATTATATTTATTGACTTACTTCTTCTTTTCTACTGTTAAATTCCCAAAAGATACATTGACGGTAATAGTTGCAGAATATTCTTTGGTTGGTTTAAAAAATATTCTTTTTACTTCTGGCGTGTTTTCTGTAAACTGAAATTGTAATCCATTTGGCAACTTCACGTTTCCATGATAGACGACTAATTGATGTTGGTGGGTATCAGGGTCTATGTTCCACAGTTTAACATCTGTTTTCATACCATCAATGTTCAAATCAATCAAGCCATTGCCAGCCATTAAATTAATTGAGCCATAATTAGCAGAAATATTATAATTGCCCACAATTTCTTGAAGGTCAATATTAGAGCGATTGGCTTTGATGTCGAAGTTCCCATTGAGCGATTGACCAGAAATATCTCCAAAATGGGTACGCATTTCCACTGAACCCTTTATATTATCCAAATTTATAGGGCTGTAATTGCTAAAAATACGCAGTTGATTGACTAAATCTTGTACGTTGGTACTACCAAAGTGATTTTTTAAATAAACTGGGCATTCTTCAGGAACGTAAATAATGTATTTTGCTTTAAGTACCGATTTTGTAGGCTTACCTTCTTCGGTAGTAACATAGTTTCGTAAGTAAATCTTCTTTTTTACCCGCTCTGTTAAATACTTGATTCGCTCTAAATCTTCTAACGCAATCGCTTCGTCAGGGTGCTTGGAAATAAGTTCTATTTCCACACTTATTTTGTCTTCCTTCCAAGTTTGAATAAAGATTTCTGCATTATTGCCCTCCACATTTACTTCAAAACCTTCTGCGTAAGGAAATACTTTGTTGATGCGCTTTGTAATGACATGTATTTTCTCTTTTTCTTGTGAAAGCAGAAAATTAGTAAACATAAAAAATATAAAAAGGAAGCTGAAAACTCTCATATCAATTACACATTAAATCATTATTAGTAGAATCGCTTATCTTTTTTACGCTTATAGCATCGCCACCAACTGCTTCAAGGCTGCGGCACGGCTTTGCTCTATCTTTTTCATTTGATGAATGAATACTGCTTGCTTCCCATATTGTGCTATTGCTTGTTCTATTTCTAACTTTGCGACGTTTAATTCTGTGATTTCTGTTTTTAAAATCTGGACTATTTCTTGCTCACAAAAAAATGGATATTGCTGGCATAAGTCCTCTACTAAAGCATAACTTGCTGTATCTTCATCCCAGTCAGCGACTAAAAATGCTGGTAGGTGCGCTTCCGTACTATTTTGTAAAACAAATTTTGGTTGCTTTCTTTGATAAATACCTGCTGCGGCTATCAATAGCACTGCAAAAGTAGCTGCAATACCTATCTGCCAACGCCAACTGATGGTTCTCCTATTCTTTATTGGCAACTGCGTGGCTATGTTTTCCCAAATTATAGGAGTTGGTTCATACTGAGGTAATTGGGTAACATTCTTTTCTAAGAAGGTTTCAAGTTCCATCGTTGCAACAATATTACTCCAAACTATGTCATTAGGTTGATAGTCAGGTAGTTGTTTTATTGCTTTTTTTAGATGATATTCTTTGTTATTTTCCATAGCCATATTTCGTTAAAGAGTCTCTTAGCCTTTTTTTTGCATAAAAAAGCTGCGATTTTGAAGTACCTATTGAAATATCAAGCATATCTGCCACTTCTTTATGGGAATATCCTTCTACCTCAACCATCAAAAACACAGTTCTGTAACCATCAGGTAATGCTTGAATAGCTTGTTCCAGATACTCTGCGTCCAAATGATGTTCCCACTTTATCGTCACTTCGCTAACATTCGCTTCTTCAATGGATTCTGTCAAATTAATTTTCCTAAGTTTACCTAAAGCAGTCCTTACTACAATCGTCTTTATCCATGACCCAAGCGTAGATTCCTTGCGAAAACTGCTCAATCCTTTGAACACTTTAACAAATGCTTCTTGCAGTACATCATTTGCCAACTCAAAGTCATTGGTGATGCGATATGCCGTAGTGTACATCGCAGTTTTGTACCGCTCATACAATGCTTTTTGTGCTAGTCGGTCGTCATCAAGACAAGCCCGAATAAGTTCAGCCTCCGTCATGCTAGTAGTAAAAGACATTTCAAAGTAATTAGGCGTAATTTATGAACAATCGAACTCGCTTGCCTAACATGAGTTAACAAGTATAGTAAGGAGTAGTTTTTACAAGAAAAGGTTGTAGCTTGATTTTATTAAAAGAGAAAAAATGACTATTTCTAATTTTTTCTACCACACTAAACTGATTTTAAAACAATGTAGATGGGCATGGAAACAAGAAGATTAAGACTTAAAAATACTGATAAATCGCTCAAAAATACGTTCTATAAATCGTTTTTCTTTAGTGATGATAATGGCTTTTCCTGTCATTTGCTGGTCGAAACTCAATTTCTTATTTTTGGAAGTGATAAGCCCTTGAGGGAAATGAACATTCACGATGTAACGGTCTTCTCTGGGCAAGCGCGATTTTTGCGCCACTTCTCCAAGTACTAGTCCATATTCATAAGCAGGATAGCTGTTGAAGTCCACTTTTACAACCTGCCCTTTTTCTACTTTCCCCGAGCCTTCAATTGGAATGAGCACCTCACCAATAATGCGATTATCGCCTGTTTTTAGGGTGGCTTCCAATGGCAAAATCGTCATCACAGTTTCTCCTACATTAAAATAGCGTTTGGTGGCTTCTGTGGAATTGTAAAAAGTGACCAAACCGTCGCGTTGAGCCATCAAAATATAACGTTGCTTCCAAGTTTCGATGGTGCTTTTAAGTTGTTTGATGCTTTCCACTAAAGCAGCGTAACTACTGATGTTTTCACCTTTCAAGCGTTGTACATTGTCATAAATTTGACTGCGCAAACGCTCTATCTCCAACTCGTTCTCATTGATTTTTATGTCGTAGCTATCAATTACGCGGCGTAGGGTTTCCAGTTGTTCTGAAGTTTTTTCTACTTCCGAAATGGGAATTAAGCCTCTCACATAACGGTCTTGCTTATCACTCATTAGTTCTTTGAGTTGGTCTATTCTTCGCTCTGTTTGTTTTTTTCGGTCTTCACTTATTTTATTGCTTTCCATAAGTCGCGAAATTTGTCGTCGCAGTCGTCCTTCTGTTTGCACTTGCGCACTACTTCCAATGCTTGATTCGTAACCTTCGTAGGCTTGTAAAAAACTAGAGTAAGCACGTTGCAATACGTCGCTCAAAGTAAGATTTTTGACAGGTACAGGTATTTCCAGCGTTGCATCGCCACTCGTGATGTCAAAACTAGATAGATAATCATCCAATTTGATGACATCTTCATAATTGGTAGGATTTTGAATAATGCCGAGCAAACCACCTGTTTTTACGGTGTCGCCTTCTTTGACAAACAAGCGGTCAATGTAACCAGTTGTTTGTGCAATAATACTGGTAGGCGGAATGGAAGAAGTAATTTGAATTGGTGCTTCCACACGCTCTGGATACTTAAATACCCAACTTGCCCAAACGAGCAAAAGAAGTAATAAGAAAATAACGCCCGTCCCCCAACGGATAATCCACTTTGGGGGCGTGCCTAAAATTTCTTGTACTTCATCACTTCTGATTTCCATATCGTTCATGTTGACTTTTTTGGTCAAACTAATTCGCGCGTTCAATAATAATTGCTGAAGCACCGCCACCGCCATTGCAGATTGCCGCCAAACCTATGGTTGCATTCTTTTGCTGCAATATATTATTCAATGTCGTTACAATTCTTGCTCCTGATGCTCCTAACGGATGACCTAACGAAACCGCACCGCCAAAAATATTCACTTTTTCATTGTCAATGCCTAGCAATTTGTTAAATGCCAAAGGCACTACGGCAAAAGCTTCATTCACTTCAAAGTAATCTACATCAGCAAACGTCATGCCTGCTGCTTCTAGTGCTTTAGGTGCTGCCAAAGTAGGTGCAGTGGTAAACCATTCTGGCTCATGGGCTGCGTCTGCGAAACTGACGATTCTAGCCATAGGTTTTAGTCCTAATACTTTCATCTTTCGTTCACTGATTAGAATTAAAGCGGCTGCACCGTCATTTATGGTTGAAGCGTTCGCTGGCGTTACCGTTCCATCTTTGGTAAAGGCAGGTCGCAGAGAAGGAATTTTATCAAAAAATACTTTTTTGTATTCTTCGTCTTCTGTCATTACAATAGGATTTTCTTTGCGCTGCGGTACTTCTACTCCTACAATTTCATCCTTGAAATAGCCATTTTCCGTTGCCGCCGCACTTCTTTTGTACGATTGAATGGCAAAAGCATCCTGTTCCTCTCTACTGATAGCATATTTTTCTGCTGTTCTATCCGCACAAACGCCCATCGGAAAATGGTGATAAGCATCTGTTAATCCATCTTTTTCCAAGCC
The DNA here is from genome assembly GCA_937944245.1 of uncultured Saprospiraceae bacterium. Taxonomy (GTDB): domain Bacteria; phylum Bacteroidota; class Bacteroidia; order Chitinophagales; family Saprospiraceae; genus JAAUTG01. The sequence continues at coordinate 44,073 of CALDYY010000083.1, read as the reverse complement.
ATCCAAAATGTTAGCATTGCCGTATCTATAACCCCAACGAGCATTGGGAATGTAGTAGGGAATTTGCGACATATTTTCCATACCGCCTGCCAGCACTACGTCTGCATGCCCCAGCATGATCGTTTGTGCGCCTAGCATAATTGCTTTTGCCCCTGAAGAGCAAACTTTATTAATGGTTGTACAAGGAATACGATTGCTTAAACCAGCGTAAATAGCTGCTTGACGAGCAGGGGCTTGACCTAGATTAGCGGAGCAAACATTGCCCATGAATACTTCTTCTATCAATTCGGCAGAAATACTTGCTTTTTCAATAGCACCAATAATCGCTTTTGCACCTAGTTGGGTAGCGGAAATTTCTGTAAACATACCACCAAAACTGCCTAGTGGCGTTCTAACCGCAGATAAAATATATACTTTTTGCATAACTGTAATTTGATGTGTTATAATCTAATTTACAGTTACGAAGGTACATTAGTTGCAGCAAAACCATAGGAAAGATAAAAAGTAGAAAGGGGTTGACTAATTATCTACCCCTTTCCTAAGCGTAAATATTTACAAATACAAGCTAATCAAACGCTCATACAATTCTTGCTTACCACTAATTTGACGAGGTTCGCCGTTGGTTTGCGCATAACGAACTAAATCATCCAGAGAAGTTTGCCCTTTTTCAAAAGCAGCTCCTAAACCTGAATCGAAAGAGGCATAACGCTCTGTGCGCATTTTTTTGTAATCGCTTTTTTCCAATACATCGGCTGCAACAAGCAATGCTCTAGCAAAAGTGTCCATTGCCGCTACATGTGCAATAAACATATCTTCCAAATCCGTAGAGTTTCTGCGAACTTTAGCATCAAAGTTTACTCCTCCTTTACCCAATCCACCTGCTTCGACAATGACAAGCATAGCTTGAGTGAGTTCATATAAATCAATAGGAAATTGGTCAGTATCCCAACCATTTTGATAGTCGCCTCTGTTGGCATCAATGCTACCCAATACACCACTATCGGCTGCCACTTGCAATTCATGTTCAAAAGTATGATTAGCCAAAGTAGCGTGATTGACTTCGATGTTTAGTTTAAAATCAGCCATCAAATCAAATTCTTGAAGAAAGGCGATACAAGTAGCAGCATCGAAATCATATTGATGTTTGGATGGCTCCATTGGTTTTGGTTCAATCAAAAATGTGCCATTGAAGCCATTGGCGCGCGCATAATCTCTAGCGGTAGTCAAAAATTGAGCTAAATGTTTCTTTTCTCGCTTCATGTCGGTATTCAATAAGGACATATATCCTTCTCGACCTCCCCAGAAAACATAGTTTTCGCCTCCCAATTTGATGGTAGCATCTAACGCATTTTTCACTTGTGAGGCTGCATAAGCAACGACATGAAAATCTGGATTGGTGGCTGCACCATTCATGTATCGGGGGTGAGAAAATAAATTGGCAGTTCCCCAAAGTAGTTTTACGCCTGTTTCTTGCTGTTTTTGCAAAGCATAATCAGTGATAAAGCGCATTCTATTAGCCGTTTCATCAATCGTTTTACCTTCGTCAATAATATCTACGTCGTGGAAACAGTAAAAGGGAACGCCTAATTTGGTAATAAATTCAAAGGCAGCGTCCATTTTGTCTGTCGCTCTCTGATAAGGGTCGTTGTTTTCATCCCAAGGCAGAGGGCGAGTGCCTGGACCAAATGGGTCAGCACCTGTTCCGCAAAAGCTGTGCCAATAGGCTACTGCAAATCGAAAATGCTCTTTCATAGTTTTGCCCATCACCACTTGGTTTTCATTGTAATGAGTAAAAGCTAATATTTCTTTGGAATGCGCTCCCGCATAAGGGATTTTTTCTACGGTTGGAAAAAATGTTTTCATGTTTGAATTAGTTTTGAATGTTCATTTATAAGTTATGAAGTCGTTGGTCTAATAGGTGTTTCCACTTTTGGTAATATGTGCGATACTCAACTTGGTCATTCAACTTAGGTTCATAGGTTTTTATTTTATTCAATCCTTTGAATACCTCCTGTAAATCAGTGAGTTTTGCTCCCACTAATGCACCTCTTGCAGCGCCTAGTGCGCCATCCGTGTCATATAATTCAATCTCTACACCACTTAGTGTAGCTAAAATTTCGCCAAAAAGTGGACTAAGAAACATGTTGGCGTAACCTGCACGAATAACACTCAACGAAATATTATTTTCATCGAAAGCCTCCATACCAAACATAAAGGCAAATGCAATGCCTTCTTGTACCGCACGATAGAGATGTGCTGGCGTATGTCTATTAAAATTAATGCCTATTAAATTGGCTTCAATGGCGGCGTTGCCTAACATTCGTTCTGCTCCATTACCAAAAGGTAAGAATTGCAACTGCTCGCTCCCCATTGGTATTTTCATGGCATCGTCATTCATTTGGGCATAACTTTCTGCCTTTGTCCATTTATTTGCCCAAGCATTAGCAATTCCTACCCCATTGATGCAGAGCAAAATACCAATTTTAGGATGGTCAAACTGATAATTCACATGCGCAAAGCTATTAACTCGTTGAGTATAGTCAATGAATAAATCATCGCTTACGCCATACACCACGCCTGAAGTACCAGCGGTTGCTGCAATTTCACCTGCATTTAACACATTGAGCGACAAGGCATTATTAGGCTGATCGCCTGCTTTATAGGTTACTTCCACTTGATGAGAAAGGCGCAATTCATCCGCCATTGAAGCAACCAATGTACCATGATGGTCGAAGGAGTTTTTGATAATTGGAAATAAATCCGATGAAAACCCATAATGTTCTAACAAAGGCTGACTAAGCATCTTTGCTTTGAAATCATAAAAAATGCCTTCGGAAAGTCCCGTGATGGTCGTGGTAAGCTGCCCAGTCAATTTGTAGGCAATATAATCGCCGGGTAAACATATTTTATGTATTTGCTCAAAAATATTGGGTTCATTATCTTTTATCCATTTGAGTTTAGAGGCGGTGAAGTTGCCAGGACTGTTGAGTAAATGATTAAAAGCATAGTCATCACCAAGTGCTTGCAAGGCGGATTGACCAATTCCTACTGCACGGCTATCACACCAAATAATAGATGGACGGAGCGGTTTGCCATGCTTATCCAGACACACTAATCCGTGCATTTGATAAGAAATACCAATGGCTTGAATATCAAGGGTATCAATGGTGCTTTGTTCAATAGCTTTTTGGTAAGCAGTTAAAAACGCTTGCCACCACCAGTCGGGTTCTTGCTCTGCCCAACCTGCTTGATGGGCTATGATGGTCATTTCTTTGCTAGGGTATTGTCCTGAGGCTACTACTCTTCCTGATTTATGGTCGTAAATAGCTACTTTTACTGACGAACTTCCAACGTCAATTCCTAAACTTAGCATAATAAAAGTTGGTTTTGTTTTTTGTTTATTTCTGCTTTTCCAAAAATGCTTCAATAGCTGCATCGCTGCTATTGATAAGGTCTTCAGTTAGTTCAATGCGTCTGCCTGTTTGCATATCCACAGCTACTGGTATTTTAGACTTATTATTCAATCTTAAAACAACATACCGTCTATTTCCTGCTCGCTTGGTTACTTGTTGAGTAATGCCCTGTGATTCTTCTACAAGCGGGTTTAATTCCATTTTTTTAGTGTTGGCATCATATTGCGGTAGTACGGCTTGGTCGTTTTGTCCTCGCATACTCAGCAAAAAAAGTGTGGAATGGCTTTCATTTGCTTGCTCAAATTCAGCTATGGGGTCAACTTGTTTTGGGCTTCGCGGAATGGTCATATTGTAGGCAAATATTCCTTGGTCTTGGGCGTAGCCAATGACGTAGCGCCCCCATGGCTCAAGGCTTACAATAGCTCCTGATTGCCCATCTTCCATGTAGCGTTCTCCCTTGAATTTTGGCTTCAAAGCAGGGGAAAGTAAATTATTGGAGACATCATACACATAAAACTTATCTACGCCAATAACGCCAACCAATTCACCATTAACAGAGTCAATTTTAGTGAGATAATAAGGATAATCAGGGCTAAAGTTAATAGGTAGTGTTTGTGTGAGTATTTGTTCGCAAGTTTCTGTGTTATATACCACAAATACTCGATGACTTTCTCCTAACGACTCGTCAAACGTGCTTTTGTTGGCAAGGATAGCAATTAATCTATTTTTGGTGTGGAAGAACTTTTGGTTGCCCTCCAATACTTCACCCGTTAACGTACAATTATGCTTTGGAACAGTAACTTCCTTGATAGCTAAAGGCTCATTTTCCACATACACAGCATTGTTGTTCTCTATTGGAGTGGTTGGCACTGCCTCACCAAAGAAGAAACTACTAATGTAATCTTTGTTTTGGTAGGAAAGTGCTGCTATGATAATTAAGCCTGTTATCAAAGCAATCGAAATTTTCATTAATCTACTCATAATAAAAGATGCTTTAGTTTTAAGATTTGCTTCACGAACTTAAATTAATCATTTATAAGTTACAGATTTGGCATCTTAATTGCAAAAGTAAACATTACAATCCATAAAACAGGGGTAAATTACAACTTGCCGTCTAATAATTCTTTGAAAGGTCATTACCCTTTCCTAAGTTTTGAAAATCCCTCTTATCTTCGCCTTTGAAACTAACTGGCTTGCCAAAATAAAATCAAGCAACAGTTAAAAATATTCAGCACGAACTCGGTGGGATGTTTATGCTGAAATTATTGAACGTATTATTTTTGATTTCGTAGCGTTTGTAAACTATTTAATCTTATAACCATAGCATTGATAAGGAATCTGACAATTATACCAACTTACAACGAACAGGAAAATATTAAAAGAATCATTGAAGCTATCTTTGATTTACCAGTATCATTTGATATTTTAGTGGTAGATGATGGCTCACCAGATGGTACAGGAGCTATTGTTAAACAACTTCAAACGGTTTATCCTAATCGGCTGCATTTGCTAGAACGCTCTGGTAAATTAGGGCTTGGCACTGCCTATATTGCTGGATTCAGATGGGGTTTGGAACGTAATTATGACTATTTTTTTGAGATTGATGCCGATTTTTCTCATAGTCCTAGCGACCTTGTTCGTCTATTCGAGGCTTGCCATGAAAAAAAAGCTGACCTTGCTATCGGGTCGCGTTACATTAAAGGTGGGAAGGTAACGAATTGGCCCTTCGACCGCATTTTTCTTTCTTACGGTGCTTCGCTTTACGTGCGTTTGGTAACTTGGATGCCTGTAAAAGACCCTACGGCTGGTTTTGTTTGTTACACCAATAAAGTATTGAGCACGATTGACTTAGATAAAATACGATTTATTGGTTATGCCTTTCAAATTGAAATGAAATTTGCAGCACATCAACTCGGATTCCAACTAAAAGAAATTCCTATTACTTTTACAGACCGCGTGGAGGGCGTATCTAAAATGTCAGGTAAAATTGTCAACGAAGCCATATTGGGTGTATTGGAAATGAAATGGCGTAGCTTTTTTAGCAGCTATCGAAAGTGAACTTAGTGCAAGAGAATAAGTTCTCTAAGAGTGTTTTGCTTCAATTAACATTCAAAATAATAATTGCACTTTTATGAAAAGTAACGTAAGCTAACCATCATGTTAAAAACACGAGGAATCGTTCTGCGTTCTTTTAAATATGCGGAAACTAGCATCATAACAGAAATATTCACAGAAGCACAAGGAGTGAAGAAGTATATTATTTCTGGTGTTCGAGCTAAAAAATCAAAAGTTAGTGCGGGTTTGCTGCAAGTGATGTCATTAGTCGAAATTGTAGCTTATGATAGGGAAGACCGCGATTTGAATAGGCTAAAAGAAATTAAGCCAGCACATATTTACCAGCGAATTCCTTTTGAAATAAAACGTAGTGGTATAGGCTTATTCATAGTTGAGGTTGCGCAAAAATGTTTGAGTCAAACGGAACAAAATGAGGATTTGTTCGATTTTTTATATCACACTTTCGAGTGGCTGGATAAAAGCCCACACTCTGTAGTAAATATTCATCTTTGTTTTTTGGTCAAACTGAGTCAATTTCTTGGTTTTGCCCCAAGCGGTGATTGTACTTCAGGGACGCCATTTTTCGATCTACAAGAAGGCAACTTTGTGGATGCTTTACCCATAAAATATGCTTTAGATGAGGCAGCAAGCCGTTTATTGGCTCAGTTGTGTACTACACCTATTGAGCAATCACATGAAATTATCATCAATAATGCAGCCCGAGCACATCTTTTGAAAGCCCTATTGACTTATTATCAATTACACATTGAGCATCTTTCTGAGATTCAGGCACATCTCATCTTACGAGAAGTGTTAAAATAAAAAAAATAATACACTCAAAACGATACTTTTTACAAGCCTTTACGTCAAATATTAATTAACAGTGCATTTTTTTTCGTATTCGTCTTTGATTTTTTGCTATTAAACTTCCTATCTTCGGGCATTCTTGCTTGACCAAAATAAATTGATTTGAACAAGCCTTGTAATGCGAAAATGGAAGACAGTGAGGTAATTAAGAATCACCTCGCACGAGAAGCACCCCTATGCTTCAGCATACTTTATAACAGGTATGCTGGCAAAGTATATAGCAAATGTATCTCTTTGCTCAAAGATGAGGTACTAGCTCAAGATGCTACTCAAGAGATTTTTACGAAAATTTTTATTAGTCTATCGCGATTTGGTGAAAGGTCAAAGTTTTCTACTTGGGTTTATTCTATCACCTATAACTATTGCATAGACTACTTGAGGAAGCAGAAAAAGCAGAAGGACTTGTTTTCTGATGATATTGAGAAAGCTCCTGACTTGCCAGATGACGATTTGAATGAAAAAGAGCTTTTTGAATTGAGTGTTACTCAACTTAAAAGGGTTTTAGATGAAATGCCTGTTGATGATAGAGCGATACTCCTGATGAAATATCAAGATGATTTATCCATAAAAGAAATTGCTGAAATGCTAGATAAAACAGAAAGTGCTATAAAGATGCGGCTAAAAAGAGCAAAGGCGAAGGCGCAATCCATTCGCAGCACTGCTGCTGAAAAGGGAACAGTAAAAAAAACTAAACAATTATGATATCATTTAAACTCATTGAAGAAGAACACGCCAATAATTTTTTTGCTTCTGGCATGGCAGAGAAAATAGAAAAAGACATTGCAGGGAAAATTGGATTCTATCAATTTTTGAGCAAAACGTTAGAGCTTTATCTTATCCATTTTAAAGATACACTAGTAAACATGGGGGGAGGCGTTGAAGAATCACCCACACAAGGCATAATAAATGAAGTAAAAGAACAATAGCACTTAACCCTGAAATTCGTATTCAAGAATATATAAAGAACACTCAAATGCAAATAGGACTACAAGTAGAAACATTTAATGTGCTCAACGAATTGCTGAAGCAATTTGCGCAATTTGCTCCAAACATTCTAGGAGCATTAGTTATTGTCTTAGCTGGGTTCATTATTGTTAAGGTGCTTTCTCGAATTGTGCGCAAGGTACTTGAAAAGATAGGTATTGATAAATTGGCAGACAATAGCATTAACAAAATTGATTTTTTAGCAGCAAATGATATAGCGGTTAAGCCTAGCAAATTATTGGCTCAAATTGTTTATTATTTGGGATTATTGATTGTGTTGGTGGCTGCTACGGATGTTCTGAAGATGGATGCTGTTTCCAATTTAGTAAAAGAGGCAGTTAATTACGTTCCTTCGCTGGTTACAGCTATGATGCTATTGGCAATAGGCTTGATTATTGCTGATTTTGTGCAAGATGTTTCCCTTGCTGCACTGCAATCACTTAACGTGCCCGCTTCTAAATTTGTATCGGGTTTTATCTTTTACTTTATTCTACTCAACGTGTTAATGTTAGCATTGGAACAGGCTAAAATAAATACTGATTTTATTACTGCTAACTTATCTATTATTCTAGCAGGCATTGTTTTAGCCTTTTCCATTGGTTACGGTTTAGCCTCTAAAACTATTATGTCCAACCACATTGCTTATTTTTATAATCGAAAAAAAATTAATATTGGCGACATCATAAAACTAAACGATAAAAAAGGAGTTGTTGAGAAAATGGATAGCACTTCGCTTACATTGTTAGCCGAAGACAACCGAAGCAAAATTATTATTCCTTTGAGCTTGTTAGATACAGAAACTATCGAAGTGATACCATACAAAGAGGAAAATAGTTAAACCACGCTCTTTCGACAATTATGATAAAGCAAGATTATTTTGAGAGATTAGTACAAGATATTACCAAAGTGCTTGCTAAATTGATATTTAACAAAGATTGGAAAGAGACGCTGCCTCTGTTGGAGCAAGCCTACATCAGTTACTTACCTTTTGACAGGGCAGAAGCAAATTCGCAGCCAATAGCAAATTTTATGAGTTGGCTGCTAATCGAAAAGAAATGCCAACTTCCTCAAATCGAGGCATTAGCTGAACTGTTTTTCTTTGAAGCACGTCAAACGCATGACCAATCAGATAAGGAAGACTATAAAATGTTTCTTGCCAAACTTCTTCTTTTGCTGGAATACGCGCAGCAACATAGCGAGGTTTATTCAATGGAGCGCGAGGATAGAATAAATTGGATAAGACAGCAACTGAAATAAAAGAGCAGTAACTTGGACAAAATATTTCAACAAAGAAATTATTGGTGCTTATCTCGATTAGGGGAAATGATGCAAAGTTTAGATTTTAAGCACATACCCCATTATCAGCAATTTAGAAAAGAAACCGCTTTTGGTTTTCAAAATTTATTGTACAGCATCACGCATTATGAAGATGAAAATTGGGTAGATATTTTCATCGGTATTCGGCACAATGCGATAGAAAGTTTGGCTTATCCATTTACTACGGGATGGATTGATTTTCAACCTTACAGTAATACTTTAATTTCTTCTATTCATCATTTACAAGAACAACCTTATCAGAAATACAAATTATCGTCGCCAAAAGACGCAGTGGAAATAGTGGATGCCATTCACAACTACCTAATTCGAGAAGGATTAGCGCAGTTATCTGATTTACAAGATATTAAAAATATACATCAAGTGCTAAATGAGCATCCACAAGATTCCTGTACTTGGTCATTGAACTATACCAATAGAGCCTTGAGGGGTATTGTTGCTGCTAAACTTGTTTTTGAACCCAATTTAGATCAACTTGTTGAGGAATATTTACAAGGATTTGAAACTAGAGCAGCAACTTCTAAAGCACTGGAGCAGTTCATTAAGCTGTCGCAATTTTTGCGTACTTACACGCCAAATTGAGTAAACAAGAGATAAACAAACATGAAAATTTACAACAATCCACCTCAAAATACATGGTCTGAGCTACTGAGCCGCCCAATGATGAGTACACAACATTTGGAACGAGTGGTATCCGAAGTAATCGAAGCCGTGAAGACAGGTGGTGATAAGGCACTAAGAGATTTTACGCTGAAATTTGACCAAGTTACCTTGAGCGACCTCGAAGTCAAACCTAAAGAAATCGCATTGGCGGTAGCTCAAGTAGCACCTGGTTTGAAAAAAGCTATTCAAACGGCGCACCACAATATAAGTGCTTTTCACAGTAAACAAACATCAGCAGTCGAAGTAATAGAAACAATGCCTGGCATACAATGTTGGCGCAAAAGTGTACCTATCGAAAAAGTGGGTTTGTACATTCCAGGAGGGACAGCTCCGTTGTTTTCTACTATTTTGATGTTGGGTGTACCTGCTAAAATTGCGGGTTGTCAAGAAATTGTGCTTTGTACACCACCCCAAAAGGATGGTACAATTCACCCTGCTATCCTCTTTACGGCTGATTTAGTAGGCGTAAATCGCATTTTTAAAGTAGGTGGCGCACAAGCTATTGCAGCTATGGCTTTTGGAACAGAAACCATTTCGGCAACGTATAAAATTTTTGGTCCAGGCAATCAATACGTCACCACAGCTAAACAGTTGGTCAACAAAGAAGGTGTTGCAATAGATATGCCAGCAGGTCCTTCAGAAGTATTGGTTTGTGCAGATCACACCGCAAATCCTGCATTTGTGGCTGCCGATTTATTATCGCAAGCAGAACATGGTGTAGATAGCCAAGTAGTGCTTATTGCTTTTGACCATCAATTTGTGAAAGCTGTAGAACAAGAAATTGAGCAGCAATTACAACGATTGCCTAGAAAGGAAATGGCAATCAAGGCTTTAGCTAATAGCGTAGCAGTTATTTTGGAAAATAGAACTGCCGCTCAAGCCATTATCAATACCTATGCGCCAGAGCATTTAATTTTGGCAGTAGAAGAAGTGGAAGCATTTGCAGAAGGTATCATCAATGCGGGTTCAGTCTTTTTAGGCAATTATACTCCAGAGTCTGTTGGTGACTATGCTTCTGGCACTAATCATACCTTACCTACTAATGGATTCGCAAGAGCTTATAGCGGTGTTTCACTCGATTCATTTGTGAAAAAAATTACTTATCAAAAATTATCAAAAGAAGGTTTAGCCAATATCGCTGCTACGGTGGAAGCTATGGCAAGTGCTGAACAACTTGAGGCTCACCGAAACGCAGTAGCGATCAGATTATTATAAGGTACTGTGATAAATTTTTATTAAAAATATATTTATTTTAAAAATGTGTTTTACCTTTGTTTGTTGATGGGTAACTTCTACTGATTAGAAGAAACCATAGTCAACCACTGCTAGAAACACATGAAAATATACAAACTCGTTCTTGCTGACGACCATCCTGTTTATTTGAGCGGGCTAAGTGCCTTTCTGAATAAAATGCCATACGTAGAAATTGTGGCAACTGCACTGGATGGTACAACACTGCTTCAACTCCTTTCTACACTGACGTTTGATTTACTCCTCCTTGATTTGGATATGCCCAATCAGACAGGTATTGAAGTGCTACAAAATCTGAAGAGAAAAGATTATCCCTTCAAAATATTGGTACTTACCAAACACAATGAAGCAGCTATTGTAAAAGAGGTACTCGAACTTGGCGTAAATGGATATTTGTTGAAAACCAATCATTTAGATGAAATTCCGCAAGCTATTGCTAACGTTTTACAAGGTAAATCCTACTGGGGAAAAGGTATTGCTATCAACGATATTTGGACAGAAGAAGACCTGAAATTGGTAGCTAAAAGCTATCCACTTACAAAAAGAGAACAAGAAATACTAGCCTGGATAGCTACCGCAAAATCGGATAAAGAAATTGGCAATCAACTTGAAATTAGCGACAAAACGGTTGGTGTACACCGCAAAAACATCATGCGAAAAATAGGCGTAAGCACAACAAGAGACCTTGTCCGATTAATTTATCAAGCCCAAACTTTAGCTAGTTAGTAATACTGAATAATATGCTGAGGAAATGAATTTTTACATTAGTTTCTTACCCAGCACAAATAATATTCACATACTTATTGAGCTAGATATGTTAAAAAATTAAAATACCTTGTTCTAGGGATAACATTCCTTGAGGAATGCCGTACATTTGTAATATAGTTATTTTTGAAAAAAGTCTGTTTTATAAAAGTGGTGCTGCTTCTCGAAGAAGCATTATAAAATTCATCCCATGACACGATTAAAGTCTGTAAGTGTACGTTTAGTTCCCTTTTATATCTGCCTTTGTGCAGAAGTTAGTGCAAAGACACTTCAATATTTGTCTCCTTTTCATCAGTTAGGTTTTATTCCAATAAGAACTTAGTTTCTTTCTTTAAAGACACTACCCTCATGCTGTTTTACGATTTACCTCTTTAATCGCCCTGTGCGATTCATTCACCTATTAATTTACTGGTAATCAAAGTAATCCGATGAAAAAGAGTTTTACAATTATACTTATTTTTATTTTATATTTAGGCGGTATTTACGGACAAACTATTACATTATTACCCACCAATGGGCAGGCAAAACAAGTAAAACAATGCGATGGATTCGTATTCGATGATGGTGGAGAAATCGCTTCCTACAACGATGACATTGGCGCAAGAACCGATATAGCCACCATTTGCCCTACCACTGCTAGCAGTAGCGTCATCAGAATTGAATTTACTCAATTTGATGTGGCTCCAGGCGATCAACTTTTAGCTTACGATGGTACAAATACCAGTGCTCCGCTCTTTTCCACTACTGCTCCTGCGGGTACGGGAATAGGTGCGTCTGTTTCGGATGCGCCTGGTGGAGGTATCCTCCAAGCCTCTTGTTTTAATCAAAGTGGTTGTATCACCTTAGCATTGACGGTGAATGGCGACCGCATAAGAGGTGCTGGCTTTCGTGGACGGGTAAGCTGCTCGCCAAGAGTAGGCACTGCTTTGGATTGCAGCCGTATTGATGCTTTCAATGGTAGTACAGGCAAATATTTTGCTGTTGCGCCTTGTAGCGATAACAAGCAAAAAGTACAAATTCCAATTCCTCGCTTTACTGATTGTGGTACAACAGGTAAACTCAGTGTCAGCAGTAGTTGTAGCGTCTCTTTGCCTAGCACAGTGGACGGTACAGGAGTAGGTTTTATTGAAGGTACATTTCCAATTGGTACGCACACCGTTACTTTTGCTTCCTCTAAATATCCCGATTTAAAATGCGAAGCTGTTATTCAAGTTCTTGCACCTACGACCAGTTGCAACGATGAAGTAAATGTTTCGCTCTCTAATGATTGTATTGTCATTATCACTCCAAATATTATTCTCAAAAATGAATGCTCTACTGCGTTTGTAACTCGACCAGTAGATGGCGCACAAATTCCAGTAGTTAGCTATACCGTTGAATTGATTAACTCAGCACAATATGAAATATTGGGCTACACCGTTGAAAACTATCCTATTGTAGATTTTAGTAAAGCACCTTGTGGCGCAAAATTTGATGTGAGAATCATTAAAACAGTTTTAAACGATTCTAATTGCAACGGAAAATTATTTAATGGCACAGCCATAGATGATGTACCAATTGTCAATCTCTGCTGGGGACGCATCATGATTGAAGATAAAACACCGCCAATTATTGTTAAAGCACCTAAAGATTTAGCCATTCCTTGCTTTGAGAAATCATATGACCCAACAGGCACTTTAGCTAAATTAAATATTCTTGACCCTAATTTGCGTGGCAATGGCGGCACGATATATTTGCCTTTAGCGAATGCTAATTTGTTCTTGCAAGGTGCAGAGCAGTTGGAGGTACTGGAAAATTGTTCATGGGGAGTAGCTGCTTCTAAGTGGGAATTTGTGGAAGAACCTTGTGGACAAGAAAGAACGTTAACAGATTGGAATGGCGTTTCTTTTCAAGCAGCCACTTTTGGCTATTACAAACGAACGTTCACTGTTAGTGACAAATGCAACAATAAAGCCATTCAAGAACAAAGGGTTTATGTTTATCAGCCTGCTATCTCTGCACCACTACCCGAGTTCAAAGTGGCTTGCAATGTGAGTGCCGACCCAAAAGATTTGCGAAAATCTTGGATAGATTGGGTGCGTGCAGGTCGCCCAGCCAATGACCCAAGAAGAGAATACGCTGCCTTTCTCCCTAATTTTGACCCTACACCGATTGATTTTCCACAGTATTATATCACTAACGGCTCTGGTGATGAAGTGCCTATGGATGTAAGCAATATTGATTGTGGCTACGCTGTGGATTGGCAGGATTCCAATAAAATTCCTGTTTGTGGAGAGAGTTTTAAGATTTTCAGAACATGGACAGTTTACGACTGGTGTGATGGTCAACTTGTTTTAATTGGTATTTTGCCACAAGTGATTCAAGTTGGAGATACCCAAGCACCCACTATATTGACACCTTTGAGTTATCAAGTTTCAGGCGGTGCCAGTCAAGGATGTAAAGTCAACGTTACTTTTAATCGCCCCGAAGTGGAGGACGATTGCAAGGGAGTTGTTACCTTACGCATCAAGATTGGTACGCTTGAACGCGAGTTTCAAAGTAGTACACTTGTCATGCCAGATATTCCTGTGGATGAGGAAGTTACGATTGAATTAATAGCAAGAGATGCCTGTGGTAATATTGCTCGACAAACTAAAAAAGAAACTTTTGAGGATAGTGTGCCGCCAACTGTTATTTGTGAGGCTAAAAGAGTAGTGGCGGTAGGGCTGACTTGCGAGGCAATAGTACAAGCAGAATCTTTTAATGATGGTAGTTTTGATAATTGTGGTCAAATTACTTTTGCTGTTGCTCGCATGGAAGTAGGAAGCACTATTCCAGCAAGTGAAAAGTTTAAGCCAACCATCCAATTCGTAAGAGCAGATTTAGGTGAATCTTGCAATCAAATTGTTCAAGTTGTACTTAGAGCTACGGATGGCAAGGGTAACGTCAATTATTGTATGACAAGGGTAGAATTGCAAGATAAATTGTCGCCGACAGCAAATAACCTAGCAGAAACCATTACTTGCGCTGACCCTATATTCGCAGAATTAGTTGCTTTAAAAAAGAATTTGAATATTGTTGAAAGAATAGAAAAACTAGGGCAATTACTCATGCGCAGCAACAACATCGGCAAGATTAATGCTGTGGATAACTGTGCTAATGCTAATTCGCTAATTATTAGAATTACAGATGCCGACTTTAATCGCCTACGCGAAGGTTGCGGCGGCGGAGAAGTAAGCTACCGCTACCGCTTGATTGACCTTTGCGGCAATAGTTCGCTCATTTATGCTGGTGCAATCGAAGTAAAAAGTGCTAGTGATTGGACAATGACCTTCCCAACAGATAAAGAATTATTTTGCACATCAGCAGAAGCCTTAGCCACTGCACCTGCCAACATCAGCGATATTTTGACTAACAACGGTTGCGATAATTGGGGATTGAATGTAAAACAAGATATTTTTAACCAAGAAGCAGATGCTTGCTTCAAAATTGTGAATACTTACAACTTCATCAACTGGTGTACTTGGAATCCAAGCAATACAGAAATTGCAGTAGTGGAACGCCCCGATTCTTTAATTTCTCGCAACTTTAAAGTAAGCCTTCGCTACTTAGACGCCAATAACGATGGTATCAACGATATTGATGACGGCGACGAAAACGCAAACGGTATTTACATTTACGACCGCGAGGGACCTTTCAAAATAAAAGACGTAGCAGAGGCAGTTGAGTTTGACATTTATGATGTAACTTCTTTGACTTTTGACGCTGATTTTGTAGTGATTGATAATAATAATCGCCCTTCTGGAGTGACGACTTATCAAGCTATTTCTCAATTTTCAAAGCAAACCGAAACGTATGTAAGTGCCCAAGCCTATGGCAATATTTTATACCGTCAAATTATTAAAGTGAAAGACAATACTGCCCCTGAAATAACAGTGGATGCTTACAACGCCTTCTGTGGAGGGGAGGAGCAACCCGCTAATGCTGGCGCGTGTACCGCTCCTGTCAATATCACATTTACTGTGGCAGATGGCTGTACTGCTTGGGAAAATATTAATATCTCTTACAAATTGAAACCGTTTGAAGGTGCAGCTACTGCAGATTTGTTTGGTAATTTGACTTCGCTAGGAAATGGTAAATTTCGCATAGCAGGCAATTATCCTTTGAACAACAATGGATTATCCGCAAAACATGTTTTTGTGGTGGAAGCTGAAGATGGCTGTGGCAATCGAAAATCCATAGAAATTTCATTTGAAGTAAAGGATTGTAAAGCGCCTTTAATAGTTTGCAAATCAGGATTAAGTTCAGCTATGTCTGCACAGGGTGAGTTGACATTTTCTGCTAGTCATTTTGATGCTGGTACACTGGATTTTTGCACATCAAGGAGTGATTTAGTATTCACTTTTGCAAATCCGTTGCAGTTTCCTGACTCTACTAAAAGAACTTTCCGATGTGTGCAAGAAGAAATTGGCATTGTCCCCGTTACCATTTGGGCAATGGATGCTGCTAAAAATGTAAGCTTCTGTGAAACGGTCATTAACATTACGCCATTTCGGCAAGATGCCTGTGCAGCGCAAGGTAGCACAATTGCAGGCATGATTTTTACGGAAATGGATAAACGAGTACAAGATGTAGAAGTCAACTTAGGTGGCATCAACAACGATATGCGCATGACCAATACCAATGGTGAATTTGCTTTTCCAAATATTGAACTAGGCTACGATTACACCTTGCAACCCGAAAAAAATAACGATCCGCTCAACGGTATTTCTACTTTTGATATAATTTTAATAAGTAAACATATTTTAGGGACAGCACCACTGGATAGTCCATACAAAATGATTGCTGCAGATGTGAATAACTCTAAGACAATCACTACATTAGATATTATTTTATTGAGACGATTATTACTCGACTACGACCGAGAGTTCACAAATAATACTTCATGGCGATTTGTGCCAGCGGATTATCAATTTCCTAATCCTCAAAATCCTTGGGCAGAGGAATTTCCAGAAGCTATTAATATCAATGATTTATCGGCAGATGCGCAAGAGGCTAATTTCATTGCTATTAAGATTGGGGACGTGAATTACACTGCCATCGCCAATACAATAGATGTGGAAGGTAGGAATGCACTTTCCACACTTGGTATAACTTTTGAGGTACAATCGCTAGCAAAAAATAAAATCCGAGTGCCGCTCTATTTCGAGCAAGACCGAGCTATCGCTGGATTTCAAATGGCGTTGGCTTATCCTTCAGCAAAGATGCGTTTAATCCATTTGGAATCTGATTGGTTGACATCAGAAGATTGGAAGGCTGAAGACGGCACGCTACGTATAATTTGGTGGAATACAACAGCGCAATACTTTGAGGAAAGTGTGCCAATAGCTTACGCTTACTTTGAACTCAATAATGAGAATATTAACTTGCAAAGCGAATTAACATTAGCTGCTTCACTTCCAGCCGAGGTCTATTTGCAGGATGAAATGCGGTTGTTACAACTAAAGCCAAAGTTATTGCTAGCACAACAACAGCCGATAATAGGTCAAAATACGCCAAATCCTTTTACGGTACAAACACAAATTCCTATTTGGATGCCAGAAGAAGGTTTGGTGCAGATAAGCATACGCAACATTACAGGAAAAATGATATGGCATACTTCAGCTACATATCCTGCTGGGACACATCAAATAAATGTGGGGCGAAAAGAATTGCCTTCTGCTGGCATTTATTTCTACACAATTTCCATAGGAACATACAGCGAAACAAAAAAAATGATTTTGATAGAGGAATAAGATAATATGTGCTTTGAGTAGAAACTTTTTTATAGAAAGTTTCCTGCTTTTTAAGGATAACCAAATTTGGATTAAATTCATCACGAAAGAAGTTAAAGGGCAAAAATCATTTACTTGGGAAAGGTTATTAGAATTTAACCTGAAAAAGTTAGAATTTCGCCCTTAATTTCTGAAACAAAAACAGCTACTCTTAGTAAAAATTAACGTGATGAGAATAATAATAGCCATGCTTTTGATTGGTTACTTGGCTCAAGCAAATGCACAAGTAACACTACTAACTACTAGCCATCAAGTAAAACAAGGGGAAGTCTTTACTGCAAACGTAAAAGTTATTGGGTTTAAAGACATTATCGGTACACAGTTTTCTATTGTTTGGGATTCCACCTTGTTGCAGTTGATTGGCGTAGAAAACTTTGGATTGCAAGGCGTAAGAAACGATAGGTTCGGCCTTTTTAATGGAATAGTGCGTTTTGCTTGGATTGATGATGGACTCAGTGGAATAACTGTAAACGACAGCACCACCATTTTCTCTATAAAGTTTCGAGCAGCCTTTAAAGATGCAAGCACTCAATTGAGGTTTACGGATTTGCCTGCAAAAATAGAAGTGCTGGATAAAAATGAGAAAATAGTAAATGTAAATACATCTGATGGTACCATTTTTGTTGGGGCTGATACTAGCACTTCCACTAAAGAGTGGTTCAATAGCATTAGCATTGAGGTATCGGACAACTATCCTAACCCATTTAAAGAAAGCACAAGAATAGTCATAGTAGCAGCAGAAGCACAATATGCCGAGTTGAAACTATGGACAAAAGAAGGTAAACAAATTAAAACATCCATATTGCCGCTTTTGAGTGGCGAAAATTATCTTGAAATAGATAGTAGTATTTTTCCAGTATCTGGAGTGTACTACTACCAATTATTGACTAAGAACTATGCAACAACAAAGAAACTGGCAGTCTTGCGAGAATAGCAACCATCGAACTGTTATCCAAATTCCGATTATTATGAAAAAAATCTTATTATTTATTTGTATTGCCTTGAGCCATTTTATGATGATGGCTCAAGCACCTTTCATCAGTACTAACATCTCCAACACTAATCCTCAAGTTGGCGAAACAATTACAGTAGATGTATTGACGACTAACTTTACTAATCTAATTGCTATTGGATTTGAAATCAAGTGGAACCCTAATATTTTTGAGTATGTTTCTACTGATAATATTATCTCCACAGCAATGTTGCCTAGCTTTACACCTGCAAGTAGTATCGGTAATACACCGCCAAATACTAACAGAGGAATCATAGCTGTTTCTTGGTTGGATAATAATCTTGCTGCGAATAATTTACCAAACCAAACAAGGTTATTAACGGTAACTTTAAGAGCTAAGGCGAATGGTAGTTCTAAAATAGAAGTAGTTGCTGGCGTATATGGTATTCCAGATAGCAATACAGAGTTCCGTATGCAACCCGATAGCAAAGACGTAACAGTAGGTAGTGGAACACCTGTAAATAATACTCCTGTAAGCATTACAATTGGCAATACAACTGGGCGTGTAGGGCAGGAGATTAGAGTACCTGTTACCGTATCCAACTTTGTAAATATGGAAGCTATTCAATTTGGCTTTCGATATAATCCTGCTTTGTTACAATTTGTGCGCATTGATGCCTTGAACTTGCAAGACCTTACCATAGGTAACTTTGGTACACCAGCTAACCCTAATATTGACGCAGGAGAAATTACGATGGCGTGGTCAAATATGGCATCTTCTTCTACTACTGTCCCTGATGGAACAAAAATATTTGAACTTGTTTTTACGATTATATCTAGTAACCAGCCTAGCACTATTGTATCCGTTGCTGGCGATAGGATTTCATTAGAGGCACGCCGAGCCAACGTTGGGGTAGTGCAGATTAATGCAGTGAATGGCAACGTAACCATTCAACCTGACGACCCTACACCAACTGGACCAGTTACTATTGTAGCGGGCAGTGCAAATGGGCAGATAGGTCAGCAGGTATGTGTACCTTTTACTGTCCAGAATTTCTCACAAATTGAGGGGGTTCAATTTGGCATTACTTATAACACTACTATTTTAAGGTTTAACAACATTAGAGGTTTTAACTTGGCAGGCTTATCTGCTACTAATTTTGGCACACCACCAAGTATAGCAGAAGGTAGAATTATTCTAGCGTGGACAGATCCGACAGGTAGTTCCACCAGTGTCCCCAATAATACAACTATTTTTGAAGTTTGCTTTAATGTTGTAGGAACTGGTACAGCCACTATTGGATTTGGTGGCGGTACAAACACAGAAGCCACTAGGAATAACGCTCCCACACAAATCACTACCACACCGAGTAGTGTTACGGTGCAAGGTGGTGGCATTTCTAATGAGTTTAGTTTAAATATGCCTACATTAACTACCCCGCCCAATAGTAGAATTTGTTTAAATGTAAGTGTAACTGGATTCAGGAATATTGCAGGGCTTCAATATAGCATGAGGTGGAATCCTGCTGTACTTCGATTTGCGGGTTTAGAAGAGTTTAATCCAAGTTTAACTGGTTTGGCAGTAACAAATTTTGGTACTGCTGAAGCTAATATGGGGCGTTTACTAATGTCTTGGGACGATTCAAGGGGCGTCAGCTTAAATGATGGTACGGTTATTTACCAAATTTGCTTCGATGCAATTGGCACATCGGGTCAAAATAGTGTCGTCGAGTTCACAAATCAACCGCGTGCCATAGAAATTATTACTGCGTCTCAACAATTTCTTCCTTTTAAACAAACAATAGGGCGAGTCAATATTTTTGGAACGCCACTACCCGCTGCTTGCGATCAAAATGCTTTACCTGTTTGTGCTTCCAAAGAAACAGCGAGTGTTGGTGAAGAGGTTTGTACACGCATAACGGCTCAAAATTTCAACAGAATTATTAGTGCGCAGTTTGCGATAAAATTTGATGCAGATATTCTGACGTATAAAGAAATTAGGTTAGGTAATAACCCATTAAACCTTAACTTAGAAGGTAATTTTGGATTATTTACCAATGATGGACAGGTTAACTTTAATTTTGAAGATGTTACTTCAGCAGGTGTAACTATAGCCAATGATACAGAGTTGTTTCGCATTTGTTATACTGCAAGAGCAATAGGTACATCATTAATTGGTTACCAAGACCTATCTCCAACTAGTCCTATTGAAGTCATTAATTCTAGCCTTAATGAACTTAATTTCAGAGGGGGAGAAGGTTCTGTTACCGTTCGAGAGGCTTGCGCACCGCTCACTGTTAACGGTAATGTAACAAACATATCTTGTCAAGGTGGCAATAATGGTCAAATTTCGGTTGCTGTTCAAGGTGGCGATGGCAATTATACTTATGTCTGGTCTCAAACAGGTATTTCGGGGGCAAATCCAAGAAATTTAAGAGCGGGCAATTACACCGTTACGGTTACAAATGCAGCTTGCCAATTTAATCAAACGCGCTCTTTTACCATTACAGAACCAGCAGGTATCACACTTTCTGCTAATGTAGTTGGGCGAGTAGCTTGCTTTGGTGATGGAGGTGCATCTATTAACGTAAATGCAGGCGGTGGTACAGGCACATTGACTTACCGTTGGGATAATCCAGCATTGACTGGTGCAAATCCAACAAGAGTGCCTGCGGGAATGTACGCAGTAACAGTTACAGATGCTAACAACTGTTCTATTGAGCTAGATAGCATCACTGTGCAAGGACCCAGACAAGCATTAGAAATAACGACGAATAAAACAGATATTAATTGTGCTGGAGAAGCGACAGGAGCAATAGACTTGACTGTTCGAGGAGGCACACCAGATTATACGGTACGTTGGATGGACAACGACACTTTGCGCATGTTCAGAAGAAGCCAACTGGCAGCAGGAACTTATGCCGTAACCATCACAGATGGCAATAACTGTACCACTTCTGCAAGTATAGTCATTACCAGCACAGGCGATCCATTGCGCATTACACAATCCACAGTGAAAAAAATAGAAACAGGTAACCCTGGTTCAGTTGTTATAACTGTGGCTGGAGGACAAGCTGCTTATACTTACAACTGGACAGGTCCTCAAGGATTTGAAGGGGCAAATACAAAGGACCTTAATAATTTGACCCTGCCTGGTGAATATGCAGTAACGATTACTGACCAAAAAGGTTGTACGACTAATCAAAAGTTTAGAGTGCCACTGCCACTGGCTTTAGCGCAACCAACGATTAAATTTGCCTGCGGAACAGGACAAGATGGAGGTATTCAATTGGACGTGATTGGTGGATTTACGCCCTTTACGTACATTTGGAGCAATGGACAAACTAGCCCCGAATTGTCTAATTTAAGACCAGGCGACATCAGTGTAACCATCACTGACGCAGAAGGAGAAAGCACTTCTGCCACTTACACTATTCCAAATGCGCCAGCCATTATTGCTACTAAAAATATTACCAATGAAACCTGTAATGCCATCACAAACAATGGAGCAATTAACTTACAAATTTCTGGTGGATTCGGTGGACTTACTCTAGCATGGGCAAATGATACTTTACCTGCTGGTGTTAGTAATTTAACCAACCTAAGTAGCGGTCGTTATCCTTTTGTAGTGCGCGATTCGGTAGGTTGTGAAATTAGAGATACAGCCGTTGTTCAATTTGAACCAAATTTGCCACAACCTGCTAACTATCAAATTATACCAGTCACCTGTTCTGGTTTTACGGATGGTACAATTTCATTTAACATTCCTTGTGGCGACCCTGGTTTTCAAGTGATGTTGATGAGTGTTACGGATACTGTAATGCTTACAGCAGAAACACACAACCCGAGATTTGAATTTAATAATCTTGCACCGGGCACTTATCGTTTGATGATTCGAGATGGTAACGGCAATACTTTTCCTGATGAAATTACGATTGCTGCCCCACAAATATTTAATGTAGTGCCTACTAGATTCTCTTCTACCGAAATTCTAGCACCTTGTAATGGTCGAATTAATTTGGCAGTTAGTGGCGGTGGTGGTAATTATACTTATCGTTGGTCAAACAATCAGACAACTAAAGATATTGGTTCTATTTGTCCGGGTAATTATACCGTAACTATCACTGATGCCGTAGGTTGCACGCAAATAGATACTTTTCGAGTGGAGCATTTAAATGCTAGTGGTGTAATTACCAATGCTAAATGCCCAGAAGATGATTTTACGGGTAGTATTACATTAACAGTGGAAAGTGGTCAACCTAATTACACCTATGAATGGCGCAATCAGGCGGGTGATTTGATAAGTACCACAAAAGATTTAATCAACGCTAAGGCAGGAAAATTTACGGTGAAAATAACAGAATCTTCAGGTGTTTCTATTACGAGAAGTTTTGAGATTGGTTCTAGTTCTCTATTAGAGGTAGTGCCTAGTTTTGGGGCAAATTATAACGGCTTTGGTGTCAGTTGTAACGGGGCTAAAGATGCGATGTTGAGGGCGATGGGTAGAAATGGAGAGAATTTTTCTTATCGTTGGTTCAATATTGCAAACGAAGAATTAGGTATGGGAAATTCACTCTCTGGTGTGGGGGTTGGTACTTATCGAGTAGTGGTAACAGATGATCAGCAATGTCGCGCTTCCTCTACCATTATTGTAACAGAGCCACCAGCTTTGGAGTTAACACTAGACGTAGTTGATATTCCTTGTGCAGGGGCAGGCAATGGGGAGGTGTTAGCAGCACCTTCAGGTGGTGCAGGTAGAAATTACAGATTTAGATGGAGTTTTGATTCCACACTCAACATTTCAGCAGTAAGCAATCTTAGACCTGGAATGTACCAAGTTAGTGTTCGTGATGACAATAGCTGTGTTACTACAAAATCTTTTGAGATTTCAGAGCCTCAACCATTAAGTATTTCTTTAGAGGTCATACCTTTCACTGAGCAACAAGGTGGAGGTGTGGAAGCCTTAGTAAAAGGAGGTACCCCTAATTATACTTATCAGTGGATAGATTTAACTACTGTAACAAATCCTATTCAAACCACGCGAGCCATTAGTGGGGTAACAATAGAAACGAACTACCAACTTATTGTAACAGATATTCAAGGGTGTAAGGATACTGTACTAACTCAAGTATTTAGTCGCAATTTGTGTTTGTCTAGCCGTGCTATTATCACACCTAACGGCGATGAAAGAAATGAAACGCTGGAAATCAAATGCTTAAATATATTCGAGCAGAAACGCCTTGAGGTATATACTCGTTGGGGAAATATGGTGTTCACCTCAGAGGATTATGATGGTTCTTGGAGCGGAACAGACATGAGCGGTAATCGCCTGCCTGATGGTGCTTACTTTTTTGTACTGCACTACTTGGATGGCAATGTGATGAAGCAGGAAAAAGGAAGTGTAACTATATTAACAGAATAAAATAAGTTTTCCCACAACCGATTTGCCCAGTCTGCTTGATTGGGCATCAAATATGAATAACATGAAAAAAACATTCTTTACGATTATCATTGCATTGCTTCATTTTGCTACAAAAGCTCAACTTACAGAGGAAGCTATTTTCACACATTACCACGTCAATCCAGCATTGGTTAACCCAGGTGCATATGGAGCAAGTGGTAATCAAGTATTTCTAAATATTCGTTCTGGATGGACTGGTTTTCCAGGTGCACCCATTACTTACGCTGTATCGGGTAGCGGTAGGATAGGTAATGTACTTACAGTTGGAGGTAGTGTAATGGCAGAAAACATTGCCGCACTTACAAATCAGCGATTTCAAGGCGGACTTGGCGGACGATTTAAAATTACAGATGACTTCACGATTAGTGCAGGCTTGACAGGAGAAATTAGTCAAAGAGGTGTTTCTAGTGGAATATTAGACAATGAATTTTATCAACCTGGTGATCCTATTGTGGAAGGAAACATTGATAGATCGCGCTTTTTTGATGCTACTTTTGGTGTATTTGCGCAGTTGGGTAGTACTTATGCAGGGGTGAGTTTACCAAATCTGGTAACTGCAAAATTAAGTGATATTAAGCTGGCAACAGATACATCAACCAACCAGTTATCTTTTATGAGTTCCTTGACGGCACAACTAGGGCATGAATTTTTCATTAATGATAATCTTCAAATTGAGCCTTCGCTTTTTTTCCTAAAAATGGAAAATGTACCACTCCGAATAGATGCTAATTTGTTAGTAAAATTTTTGCAAGAAGCATTTACCATTGGTGTTTCCTTTCGTCATATGCAAACTGCATTTGATGATGGTTTAACGGCGCATGGAGCGGGCTTATTAGGTTTTAAAGTATCTACTTTCCGAATTTATTACGCTTACGATGTTTCTTTTATGAAATTCCAAGAATATAATGGAGGTGGACATGAGGTAACCATTGGATTTAATTTTGGTGGGCAAACAGGTTCAAAAGCTAGAATACCTAACTTTTAGTAAGAAAATAAAAGGATTTGTCAACTAAATTAAGTTTTGGCAAATCCTTTTAGGTATGGGTTTATAACAATTTTTTTTACTCATACATCAATTACCTTTCGGCGAAGTTCAAAATTTTTCCCTAAATATACTTTTCTTACCATTGCATCCGCCGCCAGTTCTTCAGCAGTACCTGATTTTAGAATGTTTCCTTCAAACATTAAATAAGCTCGGTCGGTAATAGAAAGCGTTTCTTGCACGTTGTGGTCCGTAATGAGAATACCAATATTTTTAGTTTTCAGTTTAGCAACAATGTACTGAATGTCCTCTACTGCAATGGGGTCAATACCTGCAAAAGGTTCATCAAGTAAAATAAATTTTGGATTAGTAGCTAAAGCTCGAGCAATTTCTGTGCGCCGACGTTCTCCACCAGAAAGCGTATCGCCGTTATTTTTGCGTACTTTTTCCAAGTTAAATTCACCAATAAGCGATTCTAGTTTTTCTTTTTGTTCTGGTTTAGATAATTTAGTCATTTCTAGCACTGCCTTGATATTGTCCTCTACGCTAAGTTTTCGAAAGACAGAGGGTTCTTGAGGCAGATAGCCAATACCCAACTGCGCTCTTTTATACATCGGCAACTCCGTAATATCCGTATCTTCCAAGTAAACACGACCCTCATTGGGTTTAATGAAACCAACAGTCATATAAAAAGTAGTTGTTTTTCCTGCTCCATTTGGACCAAGCAAACCAACAATTTCTCCTTGATTTACTTCAATAGAAACGCCTTTAACCACCTGTCGGCTTCCATATACTTTGATTAAGTTTTCACTTCTCAATTTTATCATCACTCATCTATTTTTAATTATTGTGAAATATCTAGCATCGCTTCCACATCCCAATTAGCCCTCAACGCCTCCAATTCTTTAGTGATGATGGGTTCGGGTTGTCGTCTTTGTGCGTAGTTCCCAGTGTCCCATCTTCCATTTCGATTGACGTCAGTAATAATCACTAATTCATATTTTCCGGGAGGCAGTGCCACAATTTTTTGTTTCCATGTTTTCGTATCAGCAACTTTAAAAGTTTGAATTATTTTTTTGTTCTGCTCCAATCTAAACACATATTGGTGCAAAGTATCAAGACCGTTAATAGTCAAATCTAAATTACCAAATTCTTTTAGCGAGCGAATATTAATTTGTTGCTCAATCGTATCTTTATTTTTAAATCCAAATAAGTCTGTTAATGCATCGGGTTGAACGATGATATTATACTTTGTTTCTGGATTCCATTTGTGATTAATAATCAATTTCTTGTAAGTGCTAGTAGAATCTAATTCCAATATTGGATTGACAGGAATATCAACCGAATCCTTATTTTCAAACAGTTGAATTAAGCTAGTGTCTATGGTCAACAAGGGATGATTGAAAGCTAGTTCATATGGTTTAATTGGATTCAAGTTAGCTATGTTCTTGACATCAGTTTTCAACATTAAGGCACTCTTTTCCAAAAATGCTGCTTTTTGTGCTACATTTACGCTAACGGTATCTGAAAACAAGGAATCCTTACTAAGGACGATACTCCAATTGCTGGAGTCTCCTAAATTGTACCACAATCGTAGCGTATCCATTTCATAATCAAACAAAACGATGGGAATATCCGCTTCGTAACGAAATGTTAAATCTTCGGGTGGCTGGTTGAACGTAAATTTCAATAAACCATATTGAGTCTTATTAGTCGTTAATATTTTTAAAGGAACTTCGTCCTGAAATAAATTAAATTTTAGTTCGTATTGAACACTATCGTTAATAATAAGTAAACTATCTAAAAAACCAATGCGTTCGTTTGTTCCATCAAATAAGTAATTGGCATTTTTATCCTCTAACACAAATATTTTGAATGTGTCAGGTCTAATATTTTGTACCCTAAAAGTACCTTCTTTAGTGGTTCTAGTAAAGTAAAAAGGTTTCTCTTTCCGCACAACGCTATCTGCTAAATTATCATATAGCATGACCAATAATTTTTCGACAGGCTCTTTGGTTAACACATCTGTTACTACGCCAGAAATTTCCAACGAATCAATGTAATCTCCTGTTGAGAAAACGTATCTCAAATTTTCTGGAACGTTGTTCTCGGTTAAATCTTTTACCGCAGTACCAAAGTTAATGGTATAAGTAGCACCTTCTCTAAATTTAGTAGCATCATCGAAAGTAATGAATACCGTTTTTTTGCGTAGCGTTACTTGGGGACGAGGCGTAACAAGTGGCGAAATAATCACTTGATTAACAACATCTTCTAGTTTTATCCACTCATCGAATGTAATTTCAATCACTTTCTGATTAAAATTTGTTAAAAAATTAGGTGTTGAGCGGAGCGTATCAATTTTAGGTGGTACTTCGTCCTTCGGTCCTCCCGTAAGTTGTCCTGGATTGGCGCAACTCATACAAACCAATAAAAATACAATAAATACAAAGAAAATGCTATTGAATAGCCACTTTGAAATGCGATAAATGATTCGTTCAAACATTCATAATTATTTTCTGACGGCAAGTTAGTAAGGTCTATTTGGTTAGCCAAAAGAATACTGATTATTCACTTTTTATTGTTATTTGCCATTTTGTGAAGTAAAATTTTTATATTTGGTTTAATCTTAAAATTCTTGGTGCATTAGCGAAACATGACTAACGCCAATATCCTGTAAACAAGTAAAAAAAATTACAATGCGGAGGTTCGTCAATCAAGCATTTAAGTCATATTACAAAGTGCGCATGCGCCAAGTAGAGCGTGTGATGCGCTATCCGATAGAAACTCAAGAAAAAATATTTAAGCAGCTACTTTTTAAGGCAAAACATACAGAGTGGGGAAAAAGATATGATTTTCAGGATATTAAAAACCCGGTTGAATTTGCAGCGCGCCTTCCCATTAGTAGTTATGAAGACATCAAATTAGATATTTTGCGTATGATGTATGGTGAACGCGATGTACTTTGGTCTGGTAGAG
Source organism: uncultured Saprospiraceae bacterium (assembly GCA_937944245.1). GTDB lineage: Bacteria > Bacteroidota > Bacteroidia > Chitinophagales > Saprospiraceae > JAAUTG01. Next base: position 16,556 of record CALDYY010000083.1, on the reverse strand, counting down.
TGCGATGGTTTTCAAAATCATCTGGAACAACCAATGACCACAGTAAATTTATTCCTGTTTCGGATGAAAATTTAGATCGCTGCCATCTCAGAGGTTCTTGGGATGCCATGACTTTTCTTTATGACCAACGTCCTGACGCGCGTATTTTTGAGTTAAAAACACTACTCATGGCGGGTAGTTTGCAACGTTTTCAGCCTTATCCGAGCACTAGAATTGGAGATGTTTCAGCAATTATGGTCAGTAGAATGCCAAGAATGGCAATTCCTTTCTTTGCTCCTGATTTTCAGACTGCTTTATTAGAGGATTTTGAAGAAAAGATAGAACGAACAGCACAAATGACCAGTCAATTAAAAGATATTGTTGCCATTGGTGGAGTGCCGACTTGGGTCATTGTGCTGTTTAGAAAAGTTTTGGAAATAACAGGAAAAGATAACATACTAGAAGTATGGCCTGATTTTCAATTTTACATACACGGTGGCGTTAGTTTTTTACCTTACCGTGAGCAATTTCAGCGATTCTTACCTGCCGAGCAAGTTAGCTATCAAGAAGTGTACAATGCTTCTGAAGGTTATTTTGGTGTACAAAATGATTTTAAGACTAATGATATGCTACTTTTGCTAGATAATGGCGTATTCTATGAGTTTTTACCAATGGAAGAATGGGAAAAAGAGTATCCTAAAACTATTCAGTTAGAGCAGGTAGAAGTAGGTAAAATTTATGCTATTGTCATAAGTACCAACGCTGGACTTTGGCGTTACTTGCCAGGGGATACTGTTACGTTTACTTCAACGACACCTTATAAATTCAAAATCGCGGGTAGAACAACACAGTTTATCAATGCCTTTGGGGAAGAAGTTATTGTAGCAAATGCAGATAGAGCACTCGCTCAAACTTGCCAACAAACAGGTGCAATTGCTTTAGAGTACTCGGCTGCACCTATCTTTATGGAGGAAGGTAAAGGAGGGCACGAGTGGTTTATTGAGTTTGAGCAAATCCCAAAAGATACCAAGCACTTTGCCGAATTACTCGACCAAAATTTGCAGGCAATTAATTCAGATTATCAAGCCAAACGTTATAAAAACATGGCTTTGCAGCGACTAATGGTACATCCTTTACCTAAAGGTACTTTTATCAAATGGTTGAAATCAAAAGGAAAATATAGCAGTCAGGTGAAAGTACCTCGCCTAGCAAATCATAGAACTTACGCTGATGACCTGCGTAGTTTTTTAGCAGAGAAGGAACATTTTAATTAGCGTTGTGCAATTAATTTCACGTTAGAGCATGTTTAAATTTTTAATTGCTGAAAACCAATATTTTATGAACCTAACTTCAGTAAGGCTTAGTCGTTTAGCCCGTTAAATTCCCTTGCCTTCCTATTGTCAGAACCACAAACTATTGATTTGCACCTAAAGAAAATTTTTAAACAAGCTCTAACTTGGCGCAACGCTAAGTCCTACGCTTGGTCGCCTTTATTAGGTTTTCTGTTTCTAGGACGATTTCTTTTTTTGTTACGCTTCTTTTTCTTTTCTGCTGGCAACTCTACTGCTCCTGTAACATCGTCGAAGTCCTTAAATATTTCTTCTTGTATCGCTGGAACTACTTGTAGCGATTCCAAATCAACAGGACGTTCTTTTCTTTTATTCATCATCAATACTTCCTTCACTTGATTTAGTGTTAAGGTGTAGAATTGACCTCTGTTCTCCGGTTTGGAATAAGCGAATTGCATGGTCTGTTTGAAAATATCTGTTTTCATCAACACCGCTACACCGGCTTGTGTCTCTAAACGCTCAATTCCTTTAGGAAACGCTTCAAGTGCATCCATGTAGGTATCCAGCTCATAATTGAGACAACATTTTAAGCGACCACACTGTCCAGATAACTTTGTTTGATTTATGGCTAAATTTTGATAGCGAGCAGCCGTAGTAGAAACTGATTTGAAATCGCTCAGCCAAGTAGAACAACAAAGTTCCCGACCACAAGAGCCAATGCCTCCAATACGTGCGGACTCCTGCCTTGCACCTATTTGGCGCATTTCAATCTTAATTTTAAATTCCTTAGCGTAATGCCGAATCAACTCTCTGAAATCTACCCTTCCATCGGCAGTATAGTAGAAAGTGGCTTTGCGCTTATCGCCCTGATATTCGACATCACCAATTTTCATATCCAAATCCAGTGAGCGTGCAATAGCTCTAGCTTTAATCATCAATTCGCGTTCTTCATTTCTGGCTTCATCCAAGCGCTCTAAATCTCGCTCGTTCGCTTTGCGCAACACACTGGTAATAGCTACATCTTCCCTTAGATGTTTCTTTTTTATTTGTAAACGAACCAAATCTCCTGAAAGCGATATTTTGCCAATATCATATCCGTTTGGTGTTTCGACTACCACCATATCACCAGTGCTAGCTCTGGTATGTGGTGGATTTGTGAAAAATTCTTTCCTAGAACCATTTTTAAAGCTCACTTCTACTATATCGTAAAAATCGGGGTCGTTAAATGACTGCTGTGATAACCAATCATAGGTATTCAATCTATTGCAGCCTCCGCTGGCACAACCACCATTACTTTTGCATCCTTTCGTGGAGGAGCCCACTGTACATCCTTGACAACTCATAAGCCCTGTATTTAATCACGCTTGTTTTTTAAAAGTTTATTAATCTGAAGGCTGGCATCCAACAATAATAATTTTGGGCTGGCATTTCGTTCTATATAAAAAGTTAAGTCGTTCAATAAATTGACTATTTCTTCTATTTGTTTGAAGTTAATGATTGCCTTGAATTTTACTGCCGTTTGCTGTTCCGCTTCTCCAAGACGCAATCGCGCCAAATCATCTGTCACAAAGAAGCAAAGATATTCCCTCATAAAGTGTAACGCATATTGCAAGAAAAACTTTTGGTGTTCTCTGCCCATGCTAGCAAAACGTTCTACCCAATTTACCATTTCAATGCCATTTCCTTTATAACATTTTCGCATCCAATCTAAAAAAAGTAGAGAATTGTCATTATCTGCTTGCTTAGAAAGTTTAATGGCTTCATTGAAGTTGCCATTTGCTAGTGGTGCTATTTTACTTGCTTTGGTGGTTGGTACACCTCTTTTTTCCAAAGATTTGATAATCGTATCGTCATCAAGTAAATTTAGCTTAACTAATTGACAACGAGAGAGAATAGTATTTAAAATTAATTCAGAACGCTCGGCAACGAGAATAAAAAAAGTATTTTCAGTTGGTTCTTCAATCAATTTCAATAGGCGATTCCCTTCTTTACCTAAATACTCAGGCATCCACATTATCAGCACTTTATATTCACTTTCAAATGTTTTTAAACTCAATTTTTTGAATACATTAAGGCATTCCTCCTTATTGATATTGCCTTGCTTATTTTCTGCTCCGATATGCTGAAACCAATCGAATGCTGAAAAGTAGGGATGCTCGCCGAGTAGCGTTCGCCATTGCTCTAAGAATTGGTCGCTCTTACTATTTGTGCCAATAGTAGGGAAAGAAAAATGAATATCTGGATGAATCCACTTTGATGATTTTAGACATGCTTGACAAATGCCACAAGGCTCATTTTTTGTTCTCTGCTGACATAGTACATACTGCGCCAAAGCTAATGCCATAGCAAGCTGACCACATCCTTCTTGCCCGATTAGCAGTAGGGCATGTGGTAAGCGACCCGTATTCACCATTTGAAGCAACTGTTGTTTTGCTTCCTCTTGAGCAACAATTTCCTTGAATTGCATATTGTTTCCGATAATGCCTCAACATAAAACGATAGCAAATTTAGGGGAGTAGAGACAGTCTTAATTGGATTGAAACAAAATTCATTATTTTGCTTTCATCACTTACTGCTGTACCCATTCTAAAATTACCTCGTCAATCGGACTTACGGAAGAAGGATAAGTGGTAACGAATTGTCCATTTTCATCTATCAGGTATTTATGAAAGTTCCACCTTACTGTGCTGTCCATTACACCATTTAATGACTTTTGTGTTAGCCATTCGTATAGTGGATGTGTATGTGGTGGTTTAATAGCTACTTTTTCACTGAGTAAAAAAGATACGTCATATTTAGTGCTACAAAATGCCATGATTTCCTGATGCGTTCCTGGCTCTTGCCCTCCAAAATCGTTGGAAGGTATGCCGATAATCACTAGTTTATCTTGAAAATGCTCATATAATTCTTGTAGTTGCTTGTATTGAGGTGTATATCCACATCTGGAAGCAACATTAACAATCATTATCTTTTTCCCTTTGAACTGAGAAAAATTGATTTCGTTCCCGTCTATTCCTAATAACTTTAATCCGTAAATTGAGGGATTCACTGTTTATTATTTTACGCAAAGAAAGGCAGGTTTATTTAGAAATTCAAATTTCAAAAAAAAAATTGCATTTATTTAAGATTTACATTATCTTTACATCAAAAAAGATGTGAACAGTTTAGTGTACTTGGGGACGAAGTGCAAGTTCAAGGTTATTAGATATTATATAAAGTTAATATTCTTTGATTATTTTTGAAATAAATTTTGCGAATACAAAATCTAGTTATAACTTTGTAATCGCTAAAAGAAAAGAGCAATAAATGAAAAGATAAAGATTTTGGTTTTTTGGGGTTATACATGGTGAGTTCTCATTATCTCTAATGAGGCTCACCTTTTTGTTTCACTTTAAATGGCTCTCGAAAAATAAAAAATAAAAAAACTATAATATAGAGTTGTCTTTGTGACTTTTTTCTCTGTTTTTTGTCTTTAAGCGAAAAGCATTGTTCACACACTTACTAATTTTATGATAATAAGATATTCAGACGCAGAGTTAGAAGAGTTCCGTGTACTGGTTGAAGATAAACTAGGAAAGGCTAAGGCACAATTAGAAGACCTTCAATCTCAGATAGTTGAGGTAACAGAGAGTAGTGAAGATGGATTCGGTACAGATTGGATTGAAGACAGTAGTGTCGGTTCTCAGATTGACTTCTTGAATGAGATGGTTTCCCGCCAAAGAAAGTACATTGACCAACTAGAAAATGCACTTTTGAGAATTGGAAACAAAACTTACGGTATTTGCTCTGTAACAGGTGAATTAATTGACAAAAGAAGACTCTTGGCTGTGCCCACCACAACTAAAAGCGTAACGGCAAAAACAGCCACTCCAGAGAAAAAGCCTCGACCAGCAAGACCGACGGTTACACCTAGTGAGCCTATCATTATTACTAAGGTAGTAAAGAAAGATAACAAAAATGCACCAAAGGACAAAAAGGCTGCATTATTAGACGAAGAAGACGATGACTTCACATTAGATGAAAAGTTAATTGATGATGACTTTGATTTTGACAATTTCTCTTCTGACAGTGGGGATGATGATGTTGATAGCTACGATGACTCCCCAGTGGACGATGATGATGAGCTAAATATATGAGTAAATTTAAGTAGCTGGATTCCAGCTACTTAAATTTGTTAATTAGTTTAATCCCCAGATAGTGGATGTTTTCTCTTTCGGTATCTTTATGCTTAGCATATCCAAAATACCCTGCATAGGTATAACTGCACGTTCAGGATGATAATTCAGTTCATAGTGCAATTCTTTAAATGCTCTTTCTAGCATCAATATTTCAAGCAATATCTTAAAATCATCTTCATCATCGGGAATAAATTCCTTGACACCACTAGCATTGATTTCTGCTTTGTAAGCATTTAAGAAAAAACTGCAAATTATTGTCTGCCAAGTTATTAGTGAGTTGGTAAGTAATGTTTTGTTCTCATTAGGCAATTCTAAACGCGCAAACGTAGTCGCATAATGAATGGAACGCAACATAGCAGCAACGTCAATGAGTGGAGACCTTCGTAGTCTTCGTTCACTAAAAGGTCGGTCAAAAGTACCATCAAAGTCATCTATCATAACATCATCGCCTACCAACATTATTTGTTCTAGGTGATAGTTGCCATGTATTCTAATTTTAGTGGCTTCAAATTTATGAATATATATGCGACTGAAAAAATTCATCACTTCTTTCTCTAAATTCATCACTTCTTTAGCTATGGGTTGATCTTCAATAGGTAAGTTTGATATTTGATGTTTTAACTCTGTTAATGTGGATCGAACCAATGCCTTGAGTGCAGCAAAAAGAGAGCGTTGATAATGAAGCGAGAATAATTCTGGCTCAAAATTAGGGGTATCCTTGCCTTGCGTGTCCATTAGTGCAAGGTGCATGTGTGCTGTTTTTTGTGCCATTTTCTGCACTTTTTCAACTACGTCATAATCCACTAACAATTTCAAATTATCAGAAAGTGATTCTAATGACAACTCTTCAAATATACTTTGAGGTACATCCCAGGTTGGAATAGAATTTACCTGCAAATTGGCTACAAGGCGTTTCAAAGCATCTGTAATGTAATTCCAACCGTATCCTTGATGTGCGATTAGCGGTTGCAGTATAGCTAAAGACGTATTGTATTTACCAGAGCGGTAAAAAATTGACCCCAATAGTTGAGGCACAAAACTTAAGTGGCTTTCTTTGGTTAGCCAATAATTTATTTCATAATCAGGATTGGGTTGTACATCAATTCTTCTATAAAATTTGAGGTAGTAACCTTCCTGATAAGCTGCTGCGGTGTATTGAATGGTGGAGCGGCGTATTTCTGATTTGGTTACAGGTATCATTTCTGGTAACTCAAATACAATGTTTTCGTTTTGTGCTAAGTGCTTGTTATTGTTGAGTATCTTAAGTCTAAATGCTTCATTGAATAGAGCATCTATTATTAAGCCTTTCTTACCTGCAATATTTGCAATGCCAATTACCTCATCTTTCTGCCAAATAGCATCTTCTCCAGCAATTTCTTTGAACGTAATTGGAATTTGAAATAGCTCTGGCATCCCAGTCCTAAAAAAAACTTGTACAATCAATATATTGAACTGATGTTCATTATCAGCCAATAAAATAGAATCTACTACTTCCACGCGCTCAATTTTGCGGTCTTTATTGCCAAACCAACTTACGCTAGATAGGTATTTCACTAACACTTCGCTAGTAAAGTCAGGATGTGAAGAAAGTGCCTCAAAACTAGCCGCATTTATTTCATGGGTTTTTATTGAATCATCATTCATGAAAAAGAGTGCAATAGGTTTCAGTTGAAACCAATAGTAGCCGTGTGGTGCCATGCTGATGAAGTAGGGCGTTGACTCAATTCTTGGAAATTCGCTATCGCCAAATATTTCTACTGGAATGTAATGCTGATAGTGGTTTAAATCCAAATAAACGCCCTCTACGAAACGAGAGAGGTTAATGACAACCAATATTTCTTCTGTTTCATATTTTCGGATAAATGCCAAAACCTTTGGATTGGAAGGTGCTAAAAATTCAATATCACCTCTACCAAAAGCCTTAAATTTTTGGCGAGTTGCCAGAGTTCGTTTCGTCCACCAAAGTAATGAATTGGTATTTCTCTGCTGGCGTTCAACATTCACATATTTGTAATCGTATTCTGGGTCAATAATAACAGGTAAATACAATGACTGTGGATTAGCCTCTGAGAAACCTGCATTTTGATTGGCATTCCATTGCATAGGTGTTCTTACACCATCTCTATCACCTAAATAATAATTATCACCCATTCCTATTTCATCGCCGTAGTACAATACTGGTGTTCCAGGCAAAGAAAACAGCAAAGTATTCATTAATTCAATTTTGCTTCGGTCGTTGTCGAGCAATGGGGCTAATCTGCGACGAATACCTAGGTTGATTCTTGCTTTCGGGTCTGCTGCGTAGTGCTTACGCATATAGTCGCGTTCTTCATCAGTTACCATTTCGAGGGTTAATTCATCGTGGTTGCGCAAGAAAGTTGCCCATTGGCAATCTTTAGGAATTTCTGGTGTTTGCTCAAAAATATCCGTTATCGGGTGGCGGTCTTCCATTTTTAGCGACATATACATTCTTGGCATCAATGGAAAGTGGTAATTCATATGGCATTCATCACCATTGCCAAAATAGGAAGCCGAATCTTCTGGCCACATGTTAGCTTCTGCTAAGAACAAGACATTATCGTATCGCTCATCAATGAATTTTCTTAATTTTTTAAGAAAGACATGCGTTTCTGGCAAATTTTCACTGTTGGTATTTTCTCGCTCGTACAGGTAGGGTATAGCATCCAATCGGAAGCCATCAATTCCCATGCTTGTCCAGTAATCAAGTATTTTAAAAATTTCTTCTTGGACTGCTGGATTGTCGTAGTTTAAATCGGGTTGATGGGAATAGAAACGATGCCAGTAGTATTGCTTAGCCACTGAGTCCCAAGTCCAGTTGGAAGTTTCAAAATCTTGGAAAATAATTCGTACATCTTTGTACTTATTAGGGTCATCGCTCCAGACGTAATAATCTCGCTCCACTGAACCTATGGGAGCTCTTCTTGCTCTTTGAAACCAAGCGTGCTGGTCAGAAGTATGATTAATAACTAGCTCTGTAATTATCTTTAAATTACGGCGATGTGCTTCATCTAAAAGTAGTTTGAAATCATCTAAATTACCATATCTTTCGCTGACGGTATAATAGTCTGAAATATCGTACCCATCATCGCGCAAAGGCGAGGGATAAAAAGGTAGCATCCAAATAGCGGTTACACCTAAATCCTGTAAGTAATCCAATTTAGAAATTAAGCCTTTGAAGTCTCCGATACCGCTTCCAGTGCTGTCCTTGAAGCCCTTAATATTCAGTTCATAGATGATTGCATCTTTGTACCATAGTGGTTCTCGCTTGTAAATTGCCGCCATACTGAGCTATGTTTGAGAAGTGTTTAAATTTTTGGGTTAAATTAGGAGATTTACTTGAACTAAGTGCATTCGTTCATATAATTTTTGTGTGGATGTAAGGATATTTTATCTCTTCTAAAAATAGCCCTTGCGGCGGTACGCTCCAACTTTTGGCAAGTGGCTGCTGCGTATCTAAACTTTGCTTGACTGTTTCAATCGAAATTCTATTTAACCCAACATTGAGGCACATTCCAACAATTAGCCGTACCATACCTCTTAGAAAACGATTGGCAGCAATATGGTAAACTAATTTTTTGTTGTGTTCTATCCATTCCCATTCTGATTGGATAATCTTACAATTCATGGTTTTTACATCAGTATTAGTTTTGCAAAATGGTGCAAAGGCTTCGTAATCAAGAAGTAACTCGGCAGCCATTTGCATTTTCTGGAAATTGAGCTGTGCGCCAAAAGGAAAATGATAAGCGGTTTCTATTGAGAAAGGATTTTTTTGGGTGTTCACGTAATAACCGTATTTTCTGTAAAATGCGTCGTAGCGAGCATGAGCGTTATCAGGCATTTCCATAAATTGATAGATAGCAATATCATCGGGCAAAAACTTATTTAGGCGGTGCATCAAACCTTCAGGCAATACGCCTTCTATATCAAAATGGATAAAATACTGGCTCGCATGAACACCTGTATCAGTACGTCCACACCCAACTATTTCAATAGGCTGCCTCAAAATAGTGGACAATGCCTGCTCAATTGTTTCTTGTACACTTGCTTCGTTAGGCTGTTTCTGCCAACCGCAATAGTTCATTCCATTGTATGCCAATTCTGCAAAATATCGCATATCAAGTTGTTACTAATTTTTCTTTTTTGCATTCTAAAGACAGGAGTAACCTGTTTTATTCATCACAAAATTAGTTTTTTATGAGATTAATTGTAATGTTAGCTTTCCTGACAGGGATGGCTTTGGCTTGCCAGTCTAAAAAAGCAGTAGAAATAAAAGTGCCGGATGCGTTCTTGGGCGTTGTTACGGATACCATTATTACATTTGATGCAGAAACTTACAAAGAAAGTTTGTATCTCGTAGAATACGAAATTGATACTCGCTCCAATAAGAAACTTAGACAGTTGGGAAAGTATATTGTTTTGAAGGATACCACTATTACATTCAGTCCAGAAACTTACGAAGAGACCATCAAAATAATAACCAATAAAGTTAAGATAGAGCGGTAAGTTGAATAAGCACAAAAATAAATTGAAAGCGTTGGATAAGGCAAATTTAAAGTTCACCTCATCTAATGCTTTCAATTAGAAGTAATTTTACAATTTTACACTCACTGTGGCAACTATACTTCTACCATCGGAGTTCCAAACGCCTGCACCTGGATAACCTACTGGTCGTTTTGTAAAATACTGCTCATTCGTAAAGTTGTTAACCCCTAAACGTAGCATCCATGTGCTGTTCAAGCGATAGGACATATTGAAATCCCAAAGTTGATAGGCAGGGACGATACCTCTTGCGCCATCAGGCGTTGGCGTTGTCGTATTGAAAGGGTCAGAAAAGCTATCTGAAACGTAACTGTACTGTAAAATTGCAGCAAATTGTTTGTACGCCATTTGCAATCCATTTCTACTTATCCATGTTGGTACAGTTTCCAATACATTTCCTGTAAGGTCTATGTTTTTGTCGCCACTTCTGAGCGTTCCACTTAAATATTTTCCATCCATATAAGAGGTGGAACTAAATATAGAGAAGCGATAGATATTGCTTTGTGCAATTTTATAATCAACATACATTTCTAAGCCATTGGTTCTGCTATCGCCGATGTTGGTTCTTAGAATGAATGTCTCGCCTTGAGCATCTGTTTCTACTACATCCCCTATACGATTTTGGTACAAGACTTGAAAAAAGTTTATATCGTAATTCAAACGATTGGATAAACTTCCTTTTATCCCAAGTTCTGCATTATGCCCAAAAGCATCCTTTAAGTTTTCATCCACCCGATTGAGGAAAGTAGGAGGAATGACATCAGAAAAAATAACTGGGCGATAGGCTTGCGACCATCCGCCATATAGTCGAAGATTCTGAAACATTTGATATTGCGCACTAACACCAAGCAATGCGTACTTATGTTCTATGTCATTTGGTACTCTGTCTTCTGGCAAATACGCAATTACACCGCGCATTCGACTAGTGCCATTTTCTATTCTAAATCCTGGGGATACTTGAAGTTTTTGATTCAAACGAAATAGATTTTCCACAGAAAAAGCAACGTTTTCTGTTTTGTAGCGAATATCCCTTCTGAAGTTTGGTTCTACAACAGTTAGGTCGTAATCGTTTCCAGTTGTACCTTTACCAACTTGCCTTCTATGCAAATCGTTATTAATGTAGCGAAAGCCTGCTGCCAAGGTGCTTTGCACTTTACCAATTTCGTAATGATGGGTTAATCTTAATTCGCTGGTGTAGCTATTGAACTTGTCAATATCCACTTGCCTATTGCTAAACTGTAAAGTATTTGGATTAATTTCATCTTTTATATTAGCAAGTCCAATAAATTGAACGCTATTTCTACTACCCAGAACGGCTGAACTAATCCAGTCAATGCTAGTTTGGGCATTTATTTGCCAAGAGTAGGTAAGTGAAGGAACATAAATGTCAGGTTCATAAAAATTTCTTGTTCTTGTGCTTTGTCTTGGATTTTGTTGAAATAGTTCATCAGTTAAGGGACCAGGTATTTGATAAATGTATTGACTTCTACCTATCTCTGCTTTTAGTTGCATATTCGGTGTGAAATGATAGGTTAACGCTCCAAATTGTGCTTGCGCATTGGAACTTGCATTATCTCTATATCCGTCAGACACTCTTCTTTGGTAGTAGGCGTAGTAAGACCATTTTCCAACTTTTCCTCCTATGGCATTGTAGGTACTAAAGAGACCATAAGAACCTACTGAACTAACATTTTCAAAGCTAAATGCTTTAGTCGTATCGGCTTGTTTGGTGATAAAATCAATCATACCTCCGAATTGCGCTCCGTATTGAAGAGAAGCCGTTCCACGAATCAATTCAATTTTTTGTATTGCCTCCATAGGCGGGCTGTAATGGCTAGCTGGATAGCCATATACATCAGAGTTAGTCATTACACCGTTTTGGCGGACATTAAATTCCCAACTTCTGTGTGGGTCAAGTCCTCTAGTGGCAATATTAATTTGGTTGCCAGAGCCATCCATGTCATAGACAAAGACACCTGGTATTTTTGCAAAAAGTTGCCTACCTGTTTTTTCTACAATATTTGCTGGCATTCCATCTAGTTGGATCACCTCATTTTTTTTGCCACTATTAATGTAAGCCTTTTGTACTTCAGGTAAATTACTTAATTCTTGCTGTGGAAAACGATAGCTTTTGATAGTAACTTCTTGCAATGCTTGCTGTTTTATGGTATCGGTTGTCTGGGCAGTAAGATAAAAAAATGCAACAGTAAAAAAGATAAAAGTTGTCAGGAATTTCATTTTTAAATAGTTTATGTCTTAACAAGCGTCAAAGTTAATAGCTTATGAGAAATAAATAAAGTTCACATGAGTAAAATCACCTATAAGAAACTAATCTGATGGAAATTAATTACAGTAGTATGTTTTTTACTTGTCGGTGTACCTGCTCTTACCAACTGCATGGTATGATAACCTGCTAATTCAGCAGCATCTAATTCGGCTTCCACGTCCGAGAGAAATAAAATTTGTTGGGGGGGCAATGCCAAATGGTTAGCAATATTTTGGTAAGAACCCACTTCCTTTTTATGCCCAATGTTAGTATCAAAATTATGGTCAAATAAATAGTTTAAATCGCCGTAATCGCTATATCCAAACAGTAATTTTTGTGCACCGACCGAGCCAGAGGAGTAGATGCCAATACCGATGCCCTTGCTTCGCCATGTCTTAATTTGAGGCACAACGTCTGGATAGATGTGTCCTTTGAAACTATTATTTTTGTAACCTTCTTCCCAAATCAAACCTTGTAGATATTTAAGTGCTGGATGCTTACGGTCTGTTTCTATCCAAACCAATAATTGCTCAATGCATCTTTCTACATCAGCAACCATTTTTTTTTCTTCCAAAATGGTCTGTTTTACTTCTTCCAAACACTGCTGAACAGCAATATCCTCAAGATGACCGCGTATGAAGTCAGGTAACTTTTCATAAGCATAAGGAAACAAAACCTTATGTACAAACGCTATATCTGTCGTCGTTCCTTCAATATCGGTGAGTACATATTTAATCATGGTGTGTATAAGGTAGGTATTCGCTGAACCAGTTGTACCAATCCAGCAAATGATTTTTACTCAAAAATTAGGCTTCCGCTAAAGGAACACTGCCATTGTATTGTGCATCAACACCGCTATTGGTATAGTGAGGCACCCAACCCGATTGGTCAATGAATACTCGAATAGCTTTAACAAAATTTTTTGGTCCAAGGTCGAACCAATGTTTTGTGTTTGCTGGAACGGAAATTAAATCGCCTGCTTCACAAGTTACGCAAAATACATCTTCTTCACCTTCTAAATTAAACCAAAACATTCCTTCGCCATCCACGAAAAAGCGTACTTCATCTTCTGTATGAATATGCTCCGTTAAGAACTTATTGCGCAGCATTTCCAGATTTGGCGTACTTGGCGTTACATTAATCACATCGGCTGTCTGGTAGCCGTTAGCATTCATGTAAGGTTTTAACTTATGTGCATAAGCATTTAAAATAGTATCCATATCCGCATCGTCATTGAAAGGAATGGATGCTTCCCATTGCTCAAAAATAACTCCTCTTTTGTTCAAGAAATCTTTTATCGCACTAGGTTCTCTTAGTACCGTTTTTTTATCAGGAATAGTTAAAAAAGCCATGTTTATTTTGTTTTATTCGTTCTAAAATGATTACATCAAACACAATTTTTTGTATTCACACTCCAATAGAAATTCAATGATTTCCACATGTCGCTTAGCATCGGCAATAGTGCTACCCCAAGTGTACATGCCATGTCCAGCAATTAGAAAAGCTTTCATGTCCAAATTTTGTTTGGTGTAGTCCTTTATTTTCGAGGCTAATATCGGAATATTTTGTGTGTTTTCAAAGATAGGCAATTTTACCAAAACCTCATGCGTATTGATGCCTTCAAAACCTTTCAAAATTTCGTAATTTTTTAGTTGAATGCTTTTATCATACACAAGATGCTGGGATAGAATAGTGTTTAGTACACTATGTGTATGCAATATGCAATGTACATGCGGAAAAAGCTCATAAATTACACTATGTAAAGCAGTTTCTGCGGAGGGCTTGCGTGCATCGGCAATAGGCGTGCCTAATGCTGATACTTTTAAGAAGTGATTAACATTAAAATCTCCTTTATCTACACCGCTTTCCGAAACATAAAAATTACTTTCACCTTCTAGTCTAAAAGAGTAATTAGAAGAAGTGGCTGGTCCCCATCCTTTTGAATATAAAAAGTGAATGGTTTTTACCATTTGTGCTGCAAGGCTCATACTTTTACTGACAAAGTTAATTAACAATCTTGAATGCTGTTCTTCGATTTAGCTGGTGTTCCTCTTCAGTACATCGTGCACAAACGCAATTTGCACGTAATACTGCTTCGCCATAGCCCATAGCAATCATACGTTCTGGTGAAATTCCTTTACTGATGAGATATTCTACCGCACTTTGCGCTCGGCGTTGAGAGAGTTGCTGATTATAGCGGTCATTTCCTCTGCAATCGGTATGAGACGATAACTCAATGATAATATTTGGGTTCAAACGCAAATCACTGGCTAATTTATCTAGTGTTGGTTTGGCATCGTCTCGAATATCCCATTTATCAAAATCGTAATAGATATTTTCTAATACAATTTCTTGATTGATGAATATTTTTTCGAGAACAATCTCTACTTCGAAACGCTGTTCTTGTACATTTGGATTTCTTGCAATATCCTTTGTAGAAAAATTTTCTGACGAAGTTAAATAATCTGATTTAGAGGCTAAAAAGCGATAGTCTGCATTTTCAGTGAGGTCAATACTAAAATAGCCATCTTCCCCCACTTCAATATCTTTTCTTTCACCTGTGGTAGCTGCCAAGCGTACTTTTGCGCCTACTAATGGTTTTCTTCCTAGCACTCGACTACTCGGATTATTCGGCACTTCATAAATTTTTTCTAGTACATAACCATCCAGAATCATTTTGTAAGCTAATGGTTTTTCAACTTTTTTCAAAGAATCTTCTGGTGATAGCGGTGGTGGCGGTGGTGGAACTTTTTTAATAAATCTGTAAATATCATCCTTGCCATCTCCACCTTCCCTTGAGGAGGTAAAGTAACCCAATTGTTCAATTTCTTGACTATTGCGTGCTGTTTTGTGGTCAACGATATAGCCAAAATCATCTGCGCCTGAATTGATAGGTGTTTGCAAATTCTCGGCAGGTATCCAATTATCATTCACTTTGTAGGAGCGAAAAATATCAAATCCACCCATTCCGATATGGGTATCAGAAGCAAAATATAAAGTATCTGCATCCAGAAATGGAAAACGCTCATTGCCATTAGTATTGATACTTCTACCTAATAGGCGAGGGGTTGACCACTCGTTACCTACTTTTTGGCTCATCCAAATATCTGAACCGCCCCAGCCTTCGGGGTCATTGCAATCAAAATACATCGTCTTGCCATCTTTAGAAATAGTAACTTGACCATAGTTAATATTCTCTTTTACAAAAGGTAGCATTGATGGCTCAGACCAACTATTCCCATCCCATTTACTCATCATTAATTTGCAGTAGCTATCTTCCAATTTTCCACCAAAACAACGAGTGAAATACACTTCTGAATAATTCGCATTGAATACAGCCAATCCTTCATTGTTGGTAGTGTTTAACTCTGGTTCAAAAGGGGTAACTTGACGGCTCTC
The DNA here is from genome assembly GCA_937944245.1 of uncultured Saprospiraceae bacterium. Lineage (GTDB taxonomy): Bacteria > Bacteroidota > Bacteroidia > Chitinophagales > Saprospiraceae > JAAUTG01. The sequence goes on along the minus strand of CALDYY010000083.1, from coordinate 885 downwards.
AAGATTGACAACGAACAAGTTAGAGAACGATCTGCCTGTCCAGTTGTAAGTCGGGTCTTTGTCTGATAATTTTCTATCAGAGGTGAATACCAGTTGATTATCTTTGTACAACTGTGGTGCATAGTCAGCGGCACGGCTATTGAATGATACTATTTCTATTTCGTAGGGTTTAAAAGCAAGTTGACGCCATTGAATGGCTTTTTCACAGGCTTCAATTTCTTTCCGATATTCATAAGGGCTTCCAATTTCTAATCCTAGCAGCCGAAAAGCCTCAATTGCCTCCGAGTAGCGTTCTGCTTGTTTTAATGCCAGTGCATTTGCTTTCAAGGCTTCAATACCATATTGATTATCATAAGCTACTCTGTACCAATCAATAGCATCTACTTGTTGACCAGTAGCTTTAAAGGATTCCGCCAATAAGAATGCTATTTTACCACGTTCCAACCGTGTTTTTGCTTTGCTGTATTCTTTCTTTAGCATTGGAATAGCAACAGCATATTGTTTTCGTTCAACGGCAAATTTCCCGTCTCTTACTTTTTGCGTGTAGGTACAAGCTGCTGCAAAAAGATGCATAAAAACAGCTAACCCAATGATATATTTTCCCATTTTATCCATAATCCAATATTACCTCTGATTTTATAAACGCTTAAAAGCGTAAAGGGGTTATGAAAACAACAGACTAACTTTATTACTTTAGAGTAAATTTTTATCTATTAAAGGTTTGTTACTTTAGAGCATGTTTAAATTTTTAATTACTGAAAACCAATATTTTATGAACCTGACTTCAGTAAGGCTTAGTCATTTAGCCCGCTAAATTCCCTCGCCTTCCTATTGTCAGAACCACAAACTATTGATTTTCACCTAAAGAAAATTTTTAAACAAGCT
>CALDYY010000082.1 GCA_937944245.1 uncultured Saprospiraceae bacterium | reverse complement strand
CCAATGCCCCAAATGGCATGCACTCTAGCTAGTTGATGTGCAGTTTGTTCTGTCATTTTCACAAAAGCAGTTAACCCGTTATTTCCTCTTTTTGCTAATTCAAATTGTGCTTTTTGGCGCACGCGCATATCGGCGTGTTTGAGTAAGTCACTCAAAGTGCTTATGTCTTTTTTAGCAAATGATTCCGCTAATAGTTGCTTTGTTTCTGCCCTCAAGGGATGTGCTTCTGCTGCTGGAACGTCCATTTTCCAGACTCTGCCCACATTGGAGATGTTCCAACCATCCACCCAGTCCACCATATACAAAGCCCCGTCTGGCCCGAAATCAATACCGACAGGCAAAATACCGCTCACTACGACTTCATCGTTTGCAAAATCAAAACCTGCGCCTTTAGGTTGGAGTTGGAAAGCCCAAAGTTTAGAACGGGCTGGATTTCCAACAAATTCTGCAAAAAAGAATTTGTTTTTCCATTTTTCACCAAGTGCTGTGCCTGGGTTATATTTCATTCCGGCAGGTCCGTTGTGATAGCTTTTTATTGGTGGCAGAATATAAGCAGCTTGTCCTTCAAATCGAGGTTGATAGAGTTTTTCGTCCATCCAAACTTTGTAAGCATTGTTGTTAGGGTCAGTGTATTTGCCAAATTGCCAGTTGATGCGCCAGCCGCTATCCGAGCCATTGACGAGGTACACCAATCGCTCTTTTTCGCCTGGATGGTCGCCGTCGTTGTCCACTGTAATTAAGTTGCCGTATTCATCAAATACAAACTCATGGGTATTCCTTACGCCATTTGCATAAACTTCAAAATCACTACCATCTGGATTGGCTCTACAAATGATGCCTTGATTAGGATATTTCCATTGCTTGCCATCTTTGTCCGTAATATTTGCGCCGATGTCGCCGATGCTCCACCAAATTTTACCATCTGGTCCAACCGTTAGCCCAGACATTCCATGACCACCAAATCCAATATGCACCCCATATCCATGAGAAATAGATTCGCGTTTATCTGCTTTGCCATCGCCGTTTGTATCTTTTAATCGCCAAAGATCAGGAGCGATACCAGCAAAAACTTCGTCCTCGAAAGCAAGTAAGCCGTTCATTACATCACTAATTTCTGTATTGAAACCGCTTGCGTACTCTTGTGCAAAGTCTGCTACGCCATCGCCTGATTTATCTTCCAAACGGATGATGCGTTCGTCTTCTACTAACAAGTCATGCCAATCTGTTATGCCATCTTCATTCAAGTCGGGCAACCAATTATTTTTTTCGCTATTTGAAGCATCAAAATGTCTTTTGGTAAATGCCCGTCTATCTTCGACCGTTTGGAAAGATATGGACTCTGTCATCCAGTCTCTATGACCGCGAATGTCAAATTCTGCATTGTTGCGCCTTTGTGTGCTGGACACGTAAGCTCTACCTTGATGGTCAATAGAAATGGCAATTGGATTAATAATGAGTGAATCAGAAGCCCAAAGTTTTAATTCAATGCCTTCTGCTAGTTGAGGTTTTACCTCACTTTCAATTTTTTGTGCGATTTCAACCGCTCTTTCTGGTGTAAGTTGCTTGATGCCTGCATTGTTTGTGCTGCCATCTTTGATGGTGTTACAGCTAAAGATGAGTGCAAAGCTGAATAAAAGCAAGAATAAGAATTGCTTCATGTGTTGCGTATTTTCGTTTTGTTGAATAATTAGAGAGCTAAGTTACTGGATAAGTAGGACATCTCCATGTTGTTGAATGATTTGATTGCCATTATTTGTCGCTATTTCAAATTGTAAATGCCAAAAATAAGTACCAGCATCCAATGTCTTGGTTTTGAGCGTACCGTTCCAGCCTTTTGCAAGTTCATCACTTTTAAAAACTATACTACCCCAACGATTAAACACCCTAAATTGATAGTTGATTATCGTCTGATTTGTGTCAATAAATGGGGAGAAGTTGTCGTTGATGCCATCTTCGTTGGGAGAAAAAATAGTTGGCACATAAATATTAGGCAAACATCGTTTACTGATAGCTTGAATTGAAATAGGAATAATGCCACAATCCAAAATAGCTTCAATGTTGTAAATGCCTGCTTTTTGCAATGTGCGCTGTTGTGCATTTACACCATCCTGCCAAATAAAGTTAGCGGTTTTAAATAACGTAGTATCTAGTAATGCTAAAAGGTTGATGTTCAGGGATTCATTTTCACACCATTCTACTTCTTTTGAAATAATGTTGGGTGTAGCAGAAAGTTTCACTTCGTCTAAGTTATAGTAAAATGACCTAAAAACTCCACTACTAGCAGAAGCAGCGCATGGTGGCAATTCGCCGAACGTACCTAATGGCATGACGATGCCTAAGTGTGTTTCTCCGCCTAATGCCTCAAAACAAGTAGTGATGATTGTCCATTCTTCTGAAGGAATGGTAGATGTGATTGCTACGGAGTTAAGTACAGCTACCAAGCGGGCAGTAGTAGAAGCGGTGCCGTTGGCAAAATTATTATTGATGGTAATGCTATCTTTTGCAACGTAAATATCAATGTGTTGATTGGGTTCTAAATTACATCGCGAGATAGATTGGTCAAACCCTTGATAGCCCCCTCGGTTGCGTATTGCCATTTGAAAATAGTAGGTTTGCCCTGCTTGCAATGGTTCGATTAATTTTGTTGCTATACCTTCAGAAACATAAGTAGCATTAGAGTTCCATCGGCTGGAAATGCCTGCAAAGTTATTGCCTTTATAAGGTTTTAAGGAACTTTTATAAAATACGGAACCCGATTCATCTAAGTTACAATTTGACTGAAACAAGTCAGGTGTAGCGTCTAAAGCATACCAATGCTGTAAGTTATCGAATGCTTTTACTGGATTTTCGCAGTTGCTAATGCGCAAAACTTCAAATCCAGCATCGGGGATTAAGTTTTGTGCAGCAGCAATATCTGTTATTATCCATAGGATTATTCCCAAAAGACATCTCATGCTAACCTACTTTTACTTCATAATTTAATTGCTTTGTTTGCCATGACGCCTTGTGCTGTTTGTATTTGAAAAATATACATTCCAGGTGCTAAATTTTTATTCACTTCCCATTGCCAAACGCCTGTTGAGGTAGGATTTTTGATGTTGGCTAACCGTTCTACTAATCTACCTTGACTATCCAAAATATTGATTTGTATAGGCGATTCTTTTTCAAGGTCATAAGTAAGAAATACGTTATCGGTGAAAACTGTTGGAGAAACAGTAAATTGATTTTGCTTTGAAGTGGTACTTTCCGCATCATCCATATTTTCCTTGATAATAATGTGTTGATTAGCTGCTATTTTAGAAATGGTTTGTTGTTTTCCACCTACCCATTTTACCGTTATAGATTCTACTTCTTTAGCATCACTCAAGCCAAAGTGAGCAATAGTGCTGTTCTGCGAAATATGGCTTGAACCGCCGTCTATTTCACGAATAAGTAGTTTCCCATTCACTCGAATTTCTACTTTTGAACCAATTCCGTTTTTATCTGCTTGCACACCTTGCAGTTCAACTTTTAACCAGTTGCCTTTCGCAGCATCGTTTCGATAAAGTAAACAACGAGCAGGAAGTAACTGAGGAGTAGGGTCTCTTGGAATTTGATTTACTACAAATAGGTCTAAATCTCCGTCGTTGTCGTAATCAAAAACAACAGAACCTCTGCCAATCCTGTAATCGAATAAATCCATTTTTTTTGCTACTTCTTCAAAACGTCCGTCTGTAAATTCAAAGAAGAAATTAGGATTAGGGCGAATGGTTGGATTGAGTGCGCCATTACAAACGAACAAATCCATGTCCATATCATGGTCGTAATCGAAAAAATTAGCCCCCCAACTCACAGGCGGTCCTACGTAAAGTGAATCGTAAATAGTGGGAATAGCAAGCCCTGTTTGAACGGTTCTGTCCACAAATGCTTTGCCTTGTGCTTGCTGGTTGACAGAAAAGAGGCTAGTTCCCAAATTCGTGACAAAATAATCCATGTAACCATCGAAGTTGTAATCTGCTGGCGCAATACCCATGGCGTTCATTCCATAATTTAAGGCTAGTTGTAAGGTGCGGTTGGTGAATTTCCTTTTAGGGTATTCATTTCGGAACATTAGATTTGTGGTACTTTTAAATCCAAAATCGTTAATTACATATAAGTCCAAATCTCCGTCGTTGTCATAATCGGTGAATACGCCTTGAAACCCAAAACCAACATAATCCAAGCCATAAAAAGTGCGTGCATCCACAAACTTTTGCCCACCTACATTGATAAATAGAAAATCAATGGAAGGCTGAAAGGAATTGGTAATGGTTTGTTCGTTATAAATGGAGATGCCTGTGGTGGAATTGCTAAAATAATTGCTCACATACAAATCGGGATAACCATCTGCATTGATGTCGCCAAAAGTAGCACTCATGCTATTTACACGATAATTTTCCAGACCCCACGCTTGAGTTACTTCTTTGAACGTACCGTCGCCATTGTTGAGGTAAAGCAAATTAGGTGAAATGGTTCGACGATTATCCAAAAAGTTCATTGTGGTAATGAGTAAGTCTTTGTAACCATCTCTATTTACATCGGCTGCAGTTACACCTTGTGTATAGGTCATGTAAGTACGCTCAAAGCCAGCCGTTTTATGAATGTCTGTAAACGTGCCATCGCCATTATTTCGATAAAGCACATCGGGATTTACTCCACCTGTCACATAGAGGTCTTCAAAGCCATCATTATCGAAATCTATCACACAAGCACCGCCGCCAAAAGTGGCTAAATCTATTTTAAAGGCATGATTGATGCCTGCTGCTGCGGATACTTCAACAAATTTTTTTTCTTGCGCTTGCAAAGTTAATCCTCCCATAAACAAAGCAAAAAACAACAGTGATTTCCGTTTCATGATTTCTGTTTTTTTACTGACAGCCTAAATCGGCTTTTGAAATATCATCATTGTTGGGAAAACAATTTCCCGAAGGTAAACGATTAGGTACGTACCTTAATAGATTTGGGTCGCGAAGCCCTCGCTCTAAAAAAGCAGTGATTTGGTCAATTTCTTCTTGGCTTAAATTAAGTGGTTTAAATTGTTTGGAGAGTTGAGCTTTAGGAACTATTTCGTTTTCTGCTTGCGCTAGGTTTTTGTACTCTACCACACTGCGAATTGTTCTGAAACTGCCTCCATGTCCGTAAAAAGAAACATCGGCTAGGTTGTAAAGTGTGGGTACTTTGAATTGATAAAGTTCTTCCGCTTTACCAGTAAAACCACCACGCCCTTCTGCCGAAGTGAAGAAGTCTTGTCCAACGGTGTTCGTTACGCCTTCTCCGATAAGGTCTTTCATGCCTAGTGCATGAAATTGATTGCTACTCAATGCGGGTCCTGTATGGCAATTTACGCAAGCTGCTTTGTCAAAAAATAGAATAGCTCCCTTTTTTTCTTTCTCTGTTAACGCGTCTTTATCGCCTTGCAGCCATTTTTGGAATGGCGCTTGGTTGGTTATCATGGTGCGCTCATAAGCGGCAATCGCCAGTCCAGCAATGGTATCTGTGTAGCGGCGATTTTCTGGATAATCAGGGAAGGCTTTATCGAAAAGTGCTTTGTATTCAGGGTATTTTTCTACTAGCTGTGCATTCACTCTTTGTCGGTGTATGATTAAACCTGCCATAGCTTGGATTTCCAGACCTTGAAATCCCAAAAAGTTAAGAGCTTTTGGGCTTCGCAATGCCCATTTGGCTTCTGTACCTTTATTGATAGGTGTATTACCTAGTTGACCATTCCATAACATCACTTCCTGCCAAGCTGTGTTTAATACGGTTGGGGTTCTAATTGGTTGGATGTCTAGGAAATCAAAACCGTAGTCAGAAATAATTTTTCTATTTTCGCCTGCCTTTCCAAAACCCAATCCTCCTTCTCCCACACCTTGACGAATACCTGCTTGGAAGCCAGCCGCTGCATGATGACATGATGCGCAAGAGTAAGTTCCTGCTTGCGCTAATTTTCTTGGATTTATACCGATAGCTGATTCATGGAACAATAACTGCCCAAGGGTTACTTTTTCTTTAGAGATTTTATTATTAGGGTCTTGCGGGATACTTGCATAGTCGGTTTCACTCGGCATAGTGAAAAACGACAAGCCATTACCTTGTGACGCTTGCTTTAATTTGGCTTCTAGTGCCTCATCCAATGTGCCATAAGTTTCCTCTTTTGATATATTGGATTCTTCTACTGATGTACAGTTAGATATTGATAGCGCAAACGCAAGAATGATAAATAGATTAGATTTATTTTTCAATTTCATGTGCCAATCGGTTGAATAAGAATAAAGATCGAGTTCAAAAATAACTCGATCTTTATTTTCTAAACAATACTTTCTTTATAGTCCCTTTAGTTCTTAATAACCAGGATTCTGCGTTAAATTTGAATTCAGGTCAATTTCTTTTTGTGGAATAGGGAAAAGATTATGCTTAGGTGCTTGAAAAACTCTAGCATCTAAGGATTGACCGAATAAAGTAACATTTGGAATTACCTTTTCCGCATCGCCCCAACGAATTAAGTCAAAATAACGTGTTCCTTCCCAAGGAAATTCAACATGACGCTCATGCTTGATTTCCTCTCGCATTTGGTCTTTAGTTAAGCCAGCAGGAAAATCTGGCATACCTGCTCTTTTGCGAATCTGATTAACCGCATCATAAACTGCTGCTGTTGGACCGCTTAATTCGTTTGTAGCTTCCGCAAAAATCATCAAAATATCTGCGTAGCGATATAAGATAAAGTTGGTCTCATTGCAAGAACAACCATTTTCACCAATCAATGCATTTGGGTCAACCCACTTTCTGACTGCAAAAAATGGGGAAAATCCTGACAAACTGGCTTTGTATGTCTCACCTCTCCAAGTAGAAAGACCAGGTACAAAAAGGTTGCCCAATAAGCGAGGGTCTCTATTGGCATAAGGATTGTTTGCATCAAACAAAGGCGACTGACTGCTTGGCAGACCATCTCTCATGTAAAAAGAATTTGCTAGTTGGTCAGTAGGAGTAATAGAACCCCATCCGTTGCCTGGCGTGCCTTCAGGTCCAGGAGCAAGTGCTACCTGTACAAAGTTACCTTCACCTTGCGTTCCACCTTTATATTGAATATCAAATAAGACTTCTTTATTGTTTTCGTTCGTTGGACTAAATACATCTACATAGTTCTCTACTAAGCCAATTAAACTTGGATTAGCTGCTGCTAAATCCATAATTTTTTTAGCCTCTGCTGCTGCACCTTGATAATCTTTATTGTATAGTTTTAATCTTGCTTTCACAGCAATAGCTGCTTGCTTAGTAGGGCGACCAATATCCCCTCTGAAAGGTGTTAATCCAAGATTAGCTTCGGCAAAATCTAAATCAGCATAAATAGCAGCCAATACCTGCTGTTTAGGGTCTCTTTTTACAGTCAAGGCTTCTTTTCTGTCAATCACTTTTAAAATGAGTGGTAAATCACCGTATAAATTAGTCATTTCTTGATAAAATAACCCTCTCAAGAAACGAACCTCTGCAACGATTAACTTTTGCGTATTGGCATCTAGTTTTACCTTTTCGATGTTTTCTAGCACAGAATTGGCACGGAAAATACCTTCGTATCCGAAATCCCATTTCAAGTTAATGATACCACCTGTTGTAGAGTTATGTTCTCCCTTCGCAATAGTTGTATATTGCTGTTCCCATGGGCAACAGCCCACGCCATTATCCGTCATAATATCAAAGTTGTGCTGCATCCAATAGAATGCGCCCCCCCAAATGCTACCTTGAAATACATCATAAATACCATTTACGGCTCTGATAACATCTTCCTGTGTTTCAAAGAAACCAGAGACGCTACCTTGATCAATAGGATTTCTTTCTAAAAAATCTTTGTTACAAGCAGTAGTTCCTAATAGAAAAATTATCAAGAATGCAAACGCTTTATTAATATGTTTCATAACTTTTTTATTTAATTTTAATACAAAATTATGCTATTTTGTTTATTATTGTTATTTACTATTGTCATCTTAACGCAAAAGATGAATTTGTTTGTTGCATCTTTTTGCCTTACGCTATTTTAGAATCGAACATTTACACCAGCCGTGAACATTTTTAGCTGTGGATAGGTCTCTGTTCCATTAGTATTACGCTGTCTAACCGTTTCTGGGTCAAAACCAATAAACTTGGTAAAGGTCAATAAATTTGTACCATTTGCAAAGAAGCGAACACTTTGTAAGAAGTTATCTTTCAATACAGACGCTGGAATGGTATAACCTATTTGCAGGTTTTTCAAACGTAGATAACCTCTTTCTGTCATCCACCAAGAATGATTCACGTTGTTGTTCACACCACCTTGTGCAATTCTGATTTTAGGCAGCGAAGCATTTGGATTATCTGGTGTCCAACGATCATTCCAAATGGTAGATACACCGCCACTATTGGCAAAGGGTGCATAGAAACGAGCGGTTTCAAAGGTTTGTGCATCGCCAACCCCTTGAATAATAACCCCTAAATCGAAACCTTTGATGTTGAAGTTTGCATTAATGCCATAAATCCAACTTGGGTTGTCTTTACCTAAAATTGTTCTATCGTCAATTGTTATCACACCATCACCATTAATGTCTCGGTAGCGTAAGTCACCAGGTGTTGGCGTACCGAATGCGGATTGGTTAGGCGCTGCATCAATTTCTGCTTGATTTTGAAAAATGCTGATAGCTTCTAATCCATAAAGCGCGTTGATGGGCGCACCGCGTTGTGTGACGAAAGCCCCATCAATAACGCGGTCAGCGTCGCCAGATACTGAAGGGTCAATTTGCAGCACCTTACTTTCTACCTTTGTTACATTAGCACCGATGGAAAAATTAAGTTTTCCAATTTTATCATAGTAGTTAGTAGAAAGTTCCCAACCTCTGTTTTCAACTTGTGCAATATTGAGTGTTGTTGGAGCACGCACACCTGTAACGCCTGGATTATTTTGATCAAAAAGAATGTCTTTTGCATTTCTGATGAAATAATCTGCTTCGATACTGATTTTCTTAAATACAGCAATGTTCAATCCAATATCTGTTTGGGTAGTAGTTTCCCATCGAATATCTGGATTGCCCAAAGTCGTTTGTGCCGCTGCACCGACAATAGTACCGCCAAAATTGTAAGCAGGAGCAAAAGAAATAGTCGCTGCAAAGGGATAGTTACCGATGTTCTGATTTCCTAATTGTCCCCATGAAACCCTCAATTTCAGAAAGTCAATTATTTTTGAATTGGCAAGAAAATCCTCTCTGCTCAATATCCAACCTGCTGAGAAAGAAGGAAAAGTTGCCCAACGATTGTTAGCTCCAAATCGAGAAGAGCCATCTCTACGCATGTTGAACTCAAACAGGTATTTGTCATTAAAGGTGTAATTTACTCGTCCAAAGAAAGAACGTAAAGCCCATTCTTGCGCACCACCTGAATTGGTAGCTGTTTCAGGATTACCTGTACTTAGTGCGGGGAGGGAATTACTAGGAATTTCTAACCGAGAAGCATTAAAAAAATTCGCTCTAAAACTTTCTTGATTTGCTCCGCCTAATACTTTGAAGCTATGTTGTCCAATATTTTTTTCGTAAGTAGCTTGTATCCAAGAAGTTAGATTTAGCCTCTCTAGAAATTGATTTTCAAAGCGACGATTTTCTAACCAGACTAATCCTAGTTCGCCAGTGCGCCAGTCAAATGTTTCAAAGCGACGATTGAAATATCTATCGTCATCTATCTGATAGTTGGCGGCAAAAGTTCCTCTAATTTTTAAACCATCTACTACTTCATACTCACCATATATATTACCTAGAAAACGATTATCGTTTAGCACTCTATTCAAGGCTTGCACTTCTGCTAAAATGTTAGGTGTGGAAAGTTCAATCGCATCCAAAGTACGGTCGCGGTCTGCCAATCTACCTTGGCTATCGAAAGCAGGAAAGTTAGGACCTAAGCGAGTAGCTCTTGCCAACACCCCTCCATCTTGACCAATGTTGTCCAAATCGGATACTTGACGGCTAATGTACATACCCGCACCTATTGTGAATCGCTTGGTGATTTCAGTATCCATGTTCAGACGCATGTTGTAACGCTCCGTTCCTTTTGTAAATTCAATAATACCTTCCTGATTAAAATAGCCCAACGAAATATTAAAGTTGGTCTTATCACTACCGCCACTCACAGAAAGATTATGCTGCTGAATAGCTGCATTGCGGAATACCTCTTCAAACCAGTTCGTGTTTGGTCCATTTCGATATTGAGCAATAACATCATCGGGGTAGAGTGGTGGTCTTCCAGAGTTGATGTCTGCCTCGTTTCTAAGGCGCATAAACTGCTCTGAATTCCAAACATAATCAGGTATAACAGCAGATTGAGTAGTACCTGCATAGCCTGTATAGTTGAACGTGGGTTTGCTATTACGCGTACCGCGTTTGGTGGTAATGAGGACAACACCATTGGCTGCTCGTGAACCATAAATAGCTGCCGATGCTGCATCTTTAAGTACGGTAATAGACTCAATGTCATTTGGGTCAATATTACCAAAAGGTGCTTCAATGCCATCCACCAAAATTAAAGGATTAGCGTCGTTGAGCGTTCCAATGCCTCGAATGCGTATATCCGCCGCATCTTCTCCTGGTTCACCAGAAACTTGATTTACCCAAACTCCACTCACCTGCCCTTGCAAGCTCTGTGTAGCATTTGTGATAGGTCTTGCTTCCAATGCCTTGGCAGTAACTACTCCTACTGCACCTGTTAGGTTTTCTTTTCGCTGGCTACCATAACCAGTAACGACCACCTCAGATAGTAGGGCAGCATCAGTTTGCATCACAATATTTATGGTGGAACTTGCACCTATGGAAACTTCTTGCGATAAGTAGCCTGTATAGCTTACTACTATCGCTGTTCCACCTTCTACATCTAGGGAGTATTTGCCGTTAAAATCTGTAACAGTACCTGTAGAGGTGCCTTTTACCAACACACTTGCTCCAATAAGTGGCTCGTTTGTGTTGTCTGTAATCGTTCCACTAATCGTTTGTGCTGCTAATGAGAATTGAAAGATTATCCCAAAACCTAATAGCATCAATGAGCGTAAGAGTGTTTTTTGTTTTGTATGACTCATAAATTACATTATTTGGTTAAAAACTTGTTTCACACGATATTCTATGCTAATGTAATATGAGTTTTATTCTTTACCTACAAAATGAATAAAAATTTTAAATAAATTTATTGAATTAATAAATAGTTTTGATATATATGTTTTATTTGGCATAATATTCCGAAATAAAACTTATTGATTTTCTATGGGTAGATTAAATACTTTGCTCTGATTTTCTTGAAGTTGGTTAATCCTTCTTGCCAAGTAGCCCTTATTTCGGCTTCGCTATTGCCTGCTATGATTTGTTTTCTTAAAATGGCATTGCCAGCGAGCTTATCAAAGAAGTTATTAAAAAATTGGTCAGGTTCGGGATATGCCATATAAAATGTTATCAAGTAATTCAAATTAAGTTGCTTTTGTGCTTGTAAAGAATCCAAAGGAATATTGGATAAATCGAAGCCTCTGCAAAGTTTATTTTGGTGCTTTGGTGATTGGGCGCCTGGCATAGCCACTGGAATATATTCATAGTCGCCGATAGTGCTTTTTGGGTCGCCATATACTTGGAACTGCTTATTAGTGCCCCTACCTTCGTTCACTACTGTTCCCTCAAAAAAACAAAGCGAGGGATACAGATAAATGGCACGAGCATTAGGTAAGTTGGGGGAGGGTTTGATAGGGACTTCGTAAAAAGTTTGATGCGTGTAATTTTCGCAAGGAATAACTTCCAAATTGCATTGAACACCTTTTTTAAGCCAGCTTTCGCCGTTTATCATTTTAGCATATTCGCCAACGGTCATACCATGTACTACGGGTATGGGGTGCATACCTACAAAAGAACGAAAAGCAGTATCTAAAATAGGTCCGTCCACATAATGACCATTGGGGTTAGGACGGTCCAACACCATAAAATCTACGTTATTTTCGGCGCATGCTTCCATGACGTAGTGCATGGAGGAAATATAGGTGTAAAATCTTGCACCCACATCTTGGATGTCAAAAATAATGAGGTCAATATCTTTTAAATCTGCTGGCGTAGGTTTGCGCTTTGTGCCGTATAAAGAAACGATAGGCAGTTGAGTTTTTGGGTCTTTGGCATCAGTGATTTTTGCGCCTGCATCTGCCATTTCTCTAAAGCCATGTTCGGGGGCAAAAATGGTTTTAATGTTGATTCCATGTGTTAATAAAGAATCCACAAGATGTTGATTACCAATAGTTGAGGTTTGGTTCACCACTAGGGCAATTGTTTTATCTTTGAGTTGAGGTAAATACAATTCTAGTTGTGCTGCACCAACTTTTATGGGTTGGATGCTAGGTATGGTGTCTTCTGAGCTTATAGACACAACGGATTTACTTGGTTTACAATTTGTTACCAATAGTGAAAAACCAAGAACAAAAATTTTTAAATGTAGAACCATTTTGTTTTATTTGTGTGTAGTAAAGTAATTAAACGAAACATGATGGATAGTCGCTATGCTGTGGTGGACATAGAAACAACGGGTGGAAAAGCTTCCAGAGATAAAATTACAGAAATTGCCATCATTTTATATGATGGTAACAAAATAATTGACCGTTGGGAAAGCCTCATCAATCCAGAATGCTATATTCCTTATGGTATTACGCAGTTGACTGGTATTACGCAAGAAATGGTGCGCAATGCGCCAAAGTTCTACGAAGTAGCTAAAACCATCATTGAGAAAACAGAAGGTGCTATTTTTGTCGCGCATAATGTGCGTTTCGATTACGAGTTTTTGCGAGAAGAATTTAAGCGTTTGGGATTTACTTTTACTCGAAAACAGCTTTGTACGGTGCGTTTGAGCCGTCAGGCTTTTGTAGGATTTAGGTCTTATGGATTAGATAATTTAATTCGCGAGTTCAATATTCAAGTGCACCAGCGACATCGTGCTATGGGAGATGCTTTAGCAACGGTGGAAGTGCTTGGACGCATTTTAGCGAAAGAAACAGGGCAATCCCAAGCTAAGGACTTGATTAATTTAGGCATTAGAGAATCCTTATTGCCTGCCAATATCACGATAGAGCAGTTGCATGAACTGCCTGAAGCCTGTGGAGTGTATTATTTTCACGATGAGCAAGGCAGATTGGCTTATGTTGGAAAAAGTATCAATATTAGAAAGCGCGTAGCAGAGCATTTTGCGGATATTTCTGAAAAAGCGCGCAAACTGCAAAGTTGTGTGCATGATATTAGCTACGAAATCACAGGCAGCGAGTTAATTGCTTTGCTTTATGAATCGCATGAAATTAAGTTACATCGTCCTTACATCAATCGAGCGCAGCGCGTTCGGAATTTCCCGTATGCCATTCATTGTTTTGAAAATGAAGAGGGTTATCTTTCATTTGAAGTCATAAAAACAAGCACTCGCGAGCAAAAGAAAATCCAAATTGTATCAGAATACCCTAAAGTAGCCAATGCCAAAGCCCATTTGCAAAGAGCAGTAGCTCAATTTGAGCTTTGCCCTAAACTTTGCCAGTTGGATAGTAATTTTAACAGTAAAGTTTGTTTTCATTATCATTTGAAGCAGTGTCATGGTGCTTGTGGGCAACTGGAAGATGTAAATACCTACAATGAGCGAGCGATTGCTGCTCAAAACTACCTTTCTAATATGTTTGACCGCGATTTTGTGATTTTGGATCAAGGGCGTACGGCTGCTGAAAAATCAGTGGTTTTGGTAGAAAATGGGGAATACTGTGGATTTACTTACCTAGATGAATCAGATGGGGTTAGTCATCCCGAGCAAATCCGTGCAGCCATTCGACCGCATTTTGAGAGCAATCCAGAAGTGAAACGCATTATTTTACGATTCATGCAGGACGAAAAAAAGTTGAAAGTGGTATATTTTTGAGATTTAAGATGGCATGAATTGCGTTGATGAATTAGGATAACTTCTATTCCTACAATGCTATTCATGTCCTAAGTTCCTAATGTGTTAAGATAAAACTACTTAGTTCAATTTAGATTTCTCCATTTCTTTTTCATTGACTATCAAGCCTAAGCCTGGCAAAGTAGGCAAATAAACGTACCCATCTTTTACCTCGAAATAGTTATCGAAAAGATGTGAAAGTTCTAATTCTTCGCGTTTGCCAGCATACTCTTGTACGCGCTCTGCGTTGTTGAGCGTCGCTACAAGCTGCAGACTAGCTGCTGTGGCTAAAGTGGGGCGTGCATTATGCACCATTACTTTTCGGTTGAAGCATTCTGCTAATATAGCTACTTTTTTGCATTCTGAAATACCACCACATTTAATAACATCGGTGTTCAATATATCTGCTCCACCTGTTACAATTAAATCGCGGAATTGCCATTTGTTGTACTCGTGTTCACCTGCTAATACTGGTATTTGTACGGCATCCACTACCTTGCGAAGTTCCTCGTAATTTTGGTGAGAAACAGGTTCTTCCACTGCTGCAATATTCAAATGTTCATATAATTTATTTGCCATCATAATTGCCCGAGCAGAAGAATAACCATTATTAAAATCTACGAAAATCTGAATGTCATCGCCTACTGCTTTGCGTACCGCTTTGACGATTTCAAAAGTATCGTCGTTCAAAGGATCAAGATTATGTTCGCGGATTTGCATTCTGGGTTTTACCGTTGTATAGCCTAGTTCCGCAAAACTAGCTGCTACTGCTGCCATTTGATCTGATGTTTTACGATTTTTGCCCTCACCTCTAGGGAATGAGCCATATACTTTTATCTTTTCTACATTGTTACCTCCAAGAATTTGATGCACTGGCTTGCCTAGTAATTTACCTTTTAAATCCCAGAGTGCATTGTCCACGCCAGCAATAGCACCAGGCAATAATCCAGAATTGCCTGCTTCAATACCTAAAAAATACATTTGATTCCATAAATATTCATGCTGAAAAGGGTCTTGCCCAATCACAAGCGGTTTACAGATTTTATTCACTACTTCAGCAATAATGTCAGAATAATCATGATCTCCTTCACCCCAACCACTTACGCCTGCATCTGTTTCTATCTTGACAAACAGCGCTTTGCGCATTACATAGCATTTAACATCAGTGATTTTCACTATATCATTATGAGGAATCGTCAAGGTAGCGTTTTGTGCTTGAAGATGAGGAAAAATACCTATTGCGGGTACGCTAGCTGCTAGTGTCCTCAGAAAATTTTTTCTTGAAAGCATGATTTATTTTTTGTTACAAAATGTACTAATTACATAGTTTATTATTCTGATAGACTAACATTTTCTAGTGAAAAGTTAGCCCTTTGCTGATTAGCGTCTCTAACAATTATACGTTGCACATGCAAATTTTTAATGTTCCCAAAAGTAAACCAAGCATTTACTTTTGCAAAGTCTTGTAAATCAGTATAATATTCTAGTGTTTTATTTCCTCTTGGCTTTTTTGCCTCGCTTAAATCTGCAGCAGGTACTTGAGCTGCAATTAGAGTAATATTGTTAAACACCAAATTTTCGAT
Organism: uncultured Saprospiraceae bacterium; assembly: GCA_937944245.1. Lineage (GTDB taxonomy): Bacteria > Bacteroidota > Bacteroidia > Chitinophagales > Saprospiraceae > JAAUTG01. Next base: position 23,112 of record CALDYY010000082.1, on the reverse strand, counting down.
AGGTGCTTTTTGCTGACCTGCAATTAAGCATTTGCCTCTAGTTTCTATTTGGAGATTAGAAAATTCAATATGGCGAATACTGCCTAAATTAGAAGTATCTCTTCTTTTATCAATGTCCACAAAAATAGGATATTCGGTGCTATGTCGAGAACCCGTTTGAATGGTCATGTTCAAGAATATGACTTGCGACAAAGAGAGTCAAACACAAATTTAATTTCTAACTCGATTACTGGTACTAAATAATCAAAATATTTTAAATCGAGATGCTACCAACCAATTTGCTTACACTGAAAACGTAAATGCGCTTTATGCTAATTATGCCCAGCAATCAGGAAAGTTCAACTTTCAAGCGGGTGTGCGATTAGAGCAAACCAACTCGGAAGGTAACTTGACCAGTTTTGCTACTACGGAAGATGATAATGTGAAACGCAATTACCTCAATCTATTTCCATCGGCAGGCGTAACGTATCAGGTGAATGATAAAAATAGCCTTGTTTTTAATTATAGCCGTAGGATTAATCGTCCGAGTTATCAAGACTTAAATCCTTTTCGTCAGCGTTTGGATGAATTGACTTTTGAAAAAGGGAATCCTTTTTTACAGCCTGAGTACACGAATAAATTTCAACTGACGCACACTTTTAACTATGCGATTAATACAACTTTGAGTTTTGACCATACCACAGATTTGATTGGACGCTTGACCGATGCTGAAACGGAAACCAGTGCCTTTATTACTTATCAAAATATTGCAGACCGCTTCAATTATAGCCTAAATGTAAGTGGCGCTGTTCCTATCAAAGAATGGTGGTCCACTTACACCAGTTTGACGGCGTTCCATCAACGCAATCGTGCTGATTTTGGAGAGGGTAAAACAATAGCACTTAACGTTACCTCTTTCAATGCTTACATGCAGCAAACTTTTACGCTGCCTAAAGATTTTACTGTTGAAATTTCTGGATTTTATTCCTCGCCTTCCATCTGGGAAGGGGCATTCAAAATGGAAGAAATGTGGCAGCTCAATGCAGGTATTGCTAAAAAAGTGTTGAAAGGAAAAGGCAATATCAAATTGAATATCAACGACATTTTTAAAACTCAAGTATGGCGAGGTGTAAGCCGATTTGGCGATTTGTATATGGTTGCAAATGGCGGTTGGGATAGCCGACGAGTAGCCCTTAACTTTAACTATTTGATTGGAAACAATAAAGTGAAAAGCCAACGCAGAAACACAGGATTAGAAGATGAATCCAGTAGGATAAAGTCGTAAAGATAGTATTTACTTGAGCTATTAATGAGGGCTTCACTTCAAATGAAACCCTCATTAAAGGAATCAAAGACTTTATCAAATTTACTTGTTCCCTCCTGAATCCAAAAAATTATCCGTAGAGCGGTCAATCCGACTATCGGCTTGGATACGGCGGTTGAGCTGCGCCAATTTATCTTTGGCAATTTGGATTACTTCTTCATCGCCTTTATAGTTTTCGAGCAATGCTTCTAAAGCCGCACGAGAATTGAACAAATCTCCTTTTTCTGCTAAAATATCGGATAGCAAAATAATACTTTTTGCGACCCAATAAGGGTATCGAGAACTTTCTCGATTTGAGTTAATGGCAATTTCTTGTGCTTTTTCTAAATCTCTTCGCAAATAGTAAATATAAGCAATTAAATAACGTGCTTCGGCAGATTGCTCCGTATCGCTTTTGGCAATAACTTGTTGAAAGGATTTTAACGCATCATCATAATTCTTTCTGTCGTATGATATTTTCCCGAAATAGAAGTTGGCTAGTGCCGCTTGCTCTTGTGTCGCTAGTGAATTTTCGGCTACTTTTTTGGCAAGGCTGTACACTTCATTGGTCATGTTGGCGCGATAAGCACTACGTAAAGCACCTAGTTGGGCTTCTAATTGCAAATTGCTATTGTCTGCCACCTGTTCTAACTTGGCGTAAAAATCATATGACTTTTTAAAGTCCTGTTCATGGTTATAAGCGATAATAGCTGCTTTTTCTAGTGCCCTTTTGTAATAAGCACTTGTTCCTTTTTTTACTACCCATTCATAATCGGCTAAGGCATTGGTATATAATTTTAATGCACTGTGCGAATCACCACGACGGAAATAAGCTAAGATAATGCTTCTGCCATTAGGGAAGTTAGCAATGTAGTTGCTATAATTTTCGATAGCTCTTCTGTAATTTCCATTTTCAAATTGTGCCTCTGCCGCTCTGAAATTGATAGAATCTCGACCAATAGTTGTGATGTCATATCCTGGAATGGTTTTTAGAAAAGAAAAATAAGCATCGGCATTTCCTAAATCATTCACATAAATTTCCTCTAGTGCTTTTAACGCAGTTTGCGCTTCGTTAGCTTCTGGATTGTTACCAAAAATTTGCTTGTAATAATTGATGGCGGTTTCTTTTTGACCTTGATTATAAGAAATCAATCCTAACTGAATTAATGCAGGGTTGACTAAATTCGACTTATCTTTATATTCGCGAACTAAACGTTGTAAAGGCTTTGCAGCATCTGCCAATTTTCCAATTTCTTGATAAGTAATCCCTAGTTGTAACAAAGCATCGTCCGCATAAGGCGAACGAGGATAATTGTCCACAATGCGCTCTAAAGCTAATATTTTAGCGGTAGTGTTGTTTCTCAAGCCTTCTATAATGGCTTTTTGGTAAAGGGCATAAACAAACCCTGCATATTTTCTATCAATAGCTTCATCGTAATATTGAATCGCTTGTGGATACTGGTTGCGCTTGAATAAGCAGTCGCCTGCACGTAGTACCGCATCGCCAAGTATCTTATCTTTTACTTCTTGATTAGCAATAAATGGGCTGTTGCGTTTTATGTCTGATACTGCATTTTTAAAATAATCTAGCGCACCAGCATAATTTTCTTGCTTTAAATAGTTGTAGCCTTGAATGTAGTTTGCCATTGGCACAGATGCCTCGTCGGGTAAACCTTTCAAAGGGCGTGCCATTGTCAAAAATTGATTTAAGAACTGAGTACTCTCGGCATACTTCTTCTCTTTGTGTGCAATTTCGCCCAACCAAAAAGTAGCTAATGCTTTGGTTGGTTGATGAATAGGTGTTTCTAAGGATTGGCTAAAATATTGTTTGGCTTGGTCTTGGCTGCCTGTTTGGTAGAGTTGAAGCCCTCTGTAGTAAATCACTTTTTGTAAGGTTTCTCTAAGTTCGGGGGTTAAACTAGGTAGGGTTCTCATAATGGCAATAGCTCTTTCGTAATCTCTAGTATCTAAGAAAATTTTGCTCATTAAAGACTGCGCCTCAATGTAGTAGCGAGAACTCGGCTTTATCTGTTGCAATGCAGTAATGGCATCGGTATCATACTTCAATTCGTAGGAAAGTTTTGCAAAATTAAATAGAGCATTTTCTTGAACTTGTGCATTGTAAGTCATTCGCGATGCACGGGCAAATGCACTTCTAGCCGAGCTATAATTCTTAGCTTTTAGGTAGAGTCCTCCTAAATTATAAGCTGCATTTTGTCCTAATTCACTATCCACTGTATTAAGTTCTTCAAAGTATTTGATGGCTTTTGCTGGCTGGTCGGTTTCCATATACACAAAACCAAGTTGATAAAATTCTTCTTCCCGCATTTTGCTCGATCGCTCGGCGAAATATTCTAAGTAGGGTAGGGCGTTTCTATACTCGCGTTTTTCAAAATAGGCTTGTCCCACCAGTTGGTAAATTTCTTTTAAATCCTTGATGCCACCCTGATTAAGTTTTGGGATAGCATAATCCAAAACGTCATTGTATTTACCTTCTGCAAAGTAAATTTGTGTAACATAGTAAGGTATTACCGTAGTGTATTTGCGAACGTTGGAACGCTCTACAATCTGAAAATTACTGATGGCAGCGCCATAATTGCCATCAAAGAAGTGTATCAATCCCAAATAATAGTTCGTAGGATAATAATATTCGGTTTGTAAATTGCGAATGGGATCAAAGCTACCTTTTGCTTTTGCGAATTGCTTCTGCGCAAAATAAGAATAGCCCGTTCTGAATAGTACCTCACTTTTATCTTTTGCAGATAATCCGTTTACAGGCACTAAATCATAATATTGAATAGCTTTTTCATAATCTCTAGCATTGAAATAGTAGTTAGCAAGTTCAATAAGTGCTTCGTTGGAGGCTGGGTCAGGAGCAGCATCGCGCACAAAATCAAGCATTAACTTTTCCCCATCGGGTAAATTTTGACGTACAGCACAGCGTGCCAAATAAAGTTTGGCTTTGTTGTAAATTGCTTGTGATTGTGTTTCATTCTCAGGCAAGGATAGTGCTATGGTGCGTTCAAATTGTATTTGTGCCGCACCATAAATACCTTTATCAAATAGCTCTAGCCCTTGTTTAAATGCACTATTGGCTTCTGTAAAAACAGTTGTTTTTTGAGCGTAAGTATTTGACAGTGCAATGAATAGTAACAGAATTGCACTAGTTGCAATGTTTTTCAAGTTCATTATTTTTATTTTTCATTAATGAAAGAACTAGCAAGTGACATCGGGTTGAATGGACTAGGTTCATTTAATCAATACTTGAACCGTGCCTCCTTAATGACCTAAATGCCAAGTCCTCCCCAAATATTACTCTAAATTATAAAAACTTTCAGACAACAAAAATTTTAAAATTGAATGGCTACTATTACGCCAACGGAAGCAGGTTCAAGTGAGTTAGGAATACTCACTTGGGGCGATATTTTAAGGCTTAAATCATCGCTAATGTCAAAATCGTTTAAATGAGCATCCACAAATGACCAAACCCCGTTGAGCAGTAAATGAGAAGCGACTAGCCCCACCCAAGATAGTTGGTATTGACGATCATAATTATTGCGCAATGTCCTTAAGGAGGCACTGGTATATCTTGGATTTTCAACTAAAAACTGAAAAATATCCGCCCTTTGAATGGACACATTAGACAAAGCAGGACAAGGGATTTTTCTGGTAGGGTTGCCTACGGGAGTGGTAAATAGCTTTTGACAATAAGCATCTTGCAGTAAATTAAGATTCCTGCCATTGAAATCAATTGCATAAATAGCTCCCCCCATTACACCAAGTGTGATAGGCACTTTTATCCATGCTCCTCGTTTGTTGTAAATATGCCCTGCGCCCGGAATAGCCAAGCTAACTAAGCCTACTTTTTTAGGACTCCACTTCTCTTTAGTATTTTCTGGAGTATTGATATTCAAACCAATCGTTTTTAAATCTCGCTGCGCATCTTTCGATAGGATAGTGCTATCTTGAAGTGTTTGTCCGCAAACACCACCAACTATTGATGAGCATAAGATAAATATGCTTATTTTAGTGATTGAAATTTTTGTTTTCATAAAAATTTTAGTTCTATTGCTTTGCTAAGCGCATGTTTAAATTTTAAATTACTAAAAACCAGTATTTTATAAACCTGACTTCAGTAAGGCTTGGTCATTTAGCCCCTGCTAAATTCACTCGCCTTCTTATTGTCAGAACCACAAACTATTGATTTTTACCTAAAGAAAATTTTTAAACAAGCTCTAAAAGAAAACGAGTGGAGCGTAATTTTTCTGATTCGCTAGTTGATATTAACGTTTTGTTGAGCTATTCCCCTTTTATTTTGTCTAAAATAGCATTAAATACATCAACATCTTTGAATGGAATAGTGATGATTCCCTCTCCATTTTCTTTTACTTTCAAGGAAATAGGTACTTCAAAATACGCTTTCAGGAATTGCTCTTGGGCTTCATATTCTAGACTTAATTTCTTGGTGTAACTTTCTTTGTCATTTTCTTTTTTCTCATTGGCTTTCGTTTTATTTGTCAAATATTTATCTACGAAAATTGCTAACTCAATCAAAGAAGATCGTTCTTCCTTGATTTCTTTGTAAAGTAACTGTTTTAGTTCTTTATCTTCAATGGTAGTTAGAAAACGAGAAATATCTTCAAGGTCTTGGATAGAGAATGAATCATTCGAGTCAAAAATACGCTCGAATAGCTGATATTTAAGTAGGGAATCCTGTATTTTTTCTAGGGAGTGAATCAGCGTCAACAAATCCTTAGAGTTGATGCTCAAATCATTGACCTTTTGATGCAATACTCTCATTAAGGAATCATCTGTAATTTCTTTAATGGCTTTCACCAATTTTTCTACTTCTCGTACAGAAAGTTCTTCATGGAGCGTTCTTTCGTAAAGCCCTTCTTGTACGACGGCTTTATCAATGCCTTTAATGGCTTTGGCATGTCCAGTCGTAATGAGTTGCTCTTTTAACCCTTTTTTGATGACAGGAGGTAAATGAAGCAAATTCATGTAGTTGGTAACTGTGCTGCGTTTTTTTCCTACTCTTTCTGAGAGTTGATCGTGGGTCAAGCGGCATTCTTCAATTAACCTTTCATAAGTGGTAGCAATTTCAATAGCATTCAAGTCCTCGCGTTGAATGTTTTCCACTAATGCCATTTCGAGCATAGCAGCATCGTCGGCGATGCGTACATAAGCTGGTATTTGTTGAAGACCTGCTATTTTGGATGCACGAAACCTGCGTTCCCCAGAAATAATCTGAAATTTTTCTGTTTTTTTGTCGTGCCTTACCGTAATCGGTTGAATCAAGCCATACGTTTTGATGGATTCAGCCAATTCTTGAATTGTTTCTTCGTCGAAATCTTTTCTAGGCTGGTCTGGGTTCACCTCAATATTAGCAATAGGAATGTCTGCTACGGTGTTAGATAGCTCTTTAATGACTTGCTTTTTTTCTATTTCCTCTGTTGGTATGGGTTCACCTAATACTTGCTGCCACGCTTGATTTCTTCGTAAGCCCATCTTTAATGCGTTCAAGTCATTTTTTTTCGCCATATCTTTAGATTTTCATGTGTCACAAAATTAGATGAAAAGTGGATTTTTTATGAATATAGTTTCCACTTTTCACTTTTTTTACTTCGATTTAGGCAGTTACCACCTCTTGCTGGAAATAAATGTTATCATTATTGCGTGTTAAAAACTCTTTTGCTAAGTTCAAAAAATTGATAGTGCCTTTGCTGGTAGCATCATACATCACAATGGGTTGACCAATATTAGGTGCTTCACCAATTTTGGAGTTTCGATGGATGATAGTGTCATACACTTTTTCTTTGAACATCTCCCTTACTTCACTCACAACAAGATTAGCTAGTCGCAATCTGCCATCGTACATAGAAAGAAGGATACCCTCTATTTCTAACTCGGGATTTAGCCTTTGTTTAACACCGTTGATGGTGTTTTGTAGCAAACCTAATCCATCCAACGAGAAAAATTCACATTGCACAGGCACTAGCACTGTATCAGCAGCCGTTAGCGCATTCACAGTAACAATGCCCAACGAAGGTAAGGAATCAATAAAGATATAGTCAAAATCGTTGCGGAGTTGCTCCACAATATTTTTCATTACAAATTCGCGACGCTCTAGATTGACCAGTTGTAATTCGGCACTCACCAAATCAATATTAGAAGGAATAATAAATAGATTAGGCGTATCTGTTGGCAAAACAGCTTTTTTAGGGTTAGCCCCGTTAACCATACAATCGTAAGTGCTTAATTCTACCATGTTTACATCAATGCCTACTCCAGAAGTGCTATTGGCTTGAGGGTCAGAATCAATCAATAGCACTTTTTTTTCTAGCACCGCCAAGCAGGCTGCCAAGTTAATGGCTGTGGTTGTTTTTCCTACCCCTCCTTTTTGGTTAGCAATAGCAATTACTTTTCCCATGTAAGTTTTTTTAGTTAGTGTTTGTAAATTTCTTGAACGCTTTTTATTGCCTAAATAAAGCGTTCTTTATTGTTTTCGTTTATTATCTGCTCAATATTTTTAAACCGCTTGTTAGCTCTAACTTTATACTCAAGGTAGTCATTTATTCTACCTTACAATGATTTATTAGATGTAATAACTGCATTAAAGTAACCTTCTACTATAAGGTTAATGTTTCACCGATAGAAAGTAAAGTTAAGGTTTTTCCTTTAGCGGTAAAAGCATTTTTAGCTTCTTCATGGTTAATTTCAATGTAACCAAAGGTATCAAAATGTGCGCCTATAATTTGATTACATTCAATGAAATCACTCGCTATGATAGCATCTTCATAGCCCATCGTAAAATTATCACCAACTGGCAATATAGCAACGTCTAATTTTGGGCAAGTCATTGGAATTAGTTTCATATCCATGGTTAGTGCCGTATCGCCCGCGACATAAAAACAGGATTCATCGTTCCAAATCACAAATCCTCCAGGATTTCCTCCTGGTGTGCCGTCAGGTAGTGTACTAGAGTGAATCGCATTAACATATTTGATTGTACCAAAAGGTAAATTTGCTTTACCACCATGATTTAAAGGATAGCCTTTTAATCCCTTTGCCTCATACCAACTTACAATTTCAAAAGTAGCTACTATTGTTGCATTAGTGCGTTTAGCTATGGCTTCTGCATCTGCTATATGGTCGCCGTGCCCATGTGTAAGCAAAATGAAATCAGCAGGTATTTTCATTATGTCAATATGCTTTGCTAGTTCATTTGGTGTAATAAACGGGTCAACTAACAGATGTATTCCCTTTGTCTCAATGCCAAAACAGGCATGACCGTAAAACGTAATTTTCATAATTTTTAAATTTATAGTATAGGTAAATATAATTGAAAAAGCCAGAAAATAAAAGCAGTTCTCTCTTTTAAAGAGCTACAATTTGGAAAAGTAACAAATAAGCACGGTAGATGATGTCGAAGCAAAACTATTTCACAATAATAAATCACAATAATTCACGGATTTAAACATGTGCTACAATTTGCACCTGTTGTTGTTCAGTCTGAATTTCTAACCTTCTTTATCTTTGCCCAACAGAACGACGCGCAATATTTCTATTTTTGTGTTAGATACTTTTTCTAGTACAAATTGGTAGTTGTCTAAGGTAAATATTTCATTTTCTTGAGGTATTTCTTCTCTTGTCATCACAATATATCCGGAAAGTGTATGATAATCCCCTTCTGGGAATTGGAGTTGCTCATATTTTTTATTGAGATACATAATTTCAAGACGACCAGAAAAACGAAATTCTGTTTCGCTTATTTGTTCCTCTACATAATAATCTGGTTCATCATGTTCGTCCTCAATTTCACCGAAGAGTTCTTCTAAAATGTCTTCGAGTGTAACAATTCCAGAAGTACCCCCAAATTCATCCACCACACAAGCAATATTGGTGCGATTCTTGATAAAAGTATTCATCATTTCGTAAGCTTGCATTGTCTCAGGTACAATGGGAACTTCCATCACAAGCGGTGCGATTTCGGTGGGTTCTTTAAGGAGTTGTTGGTGATGCACATAACCAACTATTTCATTGATGTCTTGGTTTTTGACAATCATAATTCTAGAGAGTTGAGTTTCAATGAATAGTGCTTTAAGTTCCTCAATATCAGCATTAATGTCAATATACTGAACCTCTGTTCTAGGTACTATACATTCTTTTAACCGAATTTCTCTCAAGTGAAGTGCATTCTCAAAGAGTTCTTTATTGATTTCTTCTTCCTCAATACTGGTCTTGTTAATGAAATTTTCTAGGTCGAGCCGAGTAAATACTTTAGTTACCTCTTCCACTGGATTTTTAACAAAAATGCGAATTATCAAGTTAGAAAGTTGCATCATAATCCATGCGGGGATTCTCAGTAGCACTCGCAAAAATAGAAGAGGATAGGTCAGTGCATATAACGCTTGGTCAGCATAGATTCTGAAAAATGTCTTTGGGAGGAACTCACCAAAAATCAACACAACAATCGTGGACATTAAAGTGTAAACTGTTAATTTCAATAGTTCGTTCTGAATAGGAAGGTTTAATTCTAAGAACTGTGCAGATAATATGGAGAAAATGACAAGTACAATGTTATTACCTACTAACATGGTACTTAGGAAATCAGCAGGTTTTTCAAAGAAGCTAGCCATTATTCGTCCTCTTCGCTTTCCCCTACTTTTTCGTAGTTCTACCTCTAGTTTGTTGGCAGAAACAAAAGCAATTTCCGCACCTGAAAATAGACCAGAAAGTAAAAGAAAAACTAAGATTAACACAATTAGCGTCATGCTTTATAGTAATTTTTTAACTAAGGTTAAATAGGACTACAAAGTTGCTAAATTTTCTTCGTTGTGTAATGAATTTAGTTCTGACTTGATGAAAGTGGCTAGTTCTTTCACATAACTTCTTGAAAAATTAAAAGCAATACCTGCTGTTTCATAAATCTCGTTGATGGTTTTTACGTAGCCTAGTTTTAAGGCTTCTATGTAAGCATCCACTGCTGGTTGACCTTCTCCTTTGTACTTTTTCCAAATGGCGATAGCCCCTAATTGTGCCATACCATACTCAATATAATAAAAAGGTACTTCAAAAAGATGCAACTGTTTGTACCACAGACAAGGTAAAAACTGTTCTAGCCCTGTCATATCAAGTACGTTGCTATTGAAATCCATAGTTAACGATTTCCAGAACTGAGTGCGTTCGGCAATAGTATGTTCAGGATGGGTGTAAAGCCAATGCTGAAATTTATCAATCGTAGTTATCCAAGGGAGTAGTTGCAAAATATTTTCAAGTAACCATATTTTAGCTCTTCTCAAATCATTAGGATTACTAAAAAAAACATCCCATTGCTCCATCGCTAATAATTCCATTGTCATTGCTGCTAACTCCGCAATTTCAGATGGCGGACGTTTGGCGGTGGAGAGTTTGTAATCAATTGTTAAAAAGGAATGTACTGCATGACCACTTTCGTGCATAAAGGTATTCATGTCGCCAACCGTATTAGTGGCATTCATAAATATAAATGGAATACCAGAAGCGGGTAATGGCATGTTATAACCACCAGGTCGTTTTCCTTTTCTTGTCTCAATATCTAATCTGCCCGAACTGCGCATGACCGATATGCAATTTCCGAAATAAGGGTCAATCCGAGAAAGTGCCTTGATGGACTTTTCAATCAAGTCATCAATATCTTCAAAGGGGCGCAAGGCGGGCAAATGGCTAGTATCTACATTCAAATCCCAAGGACGCAAAGTTTCAACACCAAGTTTTTCCTTCCTATTCTGATGAATTTCGTTGATGATAGGAATAATTTCATGTTTAATCGAATCGTGGAATGCTATGCAGTCTTCAATTGAATAATCAAAGCGCCCAAGTTGTTGAAACTTATAATCTCTATAATTCTCATAGCCCGCATTTTCAGCAATTCGATGGCGAAATTTTATTAGGTTGTCGAATAAAGATTCTATGGTATTCGCATCCTCAAGCATTCTATTTTTTGCACTGTAATAGGCATTTTCTCTCACATCGCGATTCGGTTCTTCCAATAACGAATTAACTTGTTGAATGGTCATGGAAGCCCCTTCCATTTCTACCAACATGGAGGCAAAAAGCTCACTATATTTTTTAGATTGTATGCGTTCTTCTGAAAGTAATGTCACATTTTCTTCTCGATAAAGGTGTACTGCGCTTCTAAGTGAACGCACATAAATGAAGTATTTTTGCTTGTCCAGTTTAGATAAGAAAGGAGAGCTAATCAGCTTTTTATTCAACTGAAAGGCATAATTTGTAATATTAGGTACAATAGAACGGATGAAATATTCATATGCCTTTACATTTGCTGCATCAGTAGTATCTGTTGTCAACTTGATGTATCGCCATCCGAATTCCTCGTTTATAGCAGCGTCTAATTCATTATAGTCTAATATCCATCGCTCTAATTCAATAGCACTGTAAATAGGGCGTTGAACCAGTTCCTCATATATAGGTAATAGGGATTCCCACGTACTTGCATTAAATTCCTGTGCAAGGTACTTTCTCCTTATTTTCAAAGAGTGTGGGATGTTCGATGCAACCATATGAAATAAAATTCAGGACTATTAATTTGTTTTTTCTACGCTATTCTTCACAAATGTAATAAACTGATTTAGATTTAATACTAATCATATTGAAATTTTTCTAAAATTTAGTTAAAGAAAATGTTGTTGGTCAATATATAACATTAAGAAAAATAATGTATATTAAATCTAATCAGAGTTTATCTGATACTAATACGAAAATAGTTGATGGGAGTTACCAAAAGGTGGACTTTATGATAAAAGAGATAGTTTTTTCTTTCTTTAAGTCAGTAAAAAGCACTTTGAATTTTGTAACGAATTTACAAAAAAATAATTGTAGTAATTAAAATATTTATCTACCTTTACATTGGAAAATGTAGTTCAATATAGCCTATGAAGCCAAGCCATACCACACATTACACACCATAGATAAAACTGATAAGCTCACTGGTAATTAGTAAAAAAACACTGCTAAAGACAAAATTAGTAACGTACTATTTTTTTTTAACATAAATTTTTTATCCATGCTGTATTCAATACCAAAAAACGCAGTGCTATGTCTTTTGCTGCTGTTATGCCATTTTACCGTCAAAGCTGCTTGCAATGGAAAATACCACGAAGAAATCATTTCCTTTACTGTACCTGCAAGTGCTAAATTTGGTTCGATTACTATTACTGTATCAAGTGTACAGGTCAATTCTATTTCTGGTTTACCCAAAGGAATGTCCTATGAGTGCATTAGCTGTAATACAAGTGGTGGAGGGACATTAAGCATCAGAGTATTTGGAACACCTAACGATGTGCCTGGCGACTATAATCTACAAATTGCTGCTCAAGCGGTAATAGGTGGTGGTGCAAACATTTCTATATCCTTGCCAGATCCCTCTTTCCCTGAATCCTACTTCACTATCACAGTTGAGAATTGCAATAACACTGGTGGAGGTTCAGGTGGTGGCGGAACTGGCGGTGGTGGAGGTTCAGGCGGTGGTGGTGATACACCAACTTGCACGCTAAAAGCATCTGCTAGTGCTGTGGATGCGTTTTGTAATGGCATTAACAACGGTGCTGCTGTGGTGAGTTTCACTGGAGCAGGCAATAATGTAAATGTATTTTGGTCAACAGGTGCTACTACTCAAATTATTAGTGGATTAGCTCCCGGAAGTTATTCTGTTACTGTAACAGACGGATTAGGATGTAGTGCATCTACAAGCGTTACGGTTAATCAAGCTAACGGACCATCTATTAGTGTACTTTATGCTACCTTAACGGGATTACAAAATGGCGAAATAGCGGTTCGTGCCTCTGGTGGGCAATCGCCTTACACCTTTGTATGGAGCAATGGCAGGAGAGGAGATGTAATATCCTTCTTGAGTGCGGGAGAATATGAAGTTACCGTCACAGATAAAAATGGTTGTTCCTCAAGTGAGGTAATTACTTTACAACCTGCCGTAGTGAATTGTGCATTAGACTTAAACTTTACTGTAAGTGATATTAGTTGCAATGGTCGAAACGATGGAGCAGCATCGGTAAGAGTGTCTGGCGACAATGGAGGCTATCAAGTTTTATGGTCTAATGGTGCTACTAAAGAAACCATAAACAGCCTTCGCGCAGGCGACTACACCGTGACAATAACAGATTTTTTGGGCTGCACAAACATTGATATTATAACTATCAAAGAGCCTCTACCTTTGACTGTAAATACAGTATTTTCAACTATTTCTACACCACAAAATGGCGAAATTTTGGTAAATGCCACAGGGGGAAAACCTGATTATCAATATCTGTGGAGCAATGGATTCACCGGAAATTACATCTCTGGATTAGCAGCAGGGACTTACACAGTAACGGTAACAGACAAAAATGGCTGTACTGCCACAAAAAACCATAACCTAGTTTTACAGGAATGCCCACTGAAATTGGAAATAAACAAAACTGATGTTACCTGCTTTGGCTTCAACAATGGTAGTGCAACTGCTATTGTCTCGGGGACTACTGGAAGTGTGGAATTAGCTTGGTCGAATGGCTTTACAGGTGCTACTATCCAAAATTTGACAGCAGGCACATATAGTGTAACAGCAACAGATGCCAACGGATGTACTGTGAATCAATCATTTGAAATAACAAGTCCATCTGAAATTCAAGTGCAAGATACAATCATTCAAGGTTTAATTTGTGAATCGAAGGCAAATGCCAGTATCGAATTAGTGATGCAAGGTGGAACAGCTCCATATTTTTTCTTTTGGTCAAATGGCGCGACAGGAAGTAAAATAACAAACTTGAGTGCAGGTAGCTACCAAGTTTCTATTGGTGATTCCAGAGGTTGTACAACAATCGAAGATTACACGATTGAGAACAATATTACTGCTATGATTTGCGATAGCATAGTTGCCACTTTTATTGGGGAAGAAAACGTATTGCGCTATCGCTTTAGCCTACCCGATACTACCTTGAATGGTAGATGGATAGCAGAAAGCAATTTATTAGATACTTTAGTCATTATGGGGAATAGGTCAACTGTGGAATATACCTTTCCTAAAGAAGGTGGCTACAAGATTAGCTATATCTATTTGACAGCCGATAGTTGCGAGGTGAAATGCCAAAAGGAAATGGAATTGAGCTTTGATGCCAAAGAAGAAGGTTGTTCCTTTTTGACTGCTAAGTATGTAGGTATGTGGGGGGCGTTGCGCTATGAATTTAGCGTTGGCGACACTATGCTCACTGGAAGATGGACAGCAGTAGGTACTAAGGATGAAACGCTTATACGTATGGGGGCGCGCAATACAGTGGCTTATACCTTTAGTCAGGAAGATACTTACAAAATTTGCTATAATTATCGCGATGCAAATGATACGCCAGTAGAATGTTGCCGAGATATTTTCTTATCGCTTCCTACGGGAAATCGTATTGGTAATGATATTGATAATCAACAAAATATAACTTTATCCAATCAACCTAATCCATTTAGCGATTTTACCAATTTGCAATTTACATTGCCGGTATCTACAAAAGGTAAAATTGAAATTTGGGATATCAATGGTAAATTGCTGTATCAGCAACAACAAGTGTTTGAATCGGGTTTGAATCAAATTATGATTACACAAGAGTTTGCTAATGGTATATATTTTGCTCGATTTACGTCCGCAATATGGACAGGGGAAACTAAACTTATCGTAATAGCTGACTAATCGAGATTAGCTACTTAAGCAAAGTCGGAGGTATTACCTCTGCACTTTGCTTAAATATTACTCTCTTGCAATAATCTCTACTATATTACCTTTTTTGTTATTCTTGCCCTCATTAGAGATATAAAGAGTACCATCTTGGCTGAAACAAATGCCTTCGGGTTGATAGTGGATGCTTTTATCCAATTTTTCCACATGTTTGATATCGCCATTTTCTGAAAGTACCACAAGTGCGTTGCCTACGGCAGAAAGGATAAAAATATCCTTGTTTTGAGGATGAATAGCAATACCAGAAGGTGCGAAGCTAAAGGATTTAGGGTCAAAAAGTTGAATAAGTTGATTCCATTTTTCTAGTATAGGATGGGCGTGGAGAAAATCGTAAATTGCTTTTGCTTGAATGTTAAATATCGGAGCATCTGAAAATTGCTGTGTGGTTAAGTCAAATGTGTAAATAGCCCGCTCTTCTGAGCGACTCGTAGCGTTTTTGCAAGCGATTAATAGACGGTTGTTTGCGCTATCCCAAGTTAAGCCTTCGGTATCAGCTTCGCTAGTAAGGTGTTGAGTATTAAATTTCTCGACGCTCTGTTGAGGTGCTGCTGGTGCGCTAATTTGATAGATAGTACCATTGCTTTTTAGTACGAATAAATGCTCGTTAGTTTGTACAATGTCTTCGTAGTCGCCATCTTTTTCAAAGCGAAAATTAGAAATTACTGTTCCTTGATTGCGGTCAATTTTGAAGACCATTCCTTGTTCATCTTGAACTGCAAAAAAATGTTGTTCGTCACTGGATAATGTGATACCTGAAATCTCTACCAATTCATCAGGTAATTCTACAATTTTATCTGGTTGATTCAATAAATAAGGAATATTCATTTTGGATGTATTAGATAAAGAAAAACCACACTTTAGCATGGAAAGCGTTATCAACATCAATAGTGGAAATAAGGAGTAGTGCATATAGGAATTATTTTTTATGGAATTATTGTATGATTTTTTATCAAACATAGAGCATACTTAATTCTTTTATACGTTCCTTAAACAGGAAATGAGGCATTTTTTCGTAGATTTCTTGGTAGAGTTCAAGTGCTTTTAAGGCATATTCTTGTTGTTCGGGCATTATTTTACTTAATTCGTAGTTAGCAGCGGCTAGTTGCCATTCATTTTTACTTTCACTAATCAGATTTTCTAATATTTGCAATGCTTCTAGCATTTGATTTTGTTCTGCACAAAGTTTAGCCGTTAATACTTTAACCTCAAAAATCAAATCTGGATTGCCTAAAGCTAAGGCAACGGTCATGGCTTCTTGATGGTGTAATTGTGCTGCATCAATCTTATCTAGGGCGATGAGTGTCCTTGTTTTTTCGATAAGGCTAAATCCAAGCACTAATTTACTGTTGATATCTTTGGCAATTTCAATAGCATTATCATAGTAAACTAAGGACTTTTGGTAGTCTTGCTTATAGTAGTAAATATCACCTAAAGTATTCATAGCTCTAGCGATTCCCTTTTGGTAGCCCAATCTTTTACTCAGTTGCAATCCTTTTTCAATAAAATTCAGCGATTGCTCAAATTCACCTAACACACTATATAAATCGCCGATTAAAATATTTACTAGTGCTTGCCCTTGTTTATCTCCAAGCTCTTCACATATTTCTAAGTCTTTAATGTAACTTTCCATTGCTTTTGCGTAGTCGCCCCTTCGTTCATAGACCCTGCCAATATTTCCGATAGTGATAGCTGTAAGGTGCTTATCTCCTAGTTCTTTGCTTAGTCTTAATCCCTTTTCATAACAGACTAAGGCAGCACTATAATCGCCTTTTTCAAAATAAAGTATTCCTAAACTGGTTTGCAAATTTGCCATGCCAAGTTGGTCATTGGTCTTTTCTGCAATTTCCACGCCCTGATGATGCCAATAAATTCCTTCTTCATAATTGCCTTGATTCATGCAAGTTAAACCCAAGTGAGCAATTATTTGAGGGTCAGGCATAATAGAAATTGAATTTCTGGCTAATTCAATACTTTTTATAAAGTAATTTCGAGCTTCTTCATAATTTCCTTGACGGAAATAAATATTACCTAAACTACCATAAACTTTAGAAAGTCCTTCTTCATCTTCAATAAATTCAAAGAAAGTTGCGCCTACTTCTAAGTGCATTCTGGCATCATCGTAATTGCCTTGTAGTAAAAGTAGTGTACCGTAGCTCGTGTTGGTATGCCCTAGAAGGTACTTATCATTTATTTGACGAGCTAATGCTAATGCTTCAGCGTAAGCATCTTTGGCGAGTTCCCAATAACCGAGCCGTTCTAATATCTGTCCTCGCATCTGCAACACTTGTACACGTTCTGTGGATTTTTCAATCCTATTGAGTAGTTTGTTGTAATATTTAAGAGCTAACTTATTTTGAAAGTTCCTTCTAGCGTAATCTGCTGCTTTTTTGAGATAATGGTCTGCATGAATAGCGATTTCTGCCTTTTCATAATGAAAAGCTAAGTCAAAATAATAATATTGAATTTTATTAGCATATACCCGTTCAATAGCCTCTGCTATCAATTTATGTAACTGCTTTAACTGTGTTTTGAGTTGCATTCCATAAGCTGCTTCGCGCAGTAGCGCATGTTTGAAAGCATAACGCACATCATTTACTGCTTGCCAAATCTGATCTTTTTCGGCTTGCTTAACTTGCTCTAGTACAGTTATTTGAGCATCATTATTGGGGAAGATGTAAGTGTTTTTTCTTCGTAAAACTTCCGTCAATATGGGTAAATCAAATTCCTGCCCAATAGCTGCTGCTGCCTTAACAGTTTCTTTTAGTACAGGAGAAAGTCTGTCCAAACGAGCCGTTAGAATGGCATTGATGGAGTTAGAAAGCTCAAAATTCTTGTCTTTGATGTCCCATTGTCCATTTCTTTGAAGCAGCAAGTTACTTTCTTTGAAGTATTCAATCATTTGTTCCAAATAAAACGGATTGCCATTAGTCGCTTTGTTGAGTAGATTTAAGAAATCGGAGGTAATTTTTCCATTAAGTAAAGCAGTAGTAAAGGTATTTACAGCCTCATCGTCCAATGTTGTTAAGTATATATCTAGGGTTGCTAATTGGTGTTCCTCTAAAACGGTTTTATCAATTAATAATGTGTTTTCCTGCTCATTGGTATGCCTAGAAGTAACTATTAAAAGAATTGGGTAAGCTGGAATGTAGCGAACTAAATCATTGAGAAATGTCCTTGACAGATCGTCAAACCAATGTCCATCCTCTAGTAAAATAACCAAAGGACGCAACAGTGATTCACAGATGAATAATACAACCAATGCAATACAAACATTTTGGAATCGCCCTTTAGCATCGAGTTGTTCCCACAAAGAATACTCATATTCTATGTTGAGTAAACCTGCTAATATGGTCTTCGTGCGTTGTAATTCCTGCAAAAGGTCGGCAATGTCAGGGCGGTCTAGTTGTTGAATTTTATTAATTAAAGATTGAAACTTGCGCTCAAAATGTTCTTTATTTTGTTGTGCAGTGTTTTCTAGCGAACACTCAAAATAATGCTGCAAAAAATAAGAAAAAGGATTCATTCCTTTTTTTAGTGTTTGATCAGCTTTGCAAACAGCCCAAGCAATGGGTAGCTCATCATATATTATCTTTCTAAATTCAAAAGCCAAACGGCTCTTTCCAATACCTGCTTCGCCATGAATGTAAATGACTCCAGGAGACTTATGCTCAAATAAGGGTCTTGCAAATGTTAGCATTTGCTCAAGTTCCTTATTTCTTCCTACTAAATTACCATTGAAGGAAAATTTATTGTCCACATTTCTCCCCACGAGCGCATAAGTAGGGAGGTCGCCATCCATACCTTTATACTGTATGTTGCCTTTGTAGTGAAATTTGAATTGCCTAGATTGTTGAATTCCTTTATCTACCAATATTTCATTTGGTTCAGCAAAAGTCATTAAACGAGCCGCCAAATTCACGCAGTTGCCTACAACAGCATACTGGCTGCGTTCTTCACAGCCTATGAAACCAGTATAGGCTGTTCCTACACTAATTCCAATTCTATATTCAATATATTCAAAGTCATTATTTCTTAATGCTTCGCAGACAGAAATAACAAACTCTAATGCACGGGCTGTATTATTTTCAAAAGAAACTGGTGCACCAAAAAATACGGGAATTACTCCACCTTTGTCGCCAAAATCTATTTCTTTTAGATAGGCAGAAAAATTATTGGCTTGGTCTAAAATAATGGTTGCAAAACGATTGAAAGATTCATAATCAGAAATACCTGCAAAAGAGATAAAAACAGATACCACTGTCCTAAACTCTCCAACATCACTAAGTTTGATAATAGAATCAGGCAGAAATTGAGCCACAACATCTACAGATAAAGAAGAACGTGGATTATCATTACTTTGGTACGATTCATCCGCCACCAAACTCATCAACGCAAAATAGCCTTCTTCTACTTGGATCATTTCGTATTTATCCGATAATATGGATTTTAAGTTCTCATGGATAATAATTTGTTCATTTTCTGCTCTACACTGACTTCTGGCTGAAAAATCTATGGCACTTCCTCTAAAGTAAAATGATTTCTTTTCCTTTCCAACAATACCCCATTCAATTGTTCCTTGTGAAATGCCGATTCTAATACCAATCTTAAAAGAACCCAAAAAACTTTGTTCTTTGTAAAGTAATCTAGCTTTTTGGGCAGTATAAGTCAAGCGATCCAATGCTCGCTCGCTGAATGGCGGGGCAAAAATAGCGATAAACGAATCACCAGCGAAATAAGGGATAAACCCACCTTGGCTGTACACTAATTTAACTAAAGGCTCAAAAATCTGATTTAGGATTATTGTTAAATGCTCTGCACCTAAAGCTCCTTTCTTGGTTAATGTTTGTGTAAGTGCGGTGAATCCTGAGAGGTCAATAAACATACAATATCCCTCAAATTCACCATAATATTGATGTTGCTTAAAATTTTGCTCAATGAAATGTGGTATTAATCGCTTCAAACTTATTACTTCTTCTTTTATTCGTGATTTGATAAGATATTTGTTGTTCTTGTGCTTCACACAGTGAAGCACAAGAACAACAATATTACGCTACAATTCCCTTAATTCTTGCGTAATATGTTCCAACTCCAATTGTACTGCTTTAGCATCTTGTAAAGACTTGCTTTCCAACATCTTCGCTGAAAGTTCATCAATAGTTGAAATATAACTCTGCTCAAATGCAACCGATGTTTTTAATGCTTCAAAATCAGCGATAGCTTCTTGGTTTTTCTCCTGTAACTGTTTTAGTTTCTCTTGTTTATGCTTTAAAGTTTGTGCTAACTGATGATTGTGCAACAACGCCTGTAATTTTTGGATACAAGTTTCGTAAAATTCTATTTTAGTATTTCTCAAATCCAGTTCATGCTTAAATTCCCTTACTAGACGATTTAATTCCTCCTTAGTTACCTGAGGTATCTGTAAGGTAGTGTTTAACTTTTCTTCTAGTTCCTCGATTTCTTTTGCAATCGTATTACGTTCCTGATATACCTTTTTGATGGCTTCACGACAGTGATTCAGTTTATCTTTAATTACACCATCAGCTTTATCGTCATATTTCTCTTGTCTATGCTTAGAAAAATATTCTAAAAAAATGACGAAGGCATAAGTCAATAAACCTAGAATCAGTGCATAAGGTAGTAGGCGAAGGAAAAAAGGTAAAAATCTAATGCCAATCATACCTGCTAAAATGATAATTAAGATAATGAGTAGCCTACCGTTTGGTTTAGATGAAATTTTCATTTATTTTGTAAATAAACAATTAATACAAAAATAATACGGACAAAAAATAACAAAGCACACTAATTAATGAGTATTTTTTTATTGAAAAAATTTTTGATTTTGCACCTAAACTATTTTAGCTTTTATGAACAAAATAAAAAAGACTATGTTATTGCCATATATTAATCAATAAGGCAATACGAAGATTTAAATTACATCAAGTAGTATCTAACTTAACCATAAGAACAACATCAAAGATTTAATGTTTTTTGTTTGTTTATAGTTTATGTGGGCACACTCTCTAAAGTGTGCCTTTTTAGTATGACAAATAAAATAAAATTTGCTTTATCTTCAGATTTTACTAAATGTTATCGAAACATTAAATATTGAAAAAAATTTTCCTTAATTTCTGTCCTTTTTCCCAAAACTTGCGTTATACGATTTAATGCCAATTTAAAAAAGTTGCTAATGAACGCAAAGCTAATTACTGTTTGTTGCATAGTATTGCTAGGCATAAGTTGCGAACATACAGAGAATGATACAAGTCAATTTGAAGTTCATGGAATTGATGTATCTCACCATCAGTCATACATCAACTGGGATTCTGTTATAGGACACAACTTTTCTTTTGTATATATCAAAGCAACAGAAGGGGAACAATTTGTGGATTCCATGTATCAACGCAACTGGCAAGAAAGCAGAAGAGTAGGAATTAAGCGAGGGGCATATCATTTTTTTCGACCTAGCCTATCGGCTACACTCCAAGCAGATAATTTCATAGCACAAGTACACCTAGAAGATGGTGATTTGCTACCTGTCCTCGACCTTGAAGTTTTGGACAACGTTCCTATTCAAGATTTCATTTTTAGAGCCAAACTTTGGCTTACTCAAATAGAAAACCATTACGGTGTAAAGCCTATTATATATACTTACTTCAAGTTTTACAATAAATACTTAGCAGGTCAACTTGAAGACTATCCGATTTGGATAGCCCGCTACAATAATAAATCTCCAAAACTAGCCAATCGCCTCCAATGGACATTCTGGCAACATCAATGTGAAGGTAACATCGCCGGCATAAACACCCTAGTTGACCTTAATGTATTTAATGGTGACAAAAAAGCATTAGAATCAATAAGCTATTATAAAAAATTTAGTGAATTAACCCAAAACTAGCCGCCTAGTCCACTAAACCTTAATTTCCATAACCACAGGACAATGATCAGATTGCATAGCATCATAAAAATGCTTTATTTCCACTATATTGTTAGCTAAAGCATCAGTAACAGAAATATAATCAATACGCCATCCTTTATTATTAGCCCTAGCATTAGCTCGGTAACTCCACCAACTATATTCCACTTTCTCTGGATATAATTTCCTAAAAGCATCCGTAAAACCACTTTTAAACCACTTATCCATCCACGCTCTCTCTTCTGGCAAAAAACCAGAACTATTTTTATTGCCTTTAGGGTCGTGAATATCTAGCGCAGTATGCGCAATATTGTAATCACCAACAACAACCAAATGCTGGCATTCCTTTTGAAGTGCCATTGCCCAATCATAAAAATCTTTTAGAAAAGCCATCTTTACAGCTTGCCTTACATCACCAGTTGTCCCCGAGGGGAAGTAGCAATTTAATAGCGTCCAATCCTTAAAATCCGTCCTTAGCACCCTTCCTTCCTTATCGTAAACTGCTGCATTCATACCTGCATTAACAAACAATGGCTGTTCTTTAAAAAAAGTAGCTACACCACTATATCCTTTTTTTTCTGCTGAATGCCAGCCGCACTGATAGCCTAATGCTTTAAAATCAGTCAAATCCACCTGTGCTATATCCGCCTTTACTTCTTGAAAGCATAGAACATCAAAATTATGTTGACTAATCCACTCGACTAGTCCTTTTTTCTGAGCAGCTCTAATACCATTAACATTATATGATAATATCTTCATAATCAGCTATTAACCTACTGTTTGAATATAGAAAAAACATTCTCAACAGCAAACTAACAACTAATTTTAATTAATTGTGTATAAAATTTTGCTGAAAAAATTTGGTATAAATAAAAATGCAATTACATTTGCAGCCCGCAAGGAAAAAAAGTGATTCTGAAAATAATTATTTAAAAATTAAAGATTATTTTCTTGCAAAAAAAGAAAAACTGATGTATCTTTGCGTTCCCATTTAAAGAGTGGGACTAAGTTCATTGACAGTTGGGGAATAGATAGGAGAGGTTAGAGGGAGAGAGAGAATTGAGTTAAGATAATAGATATAAAGAGAGATAGAGATAGGATACTTTAGTGGTATATATCTTTAGAAGATATTTACTATGGAGA
>CALDYY010000081.1 GCA_937944245.1 uncultured Saprospiraceae bacterium | reverse complement strand
AAACGGGTGCTTTCTTGCATTCAGCCCACTGGTCATATGCACTTTGGTAACTACTTTGGTGCAGTAAAAAATTGGGTGGATTTGCAGGAACAGCACGAATGCTTTTACGGCGTAGTGGATTATCACGCTATGACAATGCCTTACGACCCTAAAAAATTGCGCAACAACACTTGGGAATTACTTTTCAATCTTATTGCCGTTGGCATCAAGCCTGAATCTTTGTTCATTCAGTCTTTAGTGCCTGAACACACCGAACTAGGTTGGATATTCAATAACTTTGCCACCTTCGCTGAGGTGTATAAACAACCTCAATTCAAGGACAAACGAGAAAGTTTAGCGTCTTCTAGTGGCGAGGATTATGTTTCTGTGGGTTTGTTTGATTATCCTGTATTGCAAGCGGCGGATATTCTAATTTACAAAGCGGATATTGTGCCTGTTGGGGAGGATCAGCGTCAGCATTTGGAATTGACACGCGAGATTGCACAACGCTTTAATGCGCGCGTAGGCAAAGCATATTTTGTGCTACCCGAAGCACTTTATACCCCAACACCTAAAATTCGCTCTACCGCCGACCCCACTCGCAAGATGAGCAAAAGTGCGGGAGAAAAGCACTACATCAATATTTTTGAAGAAGAAAAAAAGTTGAGAAAGCAAATTGGCTCAGCAGTTACCGATGCGGGCGAAAGCAAATCGGGCGAAATGAGTGCTGGCGTAGCCAATCTTTTTGAACTGATGAGAGCAGCAGGCAAAACAGCAGCTCACGATGAATTAATGGCACATTATCGTGCTAACACTTTGATGTATAAGGACTTAAAGCAAACAGTAGCTGATGCTTTAATAGAAATTGCCGAAGGTTTTAGAGAAAATCGAAAAGCATTGGACAGCAATAAAAAAGAAGTGAAAGAACAAATAAAAGCCTCTTCCGCCAACATCCGCAAGCAAGCGCAACGCACTTTGCAGGAGGTAAAAGAGTTAGCTGGCTTGCAAAATATTCGATTTTAGTATTACTCGTCGAATACGCATTGGCAATAGCAAATCCGATGTTTAGAAGAAGCTATTGCCGATGTGTTAATTTACTAAGTTAGTGTGGTATCATCCATTTGTGAAACAAATTATTCCTAGAAGTGCTGGTGCGTTTTAGCTAAGCATTAGCCTAATGAAGGGCCCCAAACTTTACAACAATTTAAACTCAATCGCTTGGTGAGCTAATGGCGTGATTGTACCTTTAAGTCTTGAAATCAGAACAATGAAAATAAAATCGCTTTTTGTTATCTATTTGTTGGCTTTGGGGATATTAACTTCTTGCAAAGTCAATCATGTAGCACAAATACAGCCACAGCGCTATCAAATTGCTCAGGATTCCCTGCCCAACGTAGCTGCCAATGCTGCCATTGAAGCATTAATTCAACCTTATAAAGTGCAGTTGGATGCTGAGATGGATGAAGTCATTGGTGTAGTTAGCCGAACTTTAGTTAAGGCAGCACCGCCAATGGGCACGCTTGGCTATTGGATGTCTGACCTTTTTTACGAGCAAATCAATGAGTACCTCAAGACAGAAATAGATTTTGCTATGATGAACTCAGGTGGTATTCGTATTCCTACCTTGCAAGAGGGGAAAATTACAAAAGGAAAAATTTATGAATTGATGCCTTTTGATAATATGCTAGTCGTTGTTTACATGGATGCTGCTGCAGTGCAACAATTTGCAGATAACATGGCAAAGTATGGCGGCGCACCGATTAGTAAACAGCTTCGATTTGAAATAAAAGACCGAAAAGCACAAAACGTTACCGTTAAAGGTCAACCACTGATGGAAGGTAAAATGTATGCCGTTGGCACTTCTGACTATATTGCCAACGGCGGCGATGCTTTTTTTGTGGACAAAAAAAACAAAGAAGTTGGCGTCCTCATGCGCGATGCCATTATTGATTATGTTAAAAAACAAACGGCACAAGGAAAACCCATTGAAGCACAAGTAGATGACCGCATTATATTGTTGGATACGCCAAGTGAAAACTAAAAAAATACAACCATGCAACGCAGACAATTTATTTATAATGTTGGTGCAGGAATAGCTTTTGCTAGCACTATGCCCTTGCAACTTTTGGCGAATGAGCCAGAAATTTTGCAACTCACCATCCTACACACCAACGATGTGCATAGCCGCATTGAACCATTTCCTATGGACGGAAGCCGATTTCAAGGTATGGGCGGTGCTGCTCGACGTGCAGAATTGATTGCGCAAATTCGCAAAGAACAGCAGCAGGTGCTACTACTCGATGCTGGAGATATTTTTCAAGGAACACCCTATTTCAATGTTTATGGTGGCGAGTTGGAGTTTAAATTGATGACACAAATGGGCTACGATGCAGCTACCATAGGTAATCATGACTTTGATGCGGGTATTGATGGACTGGAAAAGCAACTGCCAAATGCCAAATTCCCACTCATCAACTGCAATTACGATTTCTCGGATACCATAATGAATGGCAAGGTAAAACCGTACAAAATTTTCAAAAAGGAGCAAATTAAAATTGGGGTACTTGGTGTAGGCATTGAACTACAAGGGCTTGTGC
Source organism: uncultured Saprospiraceae bacterium (assembly GCA_937944245.1). GTDB lineage: Bacteria > Bacteroidota > Bacteroidia > Chitinophagales > Saprospiraceae > JAAUTG01. The sequence continues at coordinate 4,113 of CALDYY010000081.1, read as the reverse complement.
CTCAAGCACTCTACCAAAACACACAATACCTCGACCCTGTTGCCAATGCCAATAAATACGCCATGCTTCTGAAAAAGGAAGAAAAATGTGATTTTGTTATTTGTCTTTCTCATTTAGGCTATCAATATAATGGTGAGAAGGTTTCTGATATAACTCTGGCGCGTAACAGCAGCGATATTGACCTCATCATCGGTGGACATACACATACTTTCCTGAGTGAACCAACAATAGAAACTAACTTAGTTGGCAATCCTGTACTCATTAACCAAGTGGGTTGGGCAGGTATTGTACTCGGCAGATTGGATGTCTATTTTGAGCGCAACAAGAAAGGAAAATGCTTGAGCTGCAAAAATTTAACTATTGGCGAAGCAAAGGAATAAATCAAACAGATTTTGATAATTTTTCAGAAATGTTTGCATTTTACGCAACAAATAGTTCAAAAATTACTTATATTAGCATAGATTAATCTTTGCAATCTTGATGAATGTGTGAACAATGACAAGTCCTAGCTCAACGTATCAATCAAAAATCTATCGTTCTTTCAAAGAAATCGAATCCAACGATTTCAGAACCGTTATTCGATTTTATGAAGAGCGTGCCATTTCCATTAGTAACCTTGAATTTGAAGAATATTTTGAGCTATTGTTTTGTTACACTAATGCTACTTTTGAGGTTGGAGCTTACAACAAATATATTCGTCTAGCGGAACAAATAATTGAGCAGTCTATTGATAAAAATATTCAGTTTTTTCAAGGTAAGGATATATTATGCCATTGCCTTTTCCGAAAAGCAGCAGCACATTACAATCTTAATCAACTCCAACAGGCAGGTCATTTGCTACAAGAGCTTATCAAAATTGACCCTAGCCATGAAGATGCCGCCAAGTTGTTAAAGCGCATTTACTACAAATCAAATATCAGGTTTTTAAAAATCATTAAGGCTTCCGCTATTTTTGTGTTTTTAATTTCTACTGTAATTATAGTGCTGGAAGTGTTGGTTGTACAGAATTTTTTCCCACTACATCAATTTACTTTTCAGACTATTCACACCGCTTTTCTCATTGTAGGCGTACTCATTTACGCGCTTGGTGAGTTATACTTGCGATGGAAAGCCAACAAAAATGTAAAGACTTTTGTAGCATCTGCAAAGCAAAAGAAGGCGTTTTGAAGGGTATAAGAAAGTTTTTATACTAATCTCAGTCAGGTAATCTTGAATGCAAAACAACAAAACTTATAAATTTTTACCTTCTCTTTCTACAAGCTCCTAATTCATCCTTACCTTTGTTCTATAAATGCTCAACAAGCTGAGTAAATTAAAAAAAACATGATAACAGCACTTGGATTGTTCGCTGCTTTTCTCACCACTGGCGCATTAGTACCGCAAGTGGTGAAGACCATGCGCACTAAATCAACAGGCGATTTGTCGCTAGGTATGTATTTAATGATGTTCACAGGAACGCTTTGTTGGTTGCTTTATGGCTTTCTCAATAAAGATATTCCTATTATCAGCGCCAATATTGTTGCATCCGTTTTTTCTTCTATCATCCTGTATTTTAAAGTAGTAGGAATGAAAAAGAAAATGAACTAAAACCTACTCTATTTGATTATAGTAGTTGATTGCAATAAGAAATAGGTGTTGTTGTATTCAAATTGATGCAATGACGAATATCTAATAATAAGTTCAGTTAGTAAAACGGGCAGTTTAAAAGGATTAGGTGAGTTAACTGACTCTAGTTCTCCTTTAGAGAGAAAGCAAAAAAGCATTCTCGTTGAACGAGAAGAAACAATGTACAAACATGACAAAAAAAAGTAATATTAATGGTCAGCGCTTAACCGCAAAACAACTGCAATACGAAATTTTGAAACTGCTTAAGCGACACCCTAAAAAGCGTTTTAACGCCAAACAAATCATTAAAAAATTAAGAATCGCCAATAATAAAGATGCGGTGCAACATGCACTAGACCAACTGAATACCAACCAAGAGGTAAAACCTATTGCCGAAGGCAAATTCAAATTAAATACTGCTGCTGAGCATAGCACTGCTCGAAAGATATACATTGGCACAGTGGATATGACGCGCACAGGTTCCGCTTACATTGTTGTTGATGGCTTATCAGAGGATATTCATATTTCTGCAAAGCGCATGAATAATGCTTTACACAATGATAAAGTGAAAGTGGCTGCATGGATACCTAGCGGTAGAAAAAAAATGGAAGGTGAAGTCATAGAAGTTGTAGAACGCTCGATGAGTTATTTCATTGGTACACTGCGCCTGACTAGAAAATACGGTATTGTCATTCCAGATAAATCCAATATGCCAATGGATATTTTTGTGCATCACGAACATATTGGCGATGCCAAGGACGGCGACAAAGTGGTGGTAAAAATAACGGAATGGCCCACTCGCCACAACCACAGTCCAGTAGGTGAAGTCACTTCGGTACTAGGGCAGGTAGGTTCGAGCGATATTGAAATGAAAGCTATTTTAATTAATTGTGGTTTTGAATTGGAGTTTCCAGAAACGGTGTTAAAAGAGGCAGAGGCATTTAGTGATGTCATTTCAGAAGAAGAAATTGCTAAACGCAGAGATATGCGTTCAGTGCTTACTTTCACGATTGACCCCTATGATGCTAAAGATTTTGATGATGCGCTTTCCTTGCAATACCTCGATAATGGACATTATGAAGTTGGCGTACACATTGCCGATGTAACACACTATGTGCAGGCAGATAGCCCATTAGACAAAGAAGCCCTCAAACGCTCCACTTCCGTCTATTTAGTAGATAGGGTGCTGCCCATGTTGCCAGAGCGACTTTCTAATCATTTGTGTTCTTTACGCCCAAATGAGGACAAATACACGTTTTCGGTAGTGTTTACTTTCAATCAGTATGATAAAGTGGTGAAAACTTGGTTTGGGAAAACGCTTATTCATTCCAACCGAAGATTCACTTATGAAGAAGCTCAACAAATACTTGATGCTGGAGAAGGCGATTTTTACGAACCATTAAATAAACTTAACCAAGTAGCTAAACAACTGAGAGCAGAACGCTTTAAAAATGGAGCTATTGATTTCAACGTGGACGAAGTGCGCTTCAAGTTGGATGAAAATGGCGCACCAATAGAAGTCTATGCGAAGGAGCGACGCGATACCAATATGCTGATTGAGGATTTCATGTTATTGGCGAATAAAGCCGTAGCTACTTATATTTCTAAAAAAGGTGAATCAGGGGAAATTCCTTTTGTTTATCGCATACACGATAGCCCTGATTTGGAAAAAGTAGAAGAACTCATTCACTTTGCTAGAGAAATGGGCATTGAAATTGAAATCAAAAAAACAGAACAAATTGCAAAAGCCTACAACAAACTTGCGCGACAAGCCCTAACAGATGAACGCTTGAAAATACTAGAGCCGCTCGCCATCAGAACAATGGCAAAGGCAGAATATAGCACGGATAATATTGGGCATTATGGTTTAGGATTTGAATATTACAGTCATTTTACTTCACCTATACGCCGCTATTCTGACGTGTTAGCACATCGTATTCTATACAAAAATATTGACGGCAGGCTAGAGCGGGTGGACAAAGAAAGTTTACAAGCTAAATGCAAGCAAGTTTCCAAACAAGAGCGAAAAGCCAATGAAGCAGAGCGCGAATCCATCAAGTACAAACAGGTGGAATACATGAAAAATCACATTGGCGAAGTGTTTGAGGGACAAATTTCTGGTATTATTGATAGAGGTATCTTCGTAGAAACTTTACGCAGCAAGTGCGAAGGAATGATTGGTTTTGAAAAAATGGATGAACCTTTTCAGCTTGGACTTGGCAACCTTAGTATTAAAGGCAAGGTTTCTGGGAAAGTTTACAAAATGGGGGATGTGGTAAAAGTGAGAATTGTTGGTGCCGATTTGCAAAAGCGAAGAATTGAAATGGAATTGATAGCAGAAAACAGTGAGCAATAAATTTGTCTAAGATAAGAGCATGTTTAAATTTTTAATTACTGAAAACCAATATTTTATGAACCTGACTTCAGTAAGGCTTAGTCATTTAGCCCGCTAAATTCCCTCGCCTTCCTATTGTCAGAACCACAAACTATTGATTTTCACCTAAAGAA
>CALDYY010000080.1 GCA_937944245.1 uncultured Saprospiraceae bacterium | reverse complement strand
CCAACGAACAAGGCATTATCAAAGACCTAACCCATGCGCTACAAGACCTTCAAGCACGTTATTAAAATGAGTAGAAAAACTACCCAAAGTAAATTTGTTGCCCTTTCACTTACAATACTATCAATCGTTTATGTAACTTTGACAAATATTTAGCAAAGTATAATATTTATGAGCCAAGAACAATTACCTGTTTCAAAGCAATACATTGAAGAAGACGAAATTACACTCAAAGATTTAATTGGGAAAATACAAGAGTTTTGGCGCGAAGCATGGAAAAATAAATGGTGGATTATTCTTATAGCTGCTTTAGGAGCATCTGGTTTTCTAATAAGCGCATGGCTCACTCCAGCTACTTATCCTGCAAAAACTGTTTTCATGGTCAATGAAGATGAAGGCTCTTCGTCAGGAATAAACTCCTTGCTTGGGCAATTTGGGCTTGGTGGAGGTAAGTCAGGGAAATTTAACTTAGATAAAATCATAGAATTATCCAAATCGCTTAAGATCTTACGGGTAGCTTTATTCAAAGAAGTTGAAATAGAAGGTAAAAAAGATTTTTACGCCAATCATATTATCCGTTACTACGATTTCCACGACAAATGGAAAAAGGATACCACAGGTTTACCAGATTTTTATTTCACGCATGGTAAATTTAATGATTTTAATAGGTTGGAAAACAATGCATTAAAGCAAGTGTATGAGCAAGTAATAGGCGGTGAAAAAACAAAAGGACTACTCAGCACGAGTTATGGCGATAAAACAGGGATTCTTTCCATGTCTGTCAACTCAGTAAAAGAAGAACTGTCCATTGGTTTAATGGAAGCAATTTATGAAGAACTAAGTAACTTTTACATCAATAAAAGCGTAGAATCAAAAAGGAAAACTTACGAAAATATAAAATTTAAAGTAGATTCGTTAAGAGCTAGGTATCAGCAGCTTAATTTATCCTTGGCACGCGTTGAGGATAGAAGTTATGGTGTTTTAGATAGAACAGACCTTGTAAAAATAAACGATTTGAGAACAGAAAGCCAAGTCACAATGCTCGCATTTGGGGAAGCTGTGAAAAATATGGAATTTTCTGACTTTCAATTACGCAACGCAACGCCGATTTTTCAGTTGATAGACAGTGCCGTACCACCTATAAAACCTGAAAAAAGTTCAAAAGCTAAAGCAATTTTAATTGGTGGCTTTCTCGGAGGATTTTTAGCCGTAGGTTTCTTTATTGGTCGAAAAATAATTCGAGATGCGATGTCCACTGAAAAATAGCAGTTCAATCAAAAAAAGCATTATCACAAGCTAGGTATAATTTGAAATAATTGTCAAGATAAATTGCATAATATTGAGTAGTTTTGTTGTGCAATTTATACACAATGATAGAAACACTCATCTCTTCTCAAACTAGAATAAAACTGTTGCTAAAGTTTTTTTTAAATAGCAACACTAAAGCCTATCTGCGAAGCTTAGAAAGCGAATTTAGTGAATCCTCTAATGCTATACGTTTAGAGTTAAACCGCTTGGAGCAATCGGGAATGTTGTCTTCCTTTATGGAAGGCAATAAAAAAATGTTTCAAGCAAATTTAAAACATCCTTTGTTTAAAGACGTACATTCTATTATTGTCAAGCACGTTGGACTGGATAAAATTGTAGAAGATGTAGTTGAGCGATTAGGCGATGTGGAGAAAGTTTATTTGGCAGGGAAATTTGCCGAAGGGTTGGATAGTTCTATAATTGACTTAATTTTTGTGGGCAGTATCGACAAAATTTATTTATTACATTTGACAGAAAAGGTAGAAAAATTAATCAATAGAAAAGTGCGGTATATCATTTACGAAACTGAAGAATGGACAGATTTGCTATTTCATACTTTCACCCCACAACCAGTATTGCTTTGGACTTCAAAATAATATTTTAATAAATTCACAAAAACGCTATTATTATGAACATAGCAGTAGTAGGAACAGGATATGTTGGTTTAGTTACAGGAACTTGTTTTGCGGAAACAGGAAACCATGTAATCTGTGTGGACATTGATGCCGACAAAGTAAAAAGAATGCAAAATGGCGAGGTGCCAATTTATGAACCCGGCTTAGATATTCTTTTTGAACGCAACACGCGACAAGGAAGATTGCATTTTACCACTGACTTGAAAAGTGCAGTGGACAAAGCTCAAATTATTTTTCTTGCCTTACCCACGCCTCCAGGTGAGGATGGCTCGGCAGATTTATCATACATTCTTGGTGTTGCTAATCAGTTGAGTTTCATTATAGAAGACTACAAAGTAATTATTGATAAAAGCACCGTTCCAGTAGGGACAGCAGAAAAAGTACATGCTGTACTGGCAAAAAATTTATCAGAGGACATGTTTGACATAGTCTCCAACCCTGAGTTTTTGAGAGAAGGCGTTGCCGTTGAGGATTTTATGAAACCAGACCGCGTAGTGATTGGCACACAGTCAGAGCGTGCAAAAGAAGTGTTAAATGAATTATACCAACCCTTTGTACGTCAAGGGAATCCAATTTATTTCATGGACGAACGCTCGGCGGAAATGACTAAATATGCAGCAAATTCTTATCTCGCCACAAGAATTTCATTTATGAACGAAATCGCCAATTTGTGTGAAAAACTAGGCGCAAATGTAGATATGGTGAGAATAGGTATGGGTAGCGATGCTAGAATTGGTAAACGATTCTTGTTTCCAGGTGTAGGTTACGGAGGTAGCTGCTTCCCAAAAGATGTGCAAGCACTAGCCAAAACAGCAGAGGAAAACGGCTACGATTTTAAAATCTTAAAATCAGTGATGAATGTAAACCACATCCAGAAACATATATTGGTAGAAAAAATAAAAGCAACGCTTGGTGAAGATTTAACGGGTAAAACAATTGGTATCTGGGGATTAGCCTTCAAACCTAATACAGATGATATTCGCGAGGCACCAGCACTTTACATTATAGAGGGTTTATTAGCGGCAGGAGCTAAAGTAAAAGCCTTTGACCCAGAGGCAATGGAAAATATTAAAAAAGTTTTTGGCAACAGAATCGAACTGGTTAATGACCAATACGAAGCCATTATTGGCGTAGATGCGTTAGCAATTATTACAGAATGGAGTGTTTTTAGAACGCCTAGTTTTACAGTGATAAAAGAATTGATGAAGCAACCTATCATTTTTGATGGAAGAAACCTATATGATTTACATAGAATGGAATCACTAGGATTCCATTATCAAAGTATTGGTCGTAATAAAGTTGAAATAAAGGCAAAAGCAAGTGCCTAGTCAATCTTTCATACTCTAAATAAATGCCACTGTTTATTTTTCTTAGTGGCATTTATTTTTTTACTTCTTCCTAAACTTGAAGTATCGTTATTCGGCGATAAAAACTATTCCTTAACTTCGCAGTGTTTTTTGGGAACTCGTTGCTACTTATGCTAAGTATAATAATAGCAACATAAACTGTGAATAATGAATATTTACTATAAAGATGCTATTAATTTTGCATCAAAAATTACCCCTAGAAGAATTAGTAATGCCGCAAAAGTCCTTTCGTCTTATTATTTAACAAAATGGACCAAGCGCCCTATTCAATGGGGTACGCCTATCACTATTTCTATTGAGCCAACCACAGCTTGCAATTTAAGATGCCCAGAGTGCCCAAGTGGTTTGCGTGCATTTACAAGACCTACGGGTAACTTGAAAGAGAATTTTTTTCGACAAACTATTGACGAATTACACAAAGAGTTAGTCTATTTGATATTTTATTTTCAAGGGGAACCATACATCAATCCAAAGTTTTTGGATATGGTTAAATATGCACATAGCAAAGGCATTTACACTATTACTTCTACCAATGCCCATTTCCTAAATGATGAAAATGCAAGAAAAACCATTGAATCTGGACTAGATCGCATGATCATTTCCGTGGATGGCACCACACAAGAAACTTATCAAAACTATCGAAAAGAAGGCAATTTAGAAACAGTATTGCAAGGTGCAAAAAATGTGGTAAAATGGAAACGAGAACTAAAATCTAAAACCCCACATTTAATTTTTCAATTCCTTGTGGTTCGCCCTAATGAACATCAAATTCCTGAAATTTATAAACTTGCCAAAGAAATTGGCATTGATGAAGTTAAACTAAAAACAGCACAAGTATATGATTATCAATATGGTAATCCACTTATCCCTACTATAAAAAAATACTCGCGTTATCAAGAACAAGAGGACGGTACTTTTAGAATTAAAAACAAATTGCTCAACCACTGCTGGAAACTCTGGCACGCCTGTGTCATCACATGGGATGGCATGGTAGTACCTTGTTGCTTTGATAAAGATGCTTTACACCGACTAGGCGATTTAAAAGAGGCTAGTTTTAAAGAAGTTTGGCGTAGCGAATCGTACAAGCAATTTCGACAATCCTTACTAAAAGGAAGAGATCAAATTGATATTTGTACAAATTGTACAGAGGGTTGTAAAGTTTGGGCTTAATATTTTTTTAAGTCCTATTCTACCCGGATTTCAATTACTAACACGTTGTTTATTAAAACTTTAACAATTAAATAAATTAAAATAACTCTAACCTAAATATCTCAAAATATTCATTAATTCCTACCCAAAAATGGTGATTCTTTAAGGCAAGCAAACTAAACTGTATCTATAATCCATTATAAACGTAATTTATTCGATAAGCAAAGCAGTTTTTAATTTTTCAGGCTATGTACTACTTTCTCTTAACTTTCTCACAATGGAGACTACGCTATTCATAGCCATTATAGGAGTGCCTCTTTTGAGGCACTCTTTCTGTTTTAATTATAACATGAAATGTATAATGCAATTTTAAAATGAAAACGTAATTAATTATGCTTAACCGCTATATTATTAACTTCCTCAGATTCCACTAGAATAGGTAGGTCTAAAATATGATTGGGGATACTATCCAAGGCAATAATAGCATAAGCCCCCCTAAAACTTCTTCTCAAGTCGGGAAGTGCATTGAAAGAGCGTTTATTCCCCTGATGATCCACATACACGATAGGTCGGTTAGGCATTGGTACTTCCCCGATTTGCGCCCACACAAGACTTTCAAAAACCATCTCGTTTACCAGAGTTTGAATTTGAGCAGTATCTATATTGTTAAATGAGGAGTTTTTATAGACGGCTTCGCGTTCTAATGACGCTTTATCGCCTATAAAAACAGCAAGCATAAAAAAAATAATCCCCCAGCTATTCTTAAAAAATTGTATCATGTACGCAAATTAGTCCAAAAATGAATACGGTGCAAGTAGTTACACCTTTTTTTTATAATTGGTCATAAACATGAAGGTTAAAACGCTCGATTATCTCTATCAATTTTTCTGCATAATTTGGGTCGGTAGCATAGCCAGCTTTTTTTAAGCCATATGCCCAAGCTTTGTAGTTGATACCCTCTTTCTGCAAATGTTCGTAGCGACTTCCAGCTAAAAATATGCTGTGGTCTCTATAACTTTGCCAAGCAGAACTATATTTTCTAAAGAAATCTTTATGATGGTCGTCCTCAAAATTGGTACAATGCCCCTTTTTGCAATTTTTACTAAAGCATTTAATCCCAAAATGGTTATTATTTCTTACCGCCAAACGACTCTTTCCACAGGCACTTTCCAATATTCCTTGTGCTAATTTAATACTAGCTGGAATATTATATTGTCTTTGTTCTGTTTGTGCCGTTTCCGCAAATCGGTTGATATAAGGAATAGCATCTTCATCCTTTATCCCTGTTGTCCATTTTAATGTTTTCGTAGATTCTTTCACCAAATTGGCAAAAGGTGCTTTTTCTGCGTCTCCAATTAAATTGGCTTGTTCCGGTACGGGTAGCCCATCTGCACCTATTTGATATTTCAAACCATCCACCTGACCTTTATAGTCGGAGCATTTATTCGTTGAGAGGAATAGTGCGACGACTAATAAAACAACTGTAAAGCTCAATCCCCATAAGGCTTTTACAAAACCACTTGTATTTGTTTTTTTTTCTGAATACGCTTGAACTTCTCTATCCATAATGTGTAGTTTTTCTCGTTAGTTGATCTTAATTTTTATTTCAATAGACTTATCCCAAAAACTTAACTTTTCTAGCTAAATATTACAATATTGGAAAGTTTTCTCAAAGTATGTTTTAATTTAATGGATGAGCCTCTTTTAAGCCTTGCTCGGTGTGTTGCATATCATTATTTTGTTACGGTTATACCTCAAAAAGGTTCAACTATGAAAGTTTTTTTTATTTGAAGACAGTTAATTCGTCAAAATTTAATAAATAAAAATAATTAGCGAAAATTCGCTGATAACACTTTCATTTTTCAAAAAAAGTATTTAACTTTAGCGAAAATTCGCTAATTTTAAAAAAATATATAGTTATGACGACCATGTTGGATGCTTTAATCAGCAAAAAAGTATTGGGAGGAGGAGAATTTATTATTGCTTCCTCTCACTATGAAGATACTTTCATCCCAGAAGAAAAAAGTGAAGATCAAATAATGATTGCTGAAACAGTGCGCAATCTAGTGGAAACACAAGTGTTACCGAACAGCACTCGCTTAGATAAGCAGGAGGAAGGCTTGGCATTGAATATTCTAAGACAAGCGGCTGAATTGGGCTTATTGGGGGCAGATATGCCTGAAGAATACGGTGGTATGGCACTAGATACTAACACCAATAACATTATCACAGATGAACTTGGTCCTTCTGGTGGCTGGACAGTTACTTTTGCGGTACAAACAGGTATTGGAATGTTGCCGATTTTATATTTTGGCAACGAGGCACAAAAAGCAAAATATTTGCCACCATTAATTAGCGCAGAACTTATAGGTGCTTACTGCCTTACTGAGCCGGGTTCAGGTTCAGATGCGCTAGCAGCAAAAACACGCGCCGATTTATCCGCTGATGGAACACATTATATCTTGAATGGTCAAAAAATGTGGATTTCTAATGGTGGTTGGGCGGACTTGTATATTGTATTTGCTAAAATAGATGGTGAGAAATTTACAGCTTTCATCGTTGAGAGAGATTCCGAAGGATTGACTTTAGGTGCTGAAGAAGAAAAACTAGGCATCAAGGGTTCTTCTACACGCCAAGTATTTTTCGAAAACGTAAAAGTACCAGTAGAAAATGTACTTGGCGAAATTGGCAAAGGGCATTTAATCGCTTTTCATGTCTTGAACATTGGTCGCTATAAATTAGGAGCAATGTGCTTAGGCGGTTCTAAAAGGAGCGTTACCACAGCCGTTAACTATGCTAATGAACGTAAGCAATTTGGTCAGCCGATTGCCAATTTCGGAGCAATAAAACAAAAATTAGCGGAACAAGTAATTCGTATTTTTGCAGGGGATAGTGCACAATACAGAACTTCGCAAATGATACAAAATTATAGCGAATTGCTAAAGACAAAAGGCGTAGGATTCGGCGAAGCAAAGCAAAAAGCGGCTGAGGAATATTCCATTGAGTGTGCAATCATGAAAATAGTAGGCTCTGAAGTATTGGATTTTGTAGTGGATGAAACGCTGCAAATTCATGGGGGTATGGGCTACTCAGAAGAGGGAACAGTAGCCAGAGCTTACCGAGATTCAAGAATCAATAGGATATACGAAGGAACTAACGAAATCAACCGTCTTTTAATGGTGGATCAACTGCTCAAACGCGCCATGAAAGGTCAAATAGATATTGTAGGTCCGGCTTGGGAAGTGCAAAAGGAATTAGCCTCTATGCCAAGTTTTGATGCACCTGAAGGAGTGTATGGCGCAGAAGAAGCTGCTATAAAAGATTTCAAAAAAATTATCCTTATGGTGGCAGGTGCTGCTGCTAAAATGCAAATGGATGGACAAATTAATTTGAAAGAGGAACAAGAGGTATTAACTAATGTAGCTAACATCATGATTGATACTTTCTTAGCAGAATCACTGTTATTGAGAGTGCAGAAGTTAGCAAACATGGGAGAAACACCGCTTTCTCAAGAAGTGTATGACGCTATTTTAAAGACGTTCATCACAGATGCAACATCGAGAATACACAAGCAGGCTACGGATGCTTTAGTGTCTTTTGCTGAGGGTGATTTACTGAAAACTTTCTTAATGGGATTAAAGCGTTTCACAAAATACCATCCAGTGAACGTAAAAAAAATGCGCCGACTAATTGCAGATACTTTAATCGAGGCAAACCGTTACTGTTTTTCTTAAGTATTTATGTTTAAAGTTAAGTTTTAGGCTTTTCTGTTTCAACGGAAAAGCCTTTTTTTGTGGCATGTTTACCATCTATGACGATTCTTACTTCATGCAGCAAGCATTAATGCAGGCAAAACAGGCAGCTACCGAAGGAGAAGTACCTGTTGGAGCGGTAATTGTGGCGCAAAACCGCATTATTGCAAGGGCTTACAATCAAACGGAACGGCTTAATGACGTTACCGCTCATGCGGAAATTATTGCCCTTACTGCTGCTGCTGATTATTTGGGCAGTAAGTATTTGACCGAATGCACTTTGTTCGTGACATTGGAGCCTTGTGTGATGTGTGCAGGTGCGCTCTCATGGGCGCAACTCGGCAGGCTTGTTTATGGCGCAAGCGACGATAAAGGCGGATTCATGCGCTTTGGCAAATCCATATTGCATCCTAAAACCCAAGTGGAATTTGGTATTTTAATGGAAGATTGCCAGTTTTTGATGAAGGATTTTTTCGAGAAAAAAAGAAAATGAACGCCTCAGAAATCTTAAAGAATTTACCATAAGTTAATGTAAAATAGTCAACCATCTACCTCAAAAACAGCTACTATTGAGTTTGGATTTAACCAGTTATTCGGTAGGCTCAAACAAAAAATATGTCCATCTTAACCAGTTCAAGAAAAATTAATATTCAATCTAATTGGCTTTTCTCTCTATTTTGTATTGCAGGGGCGTTCATCACCTATTGCAGTATGTACGCTTTTCGGAAGCCCTTCACGGCAAGTATGTATGCAGACCTGCAATTTTTTGGTATTGATTATAAAATCTTGCTCATTACTGCTCAGGTGTTTGGCTACATGCTGTCCAAATTTATTGGCATTAAAGTTGTTTCTGAAATTACGCCAAATCAAAGAACTAAAACCATTCTTTTATTAATGGGTATTGCATGGATTGCGCTACTACTTTTTGCCATCACCCCATCACCTTACAATATTATTTTTATGTTTTTGAATGGTATTCCACTAGGAATGATTTGGGGTTTGGTATTTAGTTTTTTAGAAGGGCGACGCAATACAGAACTGTTGGGTGCAGGACTCAGTGTTAGCTTCATTGTTGCTTCTGGGTTAGTTAAGTCTGTGGGAAAGTTCTTAATCAGTAACTATCAAGTTTCTGAATTTTGGATGCCTTTTCTAGTAGGACTAATTTTTGTGCCAACACTGTTTTTAGGGATTTGGATGTTACATAAAATTCCACCACCAAGTCTGGAAGATGAGCAACATCGCACAAAGAGAGTGCCCATGAGCCGTGCGCAAAGACGAAATTTTTTCTTATCCTTTGCTCCCGGAATTATCTTGATGGTAACTGTTTACATCGCATTGACTATTTTCAGAGACTTGCGGGATAATTTTGCTGTTGAACTTTGGACAGACTTAGGTTATGGCAATACCCCTCAGGTGTTGTTGACTGCGGAAATTCCAATCGCTATTAGCGTATTTATTATTGTTGCTTTAACCATGTTTATCAAAAAGAATCAAGCAGCATTTTATACCAATCTCTGGGTAATCATTTTTGGTGGCGCATTATTAATTCTAACGACTTGGCTTTTTCAGCAAAAGCTCATTCATCCTGCTGTTTGGATGATTATGGTCGGTTTTGGAATGTACCTTTCCTATGTGATTTATAATACGGTCTTATTTGAACGCTGGATTGCTTTTTTTAAATATCAAAGTAATATTGGCTTTCTCATGTATATTGCAGATGCTTTTGGGTATTTAGGCAGCGTTGGTATTTTATTGTACCGAAATTTTGGAACAAGCAATATTAACTGGCTTTTATTTATTAGTAACATATCTTATATCGTTGGTGTCATAACTGTTGTATTGGGTATTTTAGCTATTTTCTATTTTAGACAAAAAGAAAAAACGATAACTTCCATAATTTAGACTTAGTAGCACAAAGATAAAATTACCAATGCCTTGTTCAGTGCCATTGAAAATATTGTGTAGTTTAATTTTTTTGTGGATAAATTTCATGCTTGTGGCACAGATACGCAGACTGTGAAAAACGGCACAATCTTCCAAATAAATATGGTAAAATAGTTGTACGAAAAATAGAAATTTTGTATTTTTTTAGTCATGCAACATATACAAGGAGTTTCACGCAATCAGCTACAAATGGTTAATTTAGAAGACTGAATTATCTTCGATAATCCAGCGCGATTTATCGAGGCTTGAATCAAAATCATTAACTTACTGTAAAGTGTTTGGATTTAGAAAAGAGCCTGACGCCAATGGGGCTACCACCACACCAACCTGCGAGAGCTGGAAAAAGTGAACGGAGAATTTGCCCTAATCATG
>CALDYY010000079.1 GCA_937944245.1 uncultured Saprospiraceae bacterium | reverse complement strand
GCGATGGTTCTTAGAGCTTGTTTAAAAATTTTCTTTAGGGGAAAATCAATAGTTTGTGGTTCTGACAATAGGAAGGCGAGGGAATTTAGCGGGCTAAATGACTAAGCCTTACTGAAGTCAGGTTCATAAAATATTGGTTTTTAGTAATTAAAAATTTAAACATGCTCTTAGCTATTGTTAATATAGTGTCATTCTTTAGTGAAAAAAATAAAATAATGCGTTGTTGCGTAAAAAAACATTGGTGTTCAGCGGTAAGCATAGGATTTTTCTTAATGCTATCCAACTTGAGCATTGGGCAAAATAGGGAGGAAGCCACTTTACTTTTTACACTGGAGCAACCCATGAAGCAAATTTATGTGGATGCACTACAACAAATTTATGTGGTGTCGGAGGACAATCGTTTGACAAAATATGATTCTACTGGGCAGCAGTTGTTTATGTTTTCTAATGCCTTGCTGGGTAACATCCAAAAAGTGGATGTAAGCAATCCAATGAATGTATTGGTGTTTTACTATGATTATCAGACGATAGTTTTGTTGGATAGGACACTTGCTAAACCAAAGGAATTGGTACTTTGGGATTTGGATTTGGTGGATATTGAGTCGGTGGCATTATCTAGCGACAATCAAATTTGGCTTTATGACAAAAATAATTTTCGCTTACTAAAAATCAATAGCGAAGGCAAGATTCTATTCGAGAGTGCCAATCTTTCCTTATTGATTGTCAGTAGTTTGAGAGCAAAGCACTTGCAGGAGCATGCAACCAAAGTTTGGTTAAATGACCCTGAATTAGGTATTTTTGTATTTGACTTATTTGGCAAGTTCTTGCAAAAAATAGATATTCGTGGTATTGATGATTTGCAATTAATTGGTAATCAGTTGATTTTTAGAGAAAAAGAGGTACTAAAGGCATTCAATTGGCAGTCAAAACTGGAAAAAACCATCCTAGAATTGCCGAAAAATAATGAACTTCAACAAGTCCTCGTTTTACCTAATCGGCAGTATTACCACTACAAAAATCGTTTGGAAGTGAAAGCTTGGTAAAAAAACAGTACGTATGGAGCCATTGAGCTATGGAAAAAGTGATTTCTCGGAAGTTAATCTTTGTATTAGCTTATTGACGTTGGGCTTTCTTTGTTTTTGGTCTATTTATGTTCCTGGCAAATTTAGCCGTTTTTGCGCCCAAAAATGGGGACAAACAGAAGGACATCTTTACCACATTCTCCTTAGAAGATGGATTGGTGTATTGCTTTACGGAGTCTTTCCTGCTATTGTATTATTTTCATTTACACCATACACTTGGGCGGATTATGGCGTATTTGCTCGTTTCACATGGGAAACATTGTATTGGGGAATTGGTCTTTTACTAATTATCCCAATGCTTACTTACAGAACAGCCAAACAATCGGATAGCTTAGCGATGTATCCTGAAATTCGGCTTCCACAATGGAATGAGCGCCTATTACTTTCTAGTTGCTTTGCTTGGATAGCCTACTTTTTTGCTTACGAATTAATGTATAGAGGATTTCTACTTTTTGCCTGCCTGCGTGCATTCGATGTATGGACTGCTATCGTTATCAATACTGCCTTTTATGCCATTACGCATGTGCCTAAAGGTATGAAAGAAGCCATTGGTTCTGTTCCGATGGGTATTTTACTTTGTGGACTAACCATCTCAACAGGCAATATCTGGTTGGCATTTATGGCGCATACCACATTGTCATTGTCTAATTTATGGTTTTCTCTAAAATATCATCCTGAAATTAAATACACACCCAAAATTTTTAAATGGTAATAAAGCAATAGGTATCATATTAATATTAATACTCAAATATCAATAATTCATCATCGCTTTGTGCTATTAACACGTGGCGTTGTTGATTCACTTTAATTTGCTTTAAGTCGCGCACTTCACCTGTGGTTCGGAAACCTGAATGCTTTGAGGGAATTGTTTTAAAGTTACCCTTACCATCACCTTTGAGCAAAAGCCCGTAGTCGGCATCGTATCTTCCAAATTCTGGTTTGACATTGTAAAAGTTGCCAGCCATTAAAATATCTTGATTGCCGTCCTTATCCACGTCGTCCACCAGCAAGCCATAAGCCGATGAAAATTGCGCCAAAAGAGGCAATTCTTTTAACATATACTTACCATTGGGCTGGCTGATTAATACAACCGAGGCTAAAGTGTTGGCTTTGAGTTGAATGGACTGTTCTATTTGCGATGAAGTAAACATACTTTCTAAACTTTGACCGACATAATCACTGTAACGAGGATATTTCTTTTTCATTTCTGGCATTTGTGCCACTAACTCATGTCGGCGTGCAAAAGGGAGTAATTTCCCATCTTCATATCGAGCAATAATTTGTTCTATCGAGCCATTTTTATCAAAATCATTAATCAACATCACAAGTGGCGAATCTGAAGTAGCGCGAAATCTGGAATTTTTACCATGGTTGCCGATGACAAAATCAGGAATGCCATCATTGTTGAAATCACCCGTTTGAATGCAGTTCCACCAGCCATTCGTTTTGGATAGTCCCACTGCCTCCTCTAATAATTTTGTTAGTTTGCCCCCGTCATTTTTGAAAAAGGTAATGGGCATCCATTCACCTACGACCACTAAATCCATGTCGCCGTCTTGGTCAAAATCACTCCAAATAGCATCTGTTATCATTCCAACATCTAGCAATTCTGGTGCTACTGTTTTGGTAACATCGGTGAAGTTACCTTTTCCATCGTTTTTTAGGATGTAGCCACGTGTAGGTATGCCGTAGAGGAAAGGTTTTGCTCGAACGCCAACAAATAAATCAATAAAGCCGTCTTTATCGAAATCGGCAGCGCGCACACAAGAGGAGTTTTCAAAGTTGATGCCAGGTAACACTTGATTGGAAAGGGTGAAGTTTCCTCGACCGTCATTGATGTAGAGGCGGTCAATCAGTGCGGAGGAGGATGCTGGAAACTCATTGCCTCCGCAAGCAACATAGAGGTCTAAATCGCCGTCATTATCTGCATCAAAAAATAGGCAATCTACTTCTTCTGAAGTGGCATTGGATGCAAAAAGTTTATCATTTTTAGCTAAAAATGTTCCATTAGTTTGCTGAATAAATAACTCCCCAGAGCTATCCTTAGCACCACAAATATAAAAATCTTCTCTACCATCGCCGTTTACATCGCCAACAGCTATTTTAGGACCGAATGTTGAAAGCATATGAGGCATTAACCGCTCTCTGTCAAAGTCGGAGAAGCGATTTTCTTTGTGTAGAAATTGAATGTTGAGTTGTTTATTTGCTAGATTGAATGGTGTTTTAACAGGCTGTTGTTTAATTTTTTCTTGTATTAATGTAGCCTCGCTTTGCTTTAAGCGCAGCATCTGATTAGCAGGCACGTTAGTCAATAATGTTCTTTTGCCATTTATCCAATCTACAATAACAGTATCCACTTGATTAACGCTACCCAATCCAAAATGTGGGCGATAATCCATAGAAGATTGAAAACCCCGCATTGGCATATGCTCCACGTATTGCATCTCCCCATTGTATTTCAACGTGATGGTTGTGCCTAAAGCAGCAGTGTTTTTACCTTCACCAATGAGTTCAAATTGTAGATAATGACTGGTGCTATCTTTAAATTGCTCACTGTTATTGAGATAAATGAAGGCAGGCATATTGACATTATTAACTACCAAATCTAGGTCGCCGTCATTGTCCAAATCGCCATAAGCCGAGCCGTTGGAATGACTCAATTGTGCTAAACCCCAAGCTGGTGCTTGATTAGTGAAAGTGAGGTTGCCATTATTTTGAAACGCATAGTTCGGCACCGGACGTACAGGAATGGAATCAATTAACCGCTTGAAATCCACACCGTCGCGCGTGATAATCATGCGTTGGGTTTCTTGACTGGCAATAAAATTGATGTAATCTTGGTCGGTTAAATCTTGATAAATGCCATTTGCGACAAAAATATCGCGTTTGCCATCGCCATCCATATCAAAAAGAAGTGCGCCCCAACTCCAATCTGTTGCCTCTACGCCAGCGTATCTACCAATTTCACTGAACGTGCCGTCGCCATTATTGAGTTGTAGCATATTGCGTGTGAATTGGTGGTAATAATCAAAACGCAAGTTTTCTTGGTATTTATTCCAGTCCTCAAAAGTTGTTTTTTGCTTGAGGTCTTTATCCTTTTCAGGTAGCATTTCTGTTACAAATATCTCAGGATAGCCGTCATTATTGATGTCTGCCATATCTGCTCCCATAGAGGCAGCACTTATAGAGCGCATTTGCTCCGTTAGCACTTCTCGAAATGTTCCATTGCCGTTATTAAGGTAAAGATAGTCGCGCTCAAAGAAGTCATTGGAGACGTAAATGTCCTGCCAGCCATCTCTATTGACATCTCCAACGGTTACGCCAAGCCCAAAACCAATAACACTGCCGTAAATGCCCGCTTCTTCTGAAACGTCTTTGAACCCTAAGCCATCTCCGCCTTCCGATGCAGGAATGCCATCGTTTCTGTAAAGTTTATCGCCACCAATGGAATCGCGAAAGGGACGGTCATTTACTTTTTGATTAAAACTCCCAATAGCACGAAAAGAATTGTTGAGCAAATACAAATCGAGGTCGCCATCACCATCGTAATCGAAGAATACGCCATGTGTGGAAAGCCCTTGATCTGCAATACCATAGATAGCCGCTTTTTCAGAAAACGTACCATCCTGGTTATTAATGAAAAGTTCATTTTGCTTGTCATCGTCAGCAATACTTCCCGAGTTGCAGACATAAATATCTAACCAACCATCGCCATTGATGTCCACCATTGCCACTCCAGTTGACCAAGCTCCTCTCCCTGCAACTCCTGCTTTGTCCGTAACATCTTCAAATTGAAGTTGCATTTTGCCATTTTTCATCGCGCTTCTATTGAGGTAGAGCTTGTTGGGCTGCATATTTCTAGTGAAATAAATATCAATAAGCCCGTCGTTGTTGACATCGCCAAGTCCTACCCCTCCTCCATTATAAAAGTTGCGATAGGTGTAGATATTGAAATCGGCATTATATTCGAGTTGGTTAGTGAAATTTATGCCTATTTTTTTATTGTCCAATAGCGTAAACAGGGTATTATTTGGCTGTTGACCTTGGTTGCATCCAATCAGTAACACTACCCCAGATAACATCCACCACTTTATGATTTGCATTTTCATCAAGTTTGCTCATTTGTAAAAATCCAACGTAAATATACATCCTATTCCATAAAAAGCGGTTAGGTGGAAAGAAGATGCACTGCTATTTTGACAAATAAACCACTTTGAGTTAAGCCAACATCTGTTGTAAGGCTGCTATCATTTCTTCTTGGATATGTTGTGTTTTGTCTTGGGCGTACCATTTTTGTAGTTCTATTTTTGCCCAATCCCAAAGTGCTTTTCGCGCTGATTCATCTGTGGTATGGGACAGTTTTTCTTTAGTGGCGACCACTATTTTTTCTGCGTCAGAAGGGCGAGGTCCCCAAGCACCAAACACTTTCGATGTGGCTTGTTCTAGGACAATTATTTTTGGAATGGAACGTGCGCCATTAGTCAAAAAGGCATCCATAATATCTAAATGTTGGTCGCGAAGAATAATCTTTAGTGTGATATTATCTGAAAATTCTGCCATCTTGTTGATTACGGGTAGCACTTGTGCCGCATCGCCACACCAGCCTTCTGTCAACGCTAACCAAATCAGTGGTTTGGATATGCTTTGTAAGGCAATGCGCGTTGTTTCAGTTAGGCGGTCTTTTTTGTCTAAACGGCTCATGCGCGTCATATTCAATGAAGTATAGTGTAGCATTGCTTCACTTTGCTCACCGCTTGTTGTGCTGCCCTTTTGATAAAGTTCTTGAATGAGTTGTTGATATTCAACGTATGATATGGCGTTGTCAAGTATTTTCTGTGCTATTTTTTCCATCGGGTAATATTTTTTTATTTCTTCTCACTACAATCTAGCCCTTTCAAAAGTTTGGAGGAATGATGGAAGTCATCGCAAGAAGTGAGTGAAAAGTCTTTATCCCAACAATTGGTCAATAGAAACGGTATTGCCTTTGCCATCGTTATACTGTACTGTCCAACCAGCGGTTTCTACCAAAGTCCTGATTACTTCAATCAGTTGATTGCCTTGTTGACGGGCTTGTTCTAAGAGATTGCCTTTGAGTGCGGCTTCGCGTATTTTTTCTTTTGCTTGTTTGTTTAACTTAGTGTAATCGGCAGGCGTAAAGGTGTTGAACCAACTTTGTTCAATGTTGTAGTAACTGAGTTCGTGGTCAATAGAAAGGATTTCTGGATCAGGTAAATTGCTGATAGTTAGTGTTTTAGTAGTCTCGTCCATTTTGAGTTCTACCTGTTTCATGTCGAAACCGACTAGAACCTTTCCCGTTACTTGTATAATGGCTTGCTTAGGTGCTGGCACATTGGTCGGAAAAGGTAAATAAAAAGTCAAGTTTCTGATGTCGCCACCTTTGTAGGTTTCGGAGTATTCTCCTTCAATAGTAACCATTTTTAGTACCTTGCGCACGCGTTCTAGCACAACGGTAGATTGTTCAACAACTTGTCTTTCGGCAGGGCGAGAAAATTGCCAAGTAATGAATACACCAATGCCAAATGCGAATAAAAAACCTAAAAAAATAATTGCCTGTTTCATGTTACTGCTACTTATCTAATCTTGCTGTCATTTCGTATTTTAATCCTTTGTAACTCTTCAGTACAACTTTGATTGCACCAACGCTTACAGGGGATTCAATAAGCACTGGAATTCTGTTTTGATCATCTGTTACCCACACTTTCATCTGTGTATCTTCTTTAAAAATTTCTCCTGCCACCACTTCTGGGCTAAAGATAAGTGTTTTATATTTTCCTTCTCCTTTTATATGCTTATTTTCGTCTCTACCAAGATATTTTACATTCAATGGATAGGCAGTTTTATCCATGAATATTTTTATGGGAAAACTATTACCAGGTGTAAGTGATTTAAAATCAATATTTCGGGTATGGTAGATGATAGAAAGCACATCGTGCATACAGGTTTCAATTTTCATTTCTTCTTGTTTGGCACTTTCTTTTGTTTTGCCGCGCAAAATGGTGGCTTTACCATCATTTTGGTGTAAAATGGTTCGGTCATACAAACTATAACTGCCTTCTTCTAAATTTTTGATGGAAATGCGAGGTAGTAGCGTAGTTTTATCTACATAAGTATCGTAGCGGTCGCGTACTTTGTAAAACCACTCATAGGAAGGATAGGATTTGCCCACTGCGGAGAGATGGTATTCCCGACCTACTTCATTCACTTTGAAGGTAACCTCTCCTGCGGAAAGCCAAACAAAATTCCAATTGTAATAGACCTTATACACAATTTCTTCTCCTGCTTGGAAAGTATTATTTTCCGTGTAGCAAGGGTTGATAATATTACTAGGTAATATAAGAGTATCTAAATTTTTCTTCTGATCAGAATGAATACTGAAAGCAAAAATCCAAAAAAGAAAAAATAAGCTGTACCAATTCGTCATTTTCATGGCGTTTCAATATCTATTTGTTTACTCATTATAATGATATAAGCATTAAACTTGTTGTGTTAAGAGTATTAGTTAACAGTATCATATCCTAATGATTTGATAATGTTAACTTTAAGTACAAAAATTGACCCTAAAATAGCAGGAAAAATCAAATTAATCAAGTATAAAGTGTAAGTGCTGCCTAAAATACCAATTTGATCTTCACTGAACCGACTCCAAACGAATAATGCCATTGGTCCGCGTGCAAAAACATCCATTACAGGAGGCAATGGAATAGCGGTTTGCAAAAAATAATGTGTAAAGACACCTGCAAAACCTACCCAAATGGAAGGTAGTTCGATACCAAAAAATTGCAACATGAAATAATACTGCACAGAATAAGTGAAAAAACGCAATGTAGAGTACATCAACGCGCTCCATAATTCTTTGGAAGAATAGGAAGTGAGTACTATTAAATGTTTGAAATATTTTTTGAGTAAATGAATATAAGGTAAACGCTTTGCTACTGGAATGAGCAAATCAATGTTGAAAAAGCAAAAAGTCATTAATGTAATTAATCCAATACCGATAAACAAAAGTAGGTACAATAAATAAGTGTCGAGCATTAGATAGAGGGAAGCAAAGTAAATTGTACCTAACAAACCAAAAGCCAACAATACCAATAATTGACTAACCCCCCCAACCGCAGTGGCAATAACCGCTTTCCAGTTATGTTCGGGAGCGACCAAGAGAATGCGACCGCCATATTCACCAATTCTGTTGGGGGTGAATAAACCAATGGCAATGCCTGCTAGAATCGCTTTATAAATGTGCCAAAAAGTGTAATTAGAAAATGTTTTGATAAGTTGCTGCCATTTCAGGGCTTCTAAGCCCCAGTTGATGGGAATAAGTAAAGTTGTTAATATCAGCCAATGAAGATGTTCCTGCGTAAATCGAGCTATTAGTGTTAACCAGATTTGATTAATATTTTCTTTACCAAACACCTGTTTGTAGATAGTCCAAGTGAGCAAAGCGACAATCAGCACCTTGATTATCCAGTTCCATATTTTATGTTGATGCCATTTTTTAGCTGGCGTTTGTTTCATGTTTGTTTATTTGAAAGTCAAAGATAGCAAGTTAAAAGCGCAGATGAAAATACGCTACGCTGTTTAACTAAATCGCTGCTATTTTGGAGGCGACATTCAGATAAATATAAAAAATAGGTTGTTCAAAATGATTGCTGTTAAGTTTATAACTTTTCCTATATTGTGCTTTATATGAGCGAGATAACAACAAAATCGTACCGCCTCTTAGGGGTTGACCCAGGTACCAATACTCTAGGATATGCCATTTTGGAAATTAGAAATGGGCAACCGCAACTGGTGGATTTGGGCATTATTACGCTGCAAAAATATTTGAATCATCAGCAAAAGTTAAAGCTGATTTTTCAGCGACTTCAGCAGGTGATAGCCACGCACAAACCCAGAGAAATGGCAATAGAAGCGCCTTTTTATGGTAAAAATGTACAATCTATGCTCAAATTGGGGCGTGCGCAAGGAGTGGCGATTGCCGCAGCAATGACGGCAGGACTTGAAATTACGGAATATTCCCCAAAAAAAATTAAGCAAGTGGTAACAGGAAATGGAAATGCAGCAAAGGAGCAGGTGGCAGCTATGCTTTCCCACCAGCTAAATGTGAAGTTGAATGATGAATCGTTAGATGCTACGGATGCTTTGGCAGCGGCTTTTTGCCATTTTCATCAATCGAAGAACGGATTGGGGCAGGAGAAAAAAAGTAATGACTGGAGTAGCTTTATTTCAAAGAATCCAGACCGTGTGAAATAGAAAATATTTTTGCTAATATTTATCATGGTTAGCGTTGAGGGAAGTCAGTTAAGGTATTTGAATTTTTTTAGCATACTTGTCTTATAAACAGTAACTTACAATCACTTTAACAAACTAACAATACGATGAAAAAAATTTTATTTCCAACTGATTTTTCTGCTACTGCAGCTAATGCTTTTATTTATGCGCTGCATTTTGCGGATAAATTAGGTGCTGAAATCACAACGATTCATGCTTACCAAAGTCCTAATTTAGGGCGTGCACACTTGCCAAATACACTGCTTGATGTTTACGAGTCCATTCAACTGGAGACTTTTGAGGATTACAAAGACTCAATTCCTGTATTACGCAATATTGCAGAAGAGAATAACCTATCGCATATCTCGCTTTATCATGTCATGCGTGAAGGAGATATACTGCCAGTGGTACTCAATTTTGCAAAAGCGAACCAGTTTGATATGATTATCATGGGTACAGAAGGCACTTCTGGAGTAGCAGAAATTTTTGTCGGCTCGGTGGCAGGTGAAGTCATGGAAAATGCAAATTGCCCCGTTTTAGTTGTTCCGGAGCAAGCTAAATTTAAAGGTAAATTGGAGCGCATCGCAGTCACTACGGAATTTGCGGAAGATGAAAAAAAAGTAATTACTAAAGTTTACGAATTGGCTAAATTATTTGGAGCTAACATTTACTGCATTCATGTGGATGTAGCACATATCGAAAATTATGCGCACCGCATGGCACGTTTACAAGAGGAATTTGCTGATTATGTTGGTATAGAATTTGAAGTGCTGCAAGGTCTTGATGTGGAATCAACGATTAGTAAATTCGTAGCTTCCAAAAAAGTGGATGTCTTGGCAATGCTTACGCATAAGCGAAACTTTCTTCAAGAGCTATTTAATTACAGCATGACAAAAAAAATGGCATATCATTTGGACACTCCAGTCTTAGCTTTCCAAGCACATACCCTTAAATAACAGCAATAATAGATTCTATTTCAGTAAGAGAATTTACTGAAATAGAATCTATTGACCTTAGCCACTAATTTAATTATCAGAGCACTTACGCTCCCTCATTTTCTCTAATCAATAACTGAAAGCCATTGCCGTGAATGTTGACAATTTCAATGTTTTCGTCGTCTTTCAAGTATTTGCGCAGTTTTGTTACAAAAACATCCATACTCCTGGCAGTGAAGTAGTTATCCTCTCCCCATATTTTAGTCAGTGCTTCTGAACGGGGTAACATATCGTTCTTATGCGTAGCAAACATCTTGAGTAGTTGTGCTTCTTTAGGCGACAATTTTACGCGCTGCTCGCTGGAAGTACCTACTCCATAAGTGAGTACGCGCAGCGGATAATTGAAATGAAACTTTCCGATGTAGTAGTCCTTTACCTCGTCTTTTCCATCGCTTTTTACAATGGTTCGTTTCAGAATAGCCTGTATTCGATACAGTAGTTCTTCTGAATTGAAAGGCTTGGAGATGTAGTCATCTGCGCCTAATTTAAAGCCTTTGAGTATATCTTCCTTCATAGTTTTCGCTGTAAGGAAGATAATTGGTACTTCAGTATCTCTATCTCTAATTTCTTTGGCTAGTGTGAAACCATCTTTTTTGGGCATCATTACATCAAAAATACAGAGATCAAAATCGCCTTGATGGAATCGTTCTAAACCTTGCACTCCGTCTGTTGCTAGTGTAACATCGTAATCGTGCATTTCGAGGTAAGATTTTAATACATCGCCAAAATTTTGGTCATCTTCAACTAATAGGATTTTGTTATTTGTAACCATAGTAAAGATTTTTCATCAAATGAGTTCATGGATTTATTTAATTACAAAAGTGTTAACTTTTCTATGAATAATGCAATGGGTAGAAACGGCTTTACGCTTTTTTTTGTGACATCATTTTTATGACATCTTTTCAATAATACATTTTTTGAAGGAATAGTTGCTAAAATTACATAACGTAGTAATGAATAAAAAATTATATGCAATTTATTGTCTTTGAATTGTCTATACAACAGTCAGCGGTAAAACGAGGTTTCCCAACGGCTCTTATCGCTCTACGCGGAACGGAAAAAATAGTGTGAAACTACTACCTTTCCCCAACTCACTTTTTACATCAACGCTACCTTTGTGTGCAGTAATCATTTCTTTTACATAGCTCAATCCTAGCCCGAATCCTTTCACATCGTGCAAATCGCCTGTGTGTACTCGATAAAATTTATCGAAAATATGTTTTCTAGATTCCTTGCTCATCCCAATTCCTTTATCTTTCACCATTACTTCCACACCATTAGAAACGTTGCGTGTATGCACAGAAATTTCAGGTTTTTCAAAGGAATATTTGTTGGCGTTGTCCAATAAATTGTTGATCATATTGGAAATATGTGTTAAATCGCCTTCTACAATAGGCTTCGTGGCTTTTAAATCAGCGGATACTTTTCCTTCTTTTTTTTCTACCTGTAATCCAATATTTTCTAATGCAGCTTCTATCACATCGTGTAGATTAATTTCCGTCAGGTTAAGTTGAAATTCTTTTTTATCCAGCAAAGCCATCTGCAATACTTTTTCCACTTGGCTATTCATCCGCTTATTTTCTTGCTTGATAATGTTAGCGAAGCGTTGTACTTTCTCTGCATTGCCTACAATCATTGGGCTTGTAATGGAATCAGCGGCTAGTGAAATAGTAGCAATTGGTGTTTTGAACTCGTGGGTCATGTTGTTGATAAAGTCTGTTTTGATTTCCGATAACTTCTTTTGTTTGAAAATAACATCAATGGTATAACCAAAACAAAACATGATAATTAGGGTAAATAATATCGAACTAATTACATTCACCCAAAGTTGACTCCACACAAAATCTGACTTTCTAGGAAAAAAGACCATCAACATCCCTGGCGAAGAAATACCTGTTGAAAACAAATGCACCTTGTATTCAGAATTGTACAAACTTTTTTGCTCCGGTAAAAAATGCTTAGGTTCAGTTTCTTCGACTACATAATGACCATCTTCGATGATAAAACAATTTTTGCCTTCTTCTGTAGAAAAAACGCCATAATGATAGTCCGTTCTAATATTCTGATCGGCTAGTTCTCGCCGAATATACTCGTCAAGTTGTTGAATATCAATTCTTTTGGCGAGTGGGCGATTGCGCGCACGTTGGTTTTTTTCCCAAATAGCCGTTACTGCTTCTCTATCTTTGAGAATGCCTAGCGATGAAAATGGAGTTTCTGGCATTGAAGTGATCAAAGAAAGTCTTTCGCGCTGCGACTGGTTTTTGCGCAAGGAATAGCCATTCTTATGAAACGACTCCTGAAATTCCTCATCTTTCTCCAGTTGACTAGCTACATCGTTGAGTGCATTAAAGACATTTTGCTCAAATTGATCCTCTTTCAACTCCGCTGCCGAGCGAATCAAATTAATTTGTAACAAAATAATGCCGATGAGTGCGGCACTCATTAATCCAATAATACTCCAAATCGCTTTTTTATTCATTGATGATTGTTGTCGTTGATGCGATGCGCTATATCGTTATATTTACACAAATTTACCTTAAATGTTAGCACTTCTAAACACTTTAACGGACATTTAACCCTTTTATTGAATCTGCGCGAATGCATCATACTCCTGCGCAACTCTGTCCTATAAAACTAACATAAAAAAGCCCGTTCATCCAATAGACAAACGGGACATTAGAAGTACAATCAAAAAAAGCGGATGCTAGGGGCTTTTAACTTATCTTGGTTTTTGGCGATTACTAAAGCCTATTTTATCTAAAGCTCATCGTGAAAATCTGTGAGTAGTTGCCTGCATCTGTGTAGTAAGTTTGATTCCAAACCCAATCGGTCGTTTCTGTCATGTAGCCTACCAAAGCGCGGTTAGTAGCTCGCTCATAAGTAATAAACTTATTGCCTTGCAACTGTGCAATCACATCAAAGGTCCAGCCAGTAGTGTTGTAAGTTCTTCTAAGCGAAACATTATTTGTCGTTTGTGCTACATTGTAAATGTTCCATCGGTTAGTAGCTCGGCTATAAGTCATAAAACCTTGACCAATATAGTAGCAGCAAACATCGCCACGAACTTCTTTTTGACCACCCAATGGCGTAATTTGCTCCCAGCCAGCACCAATATTAGTTGACCTTAGCACCGTCCAATTACCACTATTGTCAATCTGATTCACAAAAAGTTTCCCTGAAGAACGAGCATAAGTCAATAATTTTCCATTGCCTAAATGAACAAAGTGACTCCAATCCGCATCCCAAGAGCCATACTGCTTAATCTCTTGCCAACCTGCACTGGTGTGGCGCGCAATATAAATTCTGCCACCATAAATGCCAGAATAAAACAAAAACATTCCATTTTGTAGTGGTGTAGCATGCGTCCAGTAATCCACCCAATCGTAATTTTGGACGACATCACGCACACCAGCACTATTTATATGACCTATCTGTAATTTTCCTTGATAATCATGAAGTCCATAAGCGATGTATTTTCCTTGACCGTCGCCAATGGAAAAATCGTCTTCCACTGCAAAAGTTTGATAGTAGTTCGTTTCAATACCATAAAGACTTTTGAAATCTCCACTTGGAAAATCGCTATCAAAACAAGCCGTTTTTTCATCTACTCTCAAGCGTCCAGTGTTAACATTGTAGAAAATTGGGAAATCCCAATGTACAATACAACTTCTTGATTCTAATTCACTTACGCCTTGTTTTTCTACCGTAGCAGGCAACGCAAGAACTTCCTTAGCTGACGTTTCCACGGTTAGGGGTTCTTCTGGAGTATTTGCCGTTAGAGCTGCCAGTGAAGGTGCATTCTCTTTAGGTGTGGGTAGGCTCAAAGTGCCTTCTGTTTGCACTAATTCTTCCCGTAAAGTGCTGCTGATATTGTCTTGTTCGCAAGCTGTGAACATTAATGCGACACTAATGACGAATAATCCAATAATTTTTTTCATTTCCATTTAAGTTTTAAAAAATGAGTGTGATTGTTTTCGAGCTAGTTTTTTTGCGCTCTTGTAGGTAAGTGTGTTGATGTGAATGGGCGTACCCATTTTAGGGAAAAAAAATTCCAGAAATTTCTATCCATTGCTAGAAAGATTTGGCAATCGCAATTTGATAATGCGCACCTTTAAACCTGTACAAGAAGAATCAAATAAAATCCTGAAACAATAATTTCCCAGACTTTTGCATTAAAAAAGGAAATTTTTTGTAATTAAAAAACATCAACTAATGAAACAACTTTTTCTACTACTATCTTTTTGCACAATGAGCGCATTAGCTTCCTATGCGCAAGGATGCCGCTTATTCGCGGACATGAAAGAAGGAACAATCATGGAATATGGCTACTACGACAAAAAGGGAAAACTAGAATCTAAAGGGGAGCATAACATTGTGAAAGTGTTCACAGAAGGCGGAAAAACAGTGGCGGAAATTGCTACTAAATTAACGCCAGAAAACAAGAAAGATATTATTTCAGGCAGTTACAAAGTAACTTGTGATGGCGACAAGCTAGAAATGGACATGATGAACATGATGTCGCCAGAAATGACGGCTAGTTTCTCCAATATGGAAGTTACAGTGGAAGGAGATATGATTGCTTTTCCTAGTAATTTAAGCGTTGGCATGGAACTACCAATAGCAAATACTAAAGTAAAAACGGGTATGAACGGCATGACGATTATGACTATCAACATGACGATAAAAGACCGAAAAGTGTTGGCAAAAGAAAGTGTTACTGTACCAGCAGGAACTTTTAACTGCTACAAACTTACCCAAACAACTGACGTAAAGATGATGGGAACGCGCTCTAGCAAAACTGTAACTTGGTATGCCGAAGGCGTGGGAGCGGTAAAGGTAGAATCGTACAACACGAAAGGACAACTGGAAAGCTCACAGCAGCTATTGAGTTATAAAAAAGGATAAATTTGATGTGATGGATGGGAGGTAAGCACTGCCTCCTATCTATTGCGCAATTCAATTTGTTGCGATTGCAGCCGCTGTACGAGCAAGTCGGTCATTCGGCGGCGAAGTTCATCTTCGTGTTGAACGTAAGTTTCCCACTCCTCAGCGGTGAACTGCCCAATGGTAATACCCATTAACAAATGCTTGAATTTCAAATCCTTGCGAATAGAGTGTTCAATATATTCCAAACGCTTTTCCTCTGATAAGGTGTAGTAAACGCCCTTGCGTTGCTGAATGTAGTGCGAAAAAACATCCAACAGTAAATCGTTTTGTAGCTTTAAAATAGGGCGTAAGGTTCTATTCTGGAATTGCTCCGCTAAGGTGGTGGCATCCAAGTCAATGATGGCAGGTATTTTGGGACGCAACTGCTTTAATTCATTTCTATCCATAACAGCTAGGTGTTAATATCTTTACTTGCTGAAACAGGCGATTACTCCAAATGTTTTTTTTGCTTCGACCAATAAATAATCGGTAACCAACCCACGATAGGAATAAAATACGCCCAAATAATTGGTCGCTTCCAAAGCAAGCGAACAATGGTTTTCCAACTGTACTCAATGTTAACTTCCTTATTTTTTTCCCATTGCATCTGAAATTCAGAAAACAGAAAGGGCCAGCCAAAAGGCAAGAAAAAAGGAAAATATTTAAAGTTTTGATATGCTGATTTGAAAAATTCCATGATTTTAAATGGATGCTTTCCAAATTGTTGCACGGCTTCGTCTAGCTCCTGTTGCATTTGTAAATGCACGTGGTCGCGAATGCGCTCAATTTCGCCTTTCGTTAATTCTTCAAAATTTTTATCTGTTAAATCGCTATATGCAATTCTTTTGCCCCGCACAAAGGTAACCTTAGCGGGGAATGCCAAATAAAAAAACCAAGGCTGTAGCAGCAACATAATCGTTAGCACGCCAATAGGCAAAAAAGGAACACCTGTCAATTTACGCACCACCCAATCCACAGGTTTGAAGGTGTACATCCATGGGTTGATGTATTCAGCATTAACTGTTGCAAACGGAACAATATCTGCTTTGTACTTTAAGCTCATGTAAATGAACGAAGTAGAGAGTTTTTGCAGCTTATATTTTCGATTAAACCCCTTGCCAATGCCAGGAATGCCTTCTGGATAAATCAAGACATTAGCATCGGGGTAGTGCATCATGGTTTCAAAGTTGGTAAAGGTCGCATCAATGCCGCCACATTTTTTCCAAAACATAGGGACAAAGTAAGGTACCATCACGCCCAATTTAGAGAGTACAGGTGCAGTCATTGTTCTGCAAACCTTACTGTGGTCGTAATTAAATTTTTTCAGCATCGCCGACATGAACGAAATCGCATCCCAAGGGATGGCTCTACCTGAATGATTACTCGCCAAAATAACGGGAGCATTAGGGTTATTGCGCTCAATTGGTTGGTCGAAATCCACCAACTGTATTCTGAAATAAACTTCATTTAGCAAACTCAGTACATGTTTAACAATGCTTTCTGAAAAAGCAGGGTCAAAAGTCTCGTAAATATGTTTATTCGCTTCGATATCTATTTTTTGAGAAAGATTTAACGTACTCATTTTCACTTTTTTCAACTGCAATGATAGACATTAAAACAGGAAATATTGTTTTCAGATTACAGCAATCTGACATGGAATAGAAACTAATCGAACGAAGTTGAACAATTACATGAACTTTTCCACTTGGATACTGTAAAAAAGCAGTACATTAGTCAAACGAAGTTTTTACATGAAAGCAGTCATCCCTGTTGCTGGCGCAGGTACAAAGTTGCGTCCACTTACTTACACTCAACCTAAACCACTCATTCCAGTGGCGGGTAAGCCTATTATTTCTTTCATTATAGACCAATTAGTTGCCATTGGTATTCGTGATTTTGTTTTTGTTATTGGCTATTTAGGCGAGAAAATTAGAAATTATGTAGAAACAGCTTATCCTGATTTGAATAAAGAATATGTTGTTCAAGAATCGAGGCAAGGCTCAGGACATGCCATTTGGACAGCAAGAACCCTCTTCGAACAAGAAGATGAAATATTTATCTTCTTTGGCGATACCATCATTGATATGGACTTTAATAAAATTGTCAATTCTTCTTTTTCCTGTCTCGGCATTCAGCAAGTGGAAGACCCACGCGAGTATGGGGTAGTAGAGATGGATGACGATGGTTTTGCTGTTCGATTAGTGGAAAAACCTAAAATTCCGAAATCAAACATGGCAATGGTTGGTTTTTACAAAATATCCGAAGTAAAAGCACTCGTCGAAGCATTAAATTTTGTGATAAAAAACAACATCCGAACCAATGGTGAATTTCCACTCACTGATGCGCTAATGCAAATGATTATTTATGGTGTCCAAATTGGAACAGTCCCTGTCAATAACTGGTACAACTGTGGAAAATACGAAGTATTACTGCGCACAAATGCGCTTTTACTAGAACGTGGCGGATTCGCCAGCACCCAATTACCCAACTACCACAATACGATTGTCATTAACCCCGTCAATATTGGCGAAAATTGTAGTATTGAAAATTCCATCATCGGTCCTCACGTTACGATTGGGCATGATGCAAAAATTAGCTCCTCTATTCTGAAAGATTCTATCATCGGAAATTATGCTGCCATTAAGGAAGCAGTGCTGCGCCATTCCATTATTGGTAATGACACTTCCATTACTGGCTTTCGCCAAAGTTTGAACATTGGCGACAACACAGAAATTGATTTTGGTTAAGCCTTAAGGAGTAAGTCATACGATTTAACACAAACGTAACAAAAACAGCACTTTATCTTCATTTTGATAATCTATTTTTGCGTTTTAATCACACTTAGAATCTATGACATCCTTTATGAAACACCTCTTTCTGTTTGCTTTCATGAGTTCATTTGCAACAGTCTTGTTGGCACAACCACTTCGAGAAGAACAATTTTTAGTGAAGCCATATCTTCAATTTTCTACCCAAACCTCAATGTACGTTCTCTGGGAGACTGCTGAAAATGCGACTACTCGCGTGGATTTTGGCGAAGCCCGCTCAGGCGTAAATCAAGCGATACTAGATCGTCATGCCATGCTTCCCAATACACGCCTCGTGCACGAAGTGCTACTCGACGATTTGAAAGTAGAAACCAATTACTTTTGGCAGGTTACCTCCATCACTGAAAAAGGCGATACTTTGCGCTCTGCCGTTTATTCCTTCAAAACAGCCGTCGAAGATAGTAGTGCTTACACCTTTGCGCTTATTGGTGACACACAGCGCAATAGCCGAACGCCTTGGGCTTGGGGAAAAATTGCGGAACTCGTCTGGAGAGAACGCCCCAACTTTGTTGTTCATGTAGGCGACTTAGTAGATCAAGGATTGAAAAAAACAGATTGGACAGAGCATTTCTTCCCAAATGGGCATACTTTGATGAGTCGAATACCTATCTATCCTGTACTGGGCAATCACGAGCAAGATGCACCATACTACTATCAATATGTTGTTGCTCCGCCGCCAGAATACTATTATACGTTTCATTACGGTAATGCCCAATTCTTTATGCTGGATAGTAACCGCGACTTATCAGACAACTCAGAGCAATATAACTGGCTAGAATGGGAATTAGCGAAATCCACTGCTACATGGAAAATTGTAGTACATCATCATCCGCCCTATTCTTCTGACAACGATGATCACGGTGATAGTTTTAAAGCACTTTCCACGCTTGGACATCTCAAAACACGCAACTTAACTCCTCTATATGAACGCTATGGCGTGGATTTTTGCCTATTTGGGCACACGCACTTATATGAGCGCACTTGGCCCATCAAAGAAAACCGCATTAATATCAAAGAAGGCATAGTGTATATTAATTCTGGCGGTGCTGGTGGAAGCATCGAAAATTTTGCGCCGACCCGAAATTGGTTTACCCTCGAATTAGAAGCGGTACATCATTTTTGTACCTTTGCCATTTATGACAGACATTTGGTATTCAAAGCAGTGGATCATGAAGGCAAAATGATTGATGCGTTCCAAATGGAAAAGACAAACACTAATCAAGGTCGAGCAAGCATAGTGCAACCCCCTGCCCCACAAGTGGAAACACCTGCTACAATCTTTGAAAAATCAACGACCGTAACCCTTTCCGCAGTTTTTGATAGTTTAGAGATTCATTATACTTTAGATGGTAGCGAACCTACTCGCCAAAGCGCGCGCTACACTGCGCCTTTTGCGTTGCAACAAACTGCAATGTTGAAAGCGCGTGCCTACACTAAAGATGGACGTGCTAGCCGAATACAATCTTTGCAATTCCGCCAAATGTTGCCACAAGTACCTGTGAACGTAAAAAAAACAGCTCAAGGCTTGCGCTACGCTTACTACGAAGGGGAATGGCAGCAACTGCCCAACTTTACGAAACTAACTGCACTCAAAACAGGTGTGATGGAGCAACTATCTCTAAGCCAAATCGAACATCGCCCTGAACGATTTGGGCTAGTGCTGGAAGGCTATGTGGACATCGAAACGACAGGAATGCAAACCTTTTTCATCAATAGCGATGACGGCTCTAAACTCTACATTAACGATGAATTAATCATTGACCACGATGGTGACCACTCCGCCATGAAAAAAACAGGACAAAGCATTCTGCAAGCAGGCAAGCACAAACTCCGCATTGAATACTTCCAGGGAGGCGGTGGCAGTTTCCTGCAAGCGGGTATGGTACATCCTGTTCTAGGCGATATGCCGTTTACTCCTTTTCAAATAGGGTATGAAAAGTGATAATTTGCAGTACAATCCTTTGATGAATATAATATAAATAGCGGATGAATCTAACTCAGATTTATTCGCTATTTATATAGATTATGCTGTAGGTGATCATAGTTTAAACTAAAGATAGCAGATTTTTGTTGTATATACATCAATTATCAAATAGCAAAAAAACATGACAACAAGATCTGTAAAAGTAATTGCAAAAGCCAATCCAGCACAAGTGGGAGATGGTTTCTTTATACGTCGTCCGATGCCAAGTGCGGGAATTGACTTGGGCGAACTGAGTCCTTTTTTATTATTAGATCATGCTGGACCGACGGTTTTTAAACCTGCCAGAACGAGAAGAGGCGTGGACGTTCATCCACATAGAGGTTTTGAAACGGTAACTATTGTTTATCAAGGGGAATTGGAACATCGGGACAGTAGTGGTAGTGCAGGCAAAATCAGCGTAGGCGATGTGCAATGGATGACGGCTGGTTCAGGCGTGGTGCATGAAGAAAAGCACAGCCAAGCGTTTACAGAGCAAGGCGGGACGCTAGAGATGATTCAACTTTGGGTGAATTTACCTGCTAAATATAAAATGACAGCACCTAAGTATCAAGAAATTTTAGCGGATCAAATTCCTTCGGTCGAGTTGAATGGCGGTCAAAGCACGGCTAGAGTAATTGCCGGAACATTTGGAGGGAAAACAGGCCCTGCTGTTACTTTGTCGCCAATGATAATGCTAGACATTCGCGGAAAAGCAGGGGAAATACTAACATTGCCTATTGAAAACGGCTTTAATGCTGGTGTTTATGTATTGAGTGGCGCTATTCGCCTTGCGGATGGTCAAATAGTGGAAGAAGCGGAGATTGCTCAGTTTGGGCTTTCAGGTAATATTAAATTTGAGTTATTAGAGAATACAAAAATATTGTTGTTGGCAGGTGAACCTATCAATGAACCTATCGCCAGCTATGGACCATTTGTGATGAACACGGCTGCTGAAATTCAGCAAGCTATTGCCGATTTTCATAGCGGAAAAATGGGTGTATTGGCTTAGGACTGGAAGGTTGCCAAGGTAAAATAAAGTCTTGGCAACTGAGTATGCTTCACCAGCTTTTCATTACGTTATTCATCGAAAAAACAAGTGGGTTATGCTTACTTTTTTTACTTTTGTTATTGTCAGTATTTATGCTTGACAATAACAAAAATAGGCTTATGCGCATTCATTTTATTTCGATTGGCGGTGCAGTCATGCACAATTTAGCACTTACGTTGCATGAAAGTGGACATCAAATAACAGGTTCGGATGATGAAATTTACAATCCTTCGCGCGACCGACTTGCCAAATACGGTTTGCTACCAGAAAAGATGGGTTGGTTTCCCGAAAAAATTACGCCAGAAATAGAGGTTTGCATACTAGGAATGCACGCAAGGAAAGATAATCCCGAATTGCAGCGCGCTTTAGCACTTAATGTACCTATATATTCTTATCCAGAATACATTTATCAGCATTCCAAAGATAAAAAGCGCGTGGTTGTGGCAGGTAGTCATGGCAAGACAACGACAACTTCAATGGTTATGCACGTTTTGCGCTATCACAATATTGACTTTGATTATTTGGTGGGTGCGCAAGTAGAAGGTTTTGAGTTGATGGCTCGTCTTTCTGATGCGCCTATTATCGTGATGGAAGGAGATGAATACCCTGCTTCAGCTATTGATTTACGCCCTAAAATTCATCACTATCGCCCTCATGTTGCTATCATTACAGGCGTAGCTTGGGATCATATCAATGTGTTTCCTACTTTTGAAGGATATGTGCATCAGTTTGAGCAATTTATAGATATGATTGAACCCAACGGGCGATTAATCTACTTTCAAGAAGATACTCACCTACAAGCATTAGTACACCGTAAATTGCATCGCAACATCACATTTTTGCCTTACAAAGCCTTTAATTCAGTGATTGACAAAACGGGGCAAACTGTGTTAATTACAGAAAGTAAAAAGCAAATACCACTTGAAATATTTGGTAGTCATAACTTGGCAAATATGCGTGCCGCTTTTTTAGCTTGCATTTCAGTAGGCATCACAGAGGCTCAGTTTTTGGAAGCCATTGGCAGTTTTAAGGGAGCATCCAAACGCTTACAGTTGTTGAGAAAAGAAGTACATTTTGCTGCCTATTTGGATTTTGCCCACGCACCCTCTAAAGTAGCGGCTACGGTAAAAGCCTTTAAAATGCAATATCCTGACCGTCAATTAATTGCTTGCTTAGAGTTACATACTTTTAGTAGTTTGAATAAAACATTTTTGTCAGAGTACAAGCATACTATGGATGCGGCAGACTTAGCAATGGTCTTTTTTAGTCCACACACCCTAGAAATGAAGCGATTGCCAAGTATTTCTCCAGAAGAAGTAGCTCGGCATTTTGAACACCCTAATATTCAAGTATTTACGGATACAAATGCTTTTCAGAAAGCCTTGCAAAATATCAGATGGACAGGTAGTAATTTGCTGTTGATGAGTTCGGGAACATTTGGGGGGATGAAATATCAAGAATTTGCAAATGCGTTAACGCTTTGATTATCAATTATACTTGAATAAATTATCACCGCTGTTGATAATTATCATTTTTTGAATATTTCTTTAGCCATTACCTTTAGCAAGGTGTTATTACTTAGGTTAACCGAAAACTAGATAAAATGAATAATGCTTGGATTTTGTTGGTTTTTATGGTGCTAGTCGCTTTTTCTTGTAAAGAAGAAGCTCTTTCCACAAAGCCTCAATTTAGTGATATTGTGGAGGCAGTTTATGCTTCTGCTACGGTACAACCTGCTAGGTCGTACACGGTTTTTGCAGAATCAGGCGGTATGATAGACCAAAAATTTATCGAAGAAGGAAACACGGTCGAAAAAGGTCAACTTTTATTCAGAATAAAAAGCATTATCAGCGACTTGAATTTGGAGAATGCTCAGTTGAATTATCAGTTATTAAAAGATAATTTTCAAGGCGAAGCCAATGTGTTAAAAGAACTGCAAAAGCAATTAGAAATAGTTGTATTAAAACTGCGTAATGATTC
>CALDYY010000078.1 GCA_937944245.1 uncultured Saprospiraceae bacterium | reverse complement strand
AGTGGACAATGGACAGGGATTTTTATTGATAAAAATAGTAAAGGCAACAAAATAGAACACGCCACTATAAAAAACAGCCGCTTTGGAATATACGTGGATTCCGCAGCTACGCTAGTTGCTAACCATGCTCAAATTTACAATACGGCAAGTTCTGGTGTTATTGGAGTGCATAGTACCATTAACTTGACAAATTGCCTGCTTTACAACAATGGTTTCCATGCTATTCAACTGGTACATGGTGGTGATTATCAGTTTGATTATTGCACTGTGGCTAGTTATGGTGTTGATGCTTCTGCCTTACGCATGACTAATTCCATTTGCTACGTGCCAGAAGGCATTGGATGTAGGTTAGCTGGGTTTTATCGTTTGAATGCTCGATTTAGAAATTCCATCTTTTTTGGCTCAAAAGCTGATGAAATATTAATGGAAGATGGCATTAAAACACGAGAAGGATTTAATTATAATTTTGAAAATTGTATTGTCAGAGTAAGTAAATTATTGGACAACACAGCTTTTCCCAATTTTTTCGACTTTTGTGCTAATTGTCCAAAAGGTTTAAACAGTAATAGCAAACTGTTCCTAGATAATAGCAAGCAGGATTATCGCTTGGATAGTCTTTCTGTTGCGCTCAATTTGGCAATTCCTCTGAATAATGTAAGCATAGATTTGATAGGAAAACCTAGAGATGCTGTAACGCCTGATGCAGGGTGTTTTGAAAGGGAATAAAGAAAATTTATCCTTTGCACAATTTCCTTTACTCCCTTTTTCATCTATGCAAACGCATTCAATCCGGTAATATCCATACCTGTTATGAGGAGGTGAACATCGTGTGTACCTTCATAAGTGACGACACTTTCAAGGTTCATCATGTGGCGCATGATAGGGTACTCGCTTGTGATGCCCATGCCACCGTGTATTTGACGCGCTTCTCTGGCTACTTTTAGTGCCATTTCCACGTTATTTCGTTTTGCCATCGAAATTTGTGCTGGTGTAGCTTTCCCTTTGTTGGCTAAAGTTCCTAATCGCCAAGCTAAAAGTTGAGCTTTTGTGATTTCGGTAATCATTTCTGCCAATTTCTTTTGCGTTAATTGAAATTGCCCAATCGGACGGTCAAATTGGATACGCTCTTTAGAATAGCGCAATGCCGAATCGTAGCAATCCATTGCTGCGCCGATAGCACCCCAAGAAATGCCGTATCTTGCTTTGGAAAGGCAGGAAAGCGGACCGCGCAAACTAGCAATGTTCGGTAGCACATTATATTTAGGCACACGTACATCCTCGAATACTAGCTCACCTGTTACAGAAGCGCGCAATGACCATTTGCCATGAATTTCAGGCGTGCTGAATCCTTTCATGCCTCTTTCTACAATCACACCGCGCACTTTGCCTTCTTCATCTTTTGCCCAAACCACTGCCACGTCAGCTACTGGTGAATTAGTAATCCACATTTTTGCACCGTTCAAAATGTAGGCATCGCCATCGTCTTTGAGGTTAGTAGTCATGCCAGAAGGGTTAGAGCCATGGTCTGGTTCGGTTAAACCGAAGCAGCCAATAAATTCACCGCTACCTAGTTTTGGTAAGTATTTTCTTCTCTGCTCTTCCGAGCCATACTTATAAATGGGATACATTACTAATGAGCCTTGCACAGAAGCCATAGAGCGGATTCCAGAATCACCGCGTTCCAACTCTTGCATAATGATGCCATAAGCCATTTCATCCATACCGCCACCGCCATATTCCACAGGCAAGCTCGGACCGAATGCGCCAATCTCTGCCAAGCCTTTGAAGAGATGCGTAGGACATTTCGATTTTTCCGCATATTGCTCAATAATTGGACTAACTTCTGATTTTACCCACTCTCTTACAGCTTCTCTAGCTAGTAAATGCTCGTCTTGCAGTAGCTCGTCAATTTGATAATAGTCATGACCCTGAAAGCGATCTTCTTTCGCTTTTGAAGTGATAGTGTTTACTTTTTCGTTTATAACATCCATAACTGGTGTTGCTTTATTTTTTAATTGGATTCATTTTTTTTATGCGATTTTTTCGCAATCATTACCTTTACAAATATAATGGTTTTTCAACAACAAAAATAGGCTTATGGCAATAATTGCACTAGAAGGGATGCACTTTTTCGCTTTTCACGGATATTATGACGAAGAACAGAAAATGGGATGTGATTTTATCTTAGATGTTTATGTCACGGCAGATGTGAAAATGGCAGCCGCCAAAGATGATTTGGAAGGAACCGTTAATTACGAAATGGTATATTTTATTTGTAAATCGGAAATGAAAAAGACTTCGAGGATGATAGAAGCGGTAGCTCAGCGTATTTTAGACCGCCTGTGCAGTTTGCTGAGTGAAAAGGCAAAAGGTGTGAAAGTGCGTCTGCGAAAGATGAATCCACCCTTAGGCGGCAAGGTACATTCCGCTTATGTAGAGTTGGAAGCAGAAATTAAAGGAAATCAATCCGCCTAGATAGACAGATTGATTTCAATGAACAAGAAAATCTTAATCTTTCATCAGTAGCATAGATTTTGTCAATACTTCTGCTGCTGTTTCCAAGCGGTAGAAGTATAAACCGTCTGGCATATTAGCAGTAGCATCAAATTCCACTTGATTGATACCGCTTGGGAATAATCCTTCTCTTTGGAACATGACTTTTCCATCTACATTCACGACACTTACTTTTGCTGTCATTTCCGTAGGTAAAGTAAATTCAATTAACGTCTTTTCACGGAACGGATTAGGTGTAGTGCGCAATCCAAATGTAGCTATATTATTTTGGTCAATATTAATGCTATTGCTCACTGGTCGTAGCGTAATCACTGCTTCGTCGTCTTCACTCACATTGTCGTCCGCTGTATTGTTTGGTGTGGAATCAATATCTTCAACATCAGATGCAACGACTTGTGCAAACAAAGTAATCGGTGCAGAGGCATCTAATGGAAACAATACCAAATCGAGCGTAATGGTCTCCGCATTGCCAATTTCATTAATCACCCATTGTTTTTCAAATACTTTGTATTGACCAGCGGATGGATTGCTACTGGTGTAAGCTAATGAATTTGGATAGCGTAAACCAATGATTACATTTTGTGTAGCAGCACCTTTGTTAGTTAAAGTCAATGTAAAAGTTACATTGTTAAATACTTTGAAAGCATCTACATCAGCTTGTATCGCCAACTCTAAATCTGTCAAATTTTGTCCGCATTCGCCTGATGTCCAAGATTTTATGCCTGAAACTCTAGCCACACAAGCGTTTCCATAAGTATTACCATCACAGCCACATACAGGGTCATACTCTAAGGTACAAACTTGTTCTTCTAATGGTTCTCCAATACAATCATTGGGGCATTCGCCTGGTGTCCAAGATTTTATGCCTGCTACTCTTGCAAAACAAGGATTCGGATAAGTGTTACCATCGCAACCACAAACGGGATTAAATTCTAAAGTACAAACTTGTTCTCCTGATGGCTCTCCAATACAATTGTTAGGGCATTCACCTAGTGTCCAAGAGGTTACGCCTGCTGCTTCCGCTGTACAAACATTGCCGTAAGTATTACCATCGCAGCCGCATACTGGTACATACTCGCGAGTGCAAAGCCTATCGGGGTCGGGTGTACCAATACAATCACCGTTACAAATTTCTTTTACGCATTCTTTAAAGCATTTGCTGTGTTTATCGTAATAGCGAACGCTAATTTTCTTGCATTCATTTGCTGCTGCTGGTGTAGTTCTTATTGTTTTTCCATTATTGGCTATGATTGCTCCTGAGGCAAGGTCTTTCCATACAATAGGTTCTGCAATGTTATCTCCTGCAATGGTCAATGTTAAGTTACTTGAAGTGGCATTAGGAACAACGTTAATGTTGCATTCCGAAGGTTTCTCAGCGCATATAGTTCTACAACATTTGATCTTACAGCCGTCGGCATCGTCGTAGTTAAAGCAAATTTCGTATTTGTCCACTGCGGGAAACTCAACACGCAAAACATTCCCACCACCTAGCACTCTAAATGTACCATTTGAGCGTGTGGAAGTCCAGAAACCATCTCCTAAATTATTTGGCACACTGAAACTGTAAGTCAATCTTGAGCCATCGCCAATAAATTCATAACTCAAACGCTCGCACTGGTCAAAATATTTATCGCATTTTGCACAAAGTTGTTTGGAGCAAACTTTAAAACATTTGCTGTGCACATCGTAGTACATTACTCTGATATGACGACATCTGGAAGGTGCGGGCTTTTGAAATCGGATAGCATTTGTGCCACTGCCTAGTAACTCGCCT
This sequence comes from uncultured Saprospiraceae bacterium, assembly GCA_937944245.1. Lineage (GTDB taxonomy): Bacteria > Bacteroidota > Bacteroidia > Chitinophagales > Saprospiraceae > JAAUTG01. The sequence continues at coordinate 94,828 of CALDYY010000078.1, read as the reverse complement.
GTATCCGCATCCCGCCATTCCATTACATTGGCAGAAGCGACATTATTGAGTTCAAAGACAAATAAATCACCTCTTTCTGTTGCATGAATAGCATTACAATCCAACGGTGCTTCAATACAGAATTGGCGGCAGCAGCTAATTTCACAACCTGTATGGTCTTTGTAGGTATAACAAACGTTGTAAGTACCTGTTCTATGGAAAGTGTAGCCAATACTAGCACTGCCACTACGACTTGCTGAAGTACCAGGACCTGAAATCGTCCAACTACCATGTTGATTAGCAATATTGTTAGTAAGACTAAATTGATAGCTCAAGTCAGCACCTCTGCCTGTATAATGCCAGCGAATGTCGGAACAATCCTCTTTTACCGTTCTTGGGCAATCTTCTTCGCAGTGAATAGTAAGCCTAAAATCGCTATTTTCACCACTTCGGTAGCCATCTACAATTAAGTAATATTCTGATTGGTCTGTTTTTGGGATGATGATTTGTTCATTTGCTGTACCGTTTCGCGTGCTTGAGCCGACGCAACCGCTAATGGCATTGAAGTAATTGCTACAATGTTTGAACAAAAACATATCCAAATCTTTGTGCAAGCCACTTAGCGTAATAGTTACTTTTTTTCCAATTGGTGTTTTTACCAAGAAAACTCGGTCATTACCCGCATAACTATAATGGTTGCTATTGTCGAAGCACTGTTGATAAGTGGATGCACTAAAAGTATTGATAGAATTAAAAACAGTAGTGCTCATGTAGGTTTTGCCACATTCCACAGGGTAAGCGTTATGGCAATTAAATACCACTTTGTCTTTGCATTCTACTTTAAGTTGGAAATCACTTTCGTAATATTCGTTGATGCCATCTACAATAATGTAGTAAGTACCATGAGGATTATTAATTACAATTTTTTCATCTGCAAGATTGCCGTTAATGCTTCTGGCAACACATTTGCCTGGTTCACAAATATCTTTAAAGATAAATAAATCCAGATTGGCGTGCAACTTAGATAGTGTAATTTCTAATGATTCTTTGCCCGTAGGTACGTCCAAGCGATACACTCTATCCTTGCCATTATAGGCAAAAGGACCTGTATAACAGTGGTCATAATTACAAGCCTTTGTAAACCGGTTGCTTCTATTTTTAGTAGTCGAATGGATAACATCGTCGCAACGGATGCGCTCTGCATTATCGCAAGGTCGCTCTACACAACTTGAACTAGCATCGGGAATACAATTAATAAATAAGTCGAAACTGGAAAACTCACTAGCTTCTTTGCCATCTACCACAATGTAATATGTTCCTCGAGCATTGGGAATAGTGATGTATTCATCTTGCCTTCCAGCATTAGTGCTTTTTGCTACACACACTGGACGGCTACAACCTTGCATAACAAAAACGTCTAGGTCTGCACCAAGTAGTTTTACTTGAATCTCAAGTGTGCCACCAGTTGCAAAGATTTCGTAAATCACATCGTTTCCTTTGTAAGAAGGTCCAGTGTTAGGCACGCAGTTGCCGTAATCGTTGCGTTCTGCCTTGTTCGTTAAGCGCGAAGTAATACCAGTAGTATAAGAATTACATTGCACTTTATTGGCAAAACGACAAATATTATGTTGGGCATGCATCGTAATACTCAACATAAAACTGATAAGAATAACAATTAAAGTAAACTTTGTAAATCGCATATTTTGTATTGTTTTATCTAGTTATTGATCCATAAAAAATTATGAGGCAGATTCAACTGACTTATTCAGACAAATTACTTACTTTTCCAAGACAGCAGTAAGTGAACTATGCGTTGGGTTAATTTAAGTTAAAGATAAAGTTATTTTCTTCTTCATTCAAAGTGGAATGTGTTAAAGTTGGTAGGTGCGAGTAAAATTTAATACTATTACGATTATTTTTTGCTCAAGGAGCATAGAATATGTATTAAAAATATTTGTATATAAAAATATTATGAGAGTAATTTTACAACGAGTAAAACAAGCTTCCGTCACTATTGATGGCGTAGTAAAATCTAAAATTGAAGAGGGGATTTTAATTTTATTAGGCATTGAAGCTATTGATAATCAAGAAGATATTGACTGGTTATGTAAAAAGATAAGCCAGCTTCGTATTTTTAATGATGAGCAAGACATAATGAATAAATCTATAATGGATACTAATGGTTCATTTCTCGTCATTAGTCAATTTACTTTATTTGCTAGCACTAAGAAAGGAAACCGCCCTTCTTACATACGTGCTGCGAAACCAGAAATAGCTATACCTTTGTATGAGGCTTTTATAGCAACGCTAGAAATAACTGCTAATTTGCCTGTATTGACTGGTACTTTTGGGGCGGATATGAAAGTGGAGCTACTTAATGATGGTCCAGTAACAATTATAATAGATTCAAAAAATAAGGAATAAAAAATAAAATGACAACGCAATCATTAAAGGATTACTTGGAAGAATTAACTGATCATTATAACCAAAAAGATTTTATTACTGACGACCCAATTTTAATTCCCCATCAATTTACTCAATTACAGGACATTGAAATTGCTGCTTTCTTTGCTGCTATATTGGCTTGGGGACAGCGCAAAACCATTATCAATAAGTCAAATGAACTATTAGCACTTATGGATAAAGCACCTTACGATTTTATATGCCATCATCAAGAAAAAGATAGAAAGCGTTTTCTGAATTTTAAACATCGAACTTTTCAGACCACAGATACTTTATATTTTTTAGAATTTTTACAACAGTTTTATAAAAAAAATCATTCTTTAGAAACTGCTTTTTTACCCAATATTACACTTACCGAAAATAAAACAGAAAATGCCTTAGTCCATTTTCATCAACTTTTTTTCTCCCTACCTGACACACCTTTACGCACGCACAAGCACATAGCAACGCCAGCGCGCAATTCGACTTGTAAACGTTTAAATATGTTACTGCGATGGATGGTTAGAAAAGATGATAAAGGCGTTGACTTTGGCTTATGGAAAAATATTTCGCCAAGCCAATTACTAATGCCTTTAGATGTTCATGTGGAAAGAGTTGCCAGACGATTAGGATTGATTGAACGAAAACAAAGAGATTGGAAAACAGTCTTAGAATTAACGGGTCGTCTGAGTGCATTTGACCCAGACGACCCTGTTAAGTATGATTTTGCACTATTTGGCTTAGGCGTGATGGAAAAAAATCCTAAGCGTTAAGCCTCTATCCGCAATTCTTGAATCTTATAGGTATTGCCATTCGGACTTAGAAAAATATATACTCGATAAGTTTTTGCATTAGTTTTTAGATTACCAATACAATACTTTGCTCCTGCACCTTTGGAAGTACCTTGGTGCATTTGGCTAAAGCCTTCAGGCTTGTTGTTAGCGAAAAAAGCATTTACTTGTTTAATTGCCTCTGATTTAGTATAAACAGAGCCTTTATCAAGAATGGTTAATTCTACATTGTCTTCCATATAGCTACCAAGTATAGTAGCGTTACCATTACCAAATGCTTTTGAAATGCTTTCAAAAGTATCATCCTGATTAAAGCCAAAAATTGGCAACAGGAAAAACAAGAAAAAAATGTACTTCATGGGTTAAAAAATTTTAGTTTTTTTAAAAAAAACTGCTTAGAAAATTGCAAAAGTGATAACGGTAACGGTTGACTATTAGTTTCTTACCTGTCATCATTTATCTAATGCTTTTGTTAAAATTTCTACATTAAGTATCTTTTCATTTACCTACATTTGTAACGTAATTTTTTAAAGAAAGTCACATCATTTTAACGACTAAGTTGTGAACATTAACATTTCAGTTCAAATATTTAACTAAAATTAGCGTAAATCGTTATTGAAATAGTTTTCACTTTGACACCTAAAATTATGAAGAAAGCAAACAAAGCTATGCTTGTCATCTTGGATGGATGGGGTATAGGACAAAAACCTGAAGCAGATGCGATTGCTCAAGCGCAAACTCCTTTTGTGGATTATTTATGGAGGCAATACCCTCATAGTGAGCTAGTTACCTACGGAGAGGAAGTAGGTTTGCCAGAGGGGCAAATGGGTAATTCAGAAGTTGGGCATCTAAATATTGGGGCAGGCAGAGTGGTTTATCAAGAGTTAGCGCGCATCAATAAAGCTATCAGAGACAAAGAGTTACATCAAAATCCTGTGCTTTTAGAAGCAATATCTTATGCCAAACAACATAACAAACCTTTCCATTTGATGGGATTGCTTTCCGATGGTGGTGTTCATTCACACATTAACCATTTAAAAGCACTTTGCGATATTCTACAAAATACAGGGATAGAAAAGATTTTTGTTCATGCCTTCATGGATGGGCGCGACACTGACCCAAAATCGGGCTTGGGCTATGTGCAAGAACTACAAGCGCACATCAATAATTCTAACATTAAATTAGCCACGCTGGTAGGTCGTTATTTTGCTATGGATAGGGACAATCGCTGGGGAAGGGTAAAGGTAGCTTATGACTTATTGGTAAAAGGAGAAGGCGAATTTACAACAGATATATTGGCTACCATAGCTCAACATTATGAAATGGGCGAAACAGATGAGTTTTTAAAACCAATCGTTTTAGAAAAAGAAGCGCAAATTAAAAATGGCGATGTGTTGCTTTGTTTTAATTTCAGAACAGACCGTCCAAGAGAAATTTCTACTGTGTTAACACAGCAAGATATGCCAGAATTTGAAATGAAAAAGCTAAACTTGCGCTATGTGACAATGACACGCTACGATGAAACCTTTAAAAACATTGACGTTTTGTTTACTAAAGATGATGTAAGCAATACATTAGGTGAAGTGCTTTCCAAAGCAGGAAAAACCCAAGTGCGCATCGCTGAAACAGAAAAATATCCACATGTTACTTTCTTCTTTAATGGGGGTAGGGAAGAGCCTTTTGAGGGGGAACAGCGCATTTTAATTCCATCGCCGAAAGTGGCTACTTATGATTTAGAACCCGAAATGAGTGCGAATGAAATTACAGATGCCATTATAAATCATATTGAACAACATCATCCTGATTTTATTTGCCTGAATTATGCTAATGCAGATATGGTAGGGCATACAGGCGTAATGGAAGCCGCTATAAAAGCAGTGGAAACAGTGGATCAATGCGTAAAGCGATTGGTGGAGACTGGTTTAAAATATGATTACGCTATGTTGATTATTGCTGATCATGGTAACTCTGATTATCTTATCAATGAAGATGGAACGCCAAATACAGCACACACTAAAAATCCTGTCCCCTGTATTTACATAGCGCGTGAATATAAAAATATCAGCTTAAAAAATGGAAAATTGGCAGATGTAGCCCCTACTATTCTGAATATTTTGGATATTCCCGTTGGTTCAGAAATGGATGGTGAATTACTTTTTGCTTAATCTAAAATTATAATGATTAAATATTTGTTTTATATATTTTCTATATTGATTTTATTCTCTTGTGTTACAGAACCTGAAGAAAAAGTAATACAAGAGAATATTTATTTTGATATGTCCACCTTTTTTGAATCGGAAGTGGAAAGATTGAAAGCACTACCCGTTCGGTTCAAAAAAAAGATAATTTTTAATGAGCAAGAAGAATCACAGGTTCAGGATACGATTGATTTAGAGAAAGAATTAGTGCTCTTTTCAAAATATAATATTAATAAACCGATTTACATTAATCAATATCAAATAGATAGTGTTTTTGAAGAAGCTCAGCAATTACAAGCGGTTATTTATAACGCACTAAATAAAGAATTAATCACTCGTCAATTAAAAATAGAGTTTGATACCACGCAACAAATAAGTGCTGTTCATGTACATGCGCTTTCTGAAACCAATGTGATTAAAGTGGAATCAAAAGGGACATATCGTCCTAATTTTGGCTACACTATGCAAAATAAACAAAAAATGGTAGGTATAAAGGAGCAAAATCTAAATATTCAGGTGGAGTGGGTGGAGTAAATGTATAAAAATGAAAGTAGTTGGTTTTTCAATTATTAGAAATGCAATTATTTATGACTATCCTATTGTAGAAGCTATCTTATCTATTGAGCCTCTGTGCGATGAAATTATAATTGCAGTTGGAAAATCAGAAGACGATACTTTAGCATTAGTAGCACAAATACACCCTAAAGTACGCATTATAGAAACTATTTGGGACGATAATTTACGGAAAAGTGGATTGGTTTTGGCAGCAGAAACGAATAAAGCATTCGATGCAATTCCAGGCGATGCAGATTGGTGTTTTTATATTCAAGCAGACGAAGTGCTGCATGAGAAATATTATAATGTTGTTCAAAAAGCTATGCAAACACATCTGAATAATAAAAAAGTAGAAGGATTATTGTTTGATTATCAGCATTTTTACGGCTCTTATGATTTTATTGGCGATTCTAGAAATTGGTACAGAAAAGAGATTCGCATTATAAGAAAAGATGCTACTATCCGCTCTTATTTAGATGCACAAGGTTTTAGAAAAGCGGAAAAAAAATTACAGGTCATGCCTGCAAATGCTAGTATTTATCATTATGGTTGGGTGAAGCATCCTAAGCATCAGCAAATGAAACAAAAAAACTTCAATCGCTATTGGCATGACGACCATTGGATGAATGAAAATATATTAGATGTAAATGAATTTGATTATTCCCAAATAGATTCTCTTAAAAAATTTGAAGGGACACATCCAGCAGTTATGCAGCAGCGAATTAGGCAAATGAATTGGCAATTTTCATTTGACCCAACACAAAAAAAACTTTCTTTTAAAGAAAGAGTATCAAGGTGGATGGAACAAATAACGGGAATAAGAATTGGGGAGTACCAAAATTATAAATTACTCAAGTAACAAGGTCGAAACAGAGTTTAATCTGATAATAAGGCGACACTTCTATCAAAAAGTCTATATTTGCCACGCATTCGATATAAAAGCATTAATAGAGACTGAATAAAGCGTCATGAGAACTTCATTAAATTGGCTAAAAAACTATTTACATATTGATTTATCACCTGATAAAATTGGAGAAATTCTTACCAGTATTGGCTTAGAGGTAGAAGGTATTGAAAAAGTAGAAAGTATAAAAGGTGGCTTGGCTGGCGTGGTCGTAGGTCATGTGATGGAGTGTGAAAGGCATCCTAACGCAGACCGTTTGAGTGTTACAAAAGTGGATATTGGTGAGGCGGAACCAGTTCAGATAGTGTGTGGCGCACCAAATGTGGCTAATGGGCAAAAAGTATTGGTGGCAACAGTGGGAACAACACTATATCCTATTGATGGTGAACCACTTAAAATTCAAAAAGGCAAAATAAGAGGCGAAGTTTCTATGGGTATGATCTGTGCTGAAGACGAATTAGGGCTAGGTAGTAGTCATGCTGGTATTATGGTGCTTCCTACGGAAACGCCCGTAGGTAAAGCCGCTAGCGAAGTAATGAATATAGAAATTGACTATGTGTATGAAATTGGGTTAACGCCCAATCGCTCTGATGCTACCAATCATATGGGGGTAGCTAAAGATTTAGCGGCGGCTTTAAAAATAAATTATCATCACGATGGGCAAATTAAAATGCCTTCTGTGGCACATTTTAAAATAGATAATTTTACTTTACCTATTGAGGTAGAAGTGGTTAATGCTGAAGCTTGTCCACGTTATGCGGGAGTTGTTATTAAAAATATAACGGTAAAAGAATCTCCAGAGTGGCTCAAGAATCGTTTAAAAGCGGTTGGCGTTCGACCAATTAATAATGTAGTAGATGTTACTAACTTTATTCTGCACGAGCTAGGACAACCGCTACACGCTTTTGATTATGAAGCGATTACAGATAGAAAAGTAATAATAGACACCTTGCCAAACGGCACTACTTTTACTGCACTTGATGAAACAGAAAAAAAATTATTAGAGACAGATTTGATGATTTGTGATGGTCAACGCCATCCAATGTGTATCGGTGGAGTATTTGGTGGATTGCATTCAGGGGTGAAAGAGACCACCAAGCATATCTTTTTAGAATCGGCGCATTTTAATTCAAAATATATTCGCCGTTCTAGTATGCACCATAATTTAAGAACAGACGCTGCCAAAGTATTTGAAAAAGGTAGCGATCCTAATATTTGTTTATATGCGCTGAAGCGTGCTGCTTTAATGATAAAAGAATTGGCTGGTGGTGAAATTGCTTCAGAAATATTTGACTTTTATCCTAAAAAAATAGAACCGATTGAAATTAAAGTCAATTATAGAGATGTCAATAATTTGATTGGTGTAAAAGTGCCTAAAGATAAGTTGCTTGACATACTTCAAGCATTGGAAATGGAAGTGATTGAGCAAACACAGGCTTCTTTCACGGTAAAAGTACCTACTAATAAGACCGATGTGCTGCGCCCAGTAGATGTGATTGAGGAAATCCTTCGCATTTATGGGTTAAATATGGTGCCAATGACCGACAACATTAGAATGTCCTTGACTTATGGTACACATCCTACAAAACAAAGTATTCGGAATTTGTGGAGCGATTTTCTTACTGCCAATGGCTTTATAGAAACAATGAGCTTATCGCTTTCACAATCAAAATATTACAAGGAAATTTTACCCTATCCAGAGAATGAATTAGCCTTTATACATAATACATCTAATGTGCATTTGGATATTATGCGCCCTAGTATGTTGTTTAGTGGGTTAGAAACTATTTTACACAATCAGAATAGACAACAAGTTGATTTAAAGCTATTTGAATCAGGAAAAATTTATTATAGAACAACGGAAGGTTATAAGGAAGAGGAACGTTTTTCTATTTTTATCACAGGAAAAAGATGGAGTGAGAGTTGGTTATTTGATAATGATAAGGAAGTAAGTTATTTTACATTAAAATCGTTTATTCATAATTTACTAAATCGCTTGAACATTAAGGATTATCAATCAGAGCTTGTTCAAAATGATTTTTTTTCTTTTGGAATGGAGTATTTTAAAGGGAAACAAGTGCTTGTTCATTTTGGGAAAGTGCAGCCTAGTATTGCAAAAGCAATGGATATAAAAAACACCGTATTTTACGCTGATTTCAAAATGGATACGATTTTTAATATGCTTCAAAAGAGCAAAATAAAAATAGAAGAACCTAATAGATATCCATCAACACAAAGAGATTTGGCATTAGTGGTGGCTCAATCCGTAAAATTTGAAGAAATTGCAACAATTGCAAAAAAAATAGGGAAAAAGCTAATAACTTCTGTAAATTTGTTTGATGTTTATGAAAGTAAAGAACATTTGGGAGAAAGTAAAAAATCCTATGCGGTGAGTATGATATTTGAGGATGCTGAAAAGACCGTAGATACTAAGGAAGTGGATAAAATAGTGGAGAAAATAATAAGTCAATGTCAAGAGCAACTTGGGGCAGTAATTAGGCGTTAAAAGAAATTGATTATCTGTTGGTATATTCTTGACATTGAATAGATGGAACTTTTTGATAAAGCGGGAAATATTGAGCTAAAAATTCGGCAATTAGCTAAAAAAATGGAGCGTATCAAAATAGAAAATGCCGATTTGAAAAAAGAAAACCAAGCATTAAAAGAAATGCTTTTACACAGTAACACAAAAATTGAGGTAATAAAAGAAAAATTAGAAGATATACAACGACATTATAGCGAAGCGCAAGAAAATGAGGAGAGAAGTGCATCACCCTCGAAAGAAAAAATGGTGTATTTTTTCAGAGCGATAGGGCAATGTTTGATGTGGTTAGAAAAGTATTGAATAGGAATGTCATCAGTAACTTTTCTACATAAAGTTGAGATACCTGCTGTTGAGCAATCAACTTAAAGTAAATGACAGAAGAATTAACTAAGCAAATTAATGTAATAATAGCAGGGCGTTCGTACCCTTTACAAATAAAGGCAGATGACGAACCCATTGTTCGCAAGATTGTCAAAGAAGTGAATGAGCAAGTGAATCGTTTTCAGTTGAATCATCCTCTCAAAGACAAGCAAGACTGCTTAGCGTTTACGGTACTTATATATGCTGTTGATTTACATAAGACCCGTCAATCCTTTGATGCCACACAAGACCCTAACCTCTCTGATAAACTCTCTGAGTTAAATGTGCTTTTAGATAAGTTGTTGCAATGATAGAATTGGAACAAATTTTGAAAGTCTATTTTTTGGACTTTCTGTTTATTAAATTAATTACAATATGGAAATAATGATATCAGCAGTCGTAGGTTTACTTGTTGGTGGGGGAGTTGGTTTTTTTGTAATAAAGAATTTATTACAACGAAATTTTCAAGCTAAGCAAGTAGAATTTGACAGAAAATGTGATGATTTACTTAAAGATGCACGCAGAAATGCTGAGAATATTGAACTAGAAGCCAATCGCAAAGCAGAAAAAGTAGTAGAAAACGCCGAGCGTAAAAACGAAAGCATCAAACAGAAAAAAGTACAAGAAGCAAGAGATAAATTTAATAAGCTAAAATCTGAATTTGATGCCTATAAATCACAGCAAGTTATTGAATTGAAGGAGCGAGAGTTGGAAGTCAAAAATATAGAAAAAGAAATTCAGTTGCGCAAGGAGCAATTGGACGAGGATATTGAAGAGCTAGAGGCAGAGCGACTAGAAATAGAAGCAAAAGAAGAAGAAATTAAGTTAATTCGCGCCAATTTGGATAAACAAATGCAAATTGTAAGCAAGCGGAGAGAAGAATTAGAAAAAGCCAATGAGCAGCGCATTAAGGAATTAGAGAAAATTGCTATGCTGACAGAGCAAGAAGCTAAAGATCAGTTGCTAGAAGCGGTAAAAGCCAAAGCAGAAGCAGAGTCAATGGCGGTTATTAAAGAAACGGTGGCTCAAGCTAGATTGGATGCCAATAAACAAGCTAAAAAAATTGTCATTGAGACTATTCAGCGAATGTGTGCAGAATACACTATTGAGAACACAGTGTCTGTATTCAACTTAGAATCAGATGATATTAAAGGGCAAATTATTGGTCGAGAGGGGCGAAATATTCGAGCTTTGGAGGCTGCAACTGGTGCAGAAATTGTGGTGGATGACACCCCTGAGGCAATTGTCATTTCTAGCTTTGACCCGATTAGAAGAGAGGTTTGCCGATTGGCATTGAAACGATTGGTGACGGATGGGCGCATTCACCCTGCCAGAATTGAGGAGGTCGTAGAAAAAACACGCAAACAATTGGAGGAGCAAATTGTGGAAATCGGTGAAAGAACCATCATTGAGTTAGATATTCATGGTTTAGACCCTTATCTAATAAAAATGGTGGGACGAATGCGTTATCGTTCCTCCTATGGTCAGAATTTATTGAAGCACTCTATTGAAACGGCTAATTTGTGTGCTGTAATGGCAGCGGAATTAGGACTTCCACCAAAGGAAATCAAACAGGCTAAAAGAGCAGGATTGCTGCACGACATTGGAAAGGTCACAGAAGAGGAATCAGAGCTTTCTCACGCTATTCTCGGAATGAATATCTGCGAAAAATATAGAGAAAGCCCAGTCGTTTGTAATGCAGTAGGAGCGCATCACGATGAGATTGAAATGAATAACCTTATTTCTCCTATCGTGCAGGCTTGCGATGCTATTTCTGGCGCAAGACCAGGTGCAAGACGCGAGATATTAGAAAGTTATTTGAAGCGCATTGGTGAATTGGAGGAGTTGGCGATGAGTTATGATGGTGTTCAGAAAGTGTTTGCAATGCAGGCAGGTAGAGAGCTTCGCGTGATTGTTTCCAGCGAAAAAGTATCCGACCAATATGCGGATGACCTTTCTTTCATGATTTCTCAGAAAATACAAGACGAAATGCAGTATCCGGGGCAAATAAAAGTTACGGTCATTCGAGAGAAACGGTCTGTATCTTTTGCTAAATAGATAATTTAAAGCCTAATAGAATTCGATTTCCTATTAGGCTTTAACCTATAAAAATGGAATAATGTTAGCAGTTGCTTATTTGGATACGCCTATCGGCTGCCTTGAAGTAAAGGGAAGTTTGCTTGGCATCCAAAGTATTCAAAGGATAGATAAGTTACCTAGTTCTGATTCAATCGCTTCCATATCAGTTGTTAACGATTGTGTGATGCAACTGCAAGCGTACTTTCAAGGGAAACTTCAAGTGTTTGATATTGCTTTAGATTGGTCAGGAGCAACTGATTTTTACAAAAGTGTGTGGCAGCAAATGTTGCAAATACCTTATGGTAGAACAACTACATACTCCGAAATTGCGCAAAAGTTGAATCGTCCAAAAGCTGTTCGTGCCGTAGGCATGGCGAGTAAACATAATCCCATTGCTATTGTTGTTCCTTGTCATCGGGTAATTGCGAAAAGTGGTGCTTTACAAGGTTATTTCTACGGTTTAGATGTGAAGGCAATACTGTTGCAACTGGAGCAATCAAAAATACCGAATAGTCAAGGTCTTTTGTTTTAGAGCTTGTTTAAAAATTTTCTTTAAGTGAAAATCAATAGTTTGTGGTTCTGACAATAGGAAGGCGAGGGAATTTAGCGGGCTAAAGGACTAAGCCTTACTGAAGTCAGGTTCATAAAATATTGGTTTTCAGTAATTAAAAATTTAAACATGCTCTTAGTAGTGGTTGATGAGCGGAAGTAAAATGCTTTATTTAATCACTTATTTTTTCTTGATAAGTAGTCTTTATTTGAGTGGGCTTTTTTTGTTTCATCTTTCGATAACGCTTAGGCCCATACCACAACCACATTCCTGTAATGACCATCATCAATAGCCCCCAACCTAAAAAATTCATAGAAACCAACTTAAAAGCATCACTGATAATCGAGCCATCGTGCAGTTTTTCAATCCAATCAGCGTGGCGTTGCCCAACGGAAAGAACTTCGCCAGTGCTTCCATCAATTTGCACTTCCCACCATCCATTTTTAAATAGCACTTTTACCATTCCTTTTGACGGCTGCACATCTAAACGCTCGACGCTATTTTCTTTATCTGGAAAGGCTTGTTGAAAAGTGTTTTGCGCAATGGATTCCAATTCAGCTATTGATTTCCAATCGTTTAAATTTTTAGAAGCTGTTTTTTGTGTAGGAGGTTGAAGAATAGCCACATTTTTTTTGAATGCTAAAAGTACACCTGTTATAGCACTGATGATAACAAAAAAGGCAAGTACAATACCTAATATTTTGTGCCAGACTCTAAATTGTCTTAGACTGGTGATAATCTTCTGTTGCTTCAATCCGTTTATTTTTTGTTTAAATAATTAATATTTTGATATGCAAATTCTGGAAAAATTAAGAAAATAAAAGTATAAAATTATTAAAATCACCTTAATTGTGCTGTAAAAAGGCACAAAAATCTTCTACTAGCAACAAAGATGCTCCTTTGTAATGGTTGTCCTCTAATCTAGCTTGATGCAATGCCATCAATTTTTCCTCTTTCTTTATGAACTGAAAAAGCGTTTGCATTACTTTGAAATATCTAGGTAAATCGTGGTTTTCTGGAATATCCTTTGAGCCAATTTTAGTTAGTGTATCTCTAAAACGATTAAAGTCGTAAGGAGTATATCGGCTAGGAAACTGAAATGCTAAGTAATGACTTATCATTTCGTAATCTTGGAAATGATTATTTTCAGTCGAAGTAGGATGCTTGAATTTGTATTCTTTGAGCAACTCATCGGAATGGATGATAAAGCGGTCAATTCGGTTGCCGATTGCTTTAGATTCGTCAAATAAATCTTGAAATATTGCCCGAACAAAATGAGGTTGCATTGCTGCAAAAGTCAGCATTGTTTTTTTTGGTGTGTAGTATTCACGACTCCAAATCCTTCGTGTAGTAGTATTTTCTAATGCTTTACTAAACATTCCTGCCACATCAATTTCTTCTAAATCCCAGTGTTCTTGCCAAATTCGTTGCGATTCCCATTTGTAAAGATTTTCTTTTGTGGCGTTAACTTTAGAAACTAACCAATCCTCATAAGCTGCTAATGCTGCTTTTATTTTTTGTAGTTGCATTTAAAAAGGAATATATTGTGAAAGTAAACATCTAAATTAACTTTTAGTCGTTGGTATTGAAAATGTAAAAAAATATGTCAGTGCTAGAACAAAAAAAAATAATTTTAGGTATTTGTGGAAGCATTGCTGCTTACAAAACGGCTCATTTGACGCGCTTGCTGGTGAAGGCGCAAGCGGAAGTGAAAATTTTAATGACTCCTGCTGCTCAACAATTTATAACACCCTTAACGCTTTCCACACTGGCTAAAAATCCTGTTCTGAGTAGTGTTCAATCAGAAGAAGGTTGGAACAATCACGTAGAACTCGGGCTTTGGGCAGACGCTATGGTGATTGCCCCCATCACAGCTACCACACTTGCTAAGTTGGCACATGGCATTTGCGACAACATCATCACGGCTGTTTATCTTTCAGCGCGTTGTCCTGTTTTTTTTGCACCTGCTATGGATGTTGATATGTGGCTGCACCCTGCCACACAATCAAATGTAAATTTGCTGCAATACTACGGAAATCATTTAATACCAGTAGGTTATGGTGAATTGGCAAGTGGTTTAATAGGGGAGGGGCGCATGGCAGAGCCTGAGGTGATTGTGCAACAGTTAAATGAATTTTTTCAACAAAAATATCAGTTTGAAGGAAAAAAGATATTGGTTACTGCTGGTCCTACTTATGAAGCAATAGACCCCGTTCGGTTTATTGGTAATCGTTCCTCTGGGAAAATGGGCGTTTATTTAGCAGAAGCATTGGCAGCGCGGGGTGCAATGGTAGAACTAATACTAGGTCCTTCACCACTCCAAGTGCAACATCCAAATATTAAACTGACTAGAATTGAAGGTGCAGAACAAATGTTTCAGGCAGCTATTTCGCTCTTCCCGAACGTTGATGCAGCCATTATGGCAGCAGCAGTTGCCGATTATCGCCCTAAATTTGTATCAGCACAAAAGATAAAGAAGGCAAACCATGAAATGACAATTGAGCTAGAGCGCACTCCCGATATTGCGGCAGCACTAGGAAAGATAAAGACAGAACATCAAGTGCTGATTGGCTTTGCACTGGAAACAAACAATGAATTAGAAAATGCACAATCTAAACTCATGCGCAAGAATTTTGATATGATAGTGCTCAATTCACTACAAGACGAGGGAGCAGGATTTCATGTGGATACAAATAAAATTACGTTGATATACAAAAATGGTGAGACAAAAGCGTTTGAACTAAAATCAAAAAAAATAGTCGCTTTGGACATCATCCAAGCACTTCACTTGTTAATGAATGAGAAAAAGTAAAATGTTATGATGAAAAATAGTTTTTTAATCGCCTTACTTATAGCAATTCCGTTAAGCAACTTTTTTGCACAGGAGCTTAATTTCCAGATAACGGTTAATACGCCCAAATTGCAAACTGCTGACCCTCGTGTGTTCCAATCGTTTCAAACTGCTGTTCAAGAGTTTATGAATAATACCAAATGGACGCAAGATGTATATGAGCCACAGGAGCGCATCAAAGGCAATATGATTATCACCATTAATAAAGAAGAATCCGCTACTCGATTTACGGCAGAGGTAGCTATACAAGCGGTTAGACCCATTTATGGAACGATGAATGAAACACCACTAATCACCATTCAAGACAAAAATGTGTGGTTTGATTATGAGCAATTTCAGCCATTAATTTTCACGCAAAATGCTTTTAATGACAATTTGACTTCGCTTTTGGCTTATTATGCTTATATTGTCATTGGTATGGATAATGATTCTTTTTCTCCTTTTGGGGGGGAGTCGCAGTTTTTGAAAGCTCAAGAAATTGTGAATAATGTCCCACCAGGTGCGGCAGCAATTGACCCAAAAGGATGGCGTTCTTTGGATGGGCAACGCAATAGATATTGGCTGATTGAAAACTTACTATCCCCTCGTGTCCGTCCTTTAAGACAAGCATTTTACGACTACCATCGTCAAGGTTTGGATATTATGTATAGCGACCCAAAGGCGGCAACAGCCATTATTATTACTGCGATTGAGGACATAGGCGAGGTAGCGCGCTCGTACCCCAATGCCATGATTTTGCAAACATTTAGCGATACAAAAAGTACAGAAATTACAGAAATATTTGGTGCTGCTACACCTAGTGAAAAAAATCGCGTGGTACAAGTAATGACAAGAGTGGATGGCGCGAGGTCTGCTCGGTACAGGTCTATGTAACATGTAATATCAACTATCACCTAATTAATCATGTAATATACACATACTGCGATTATTTTTTTAATTGAACATATCATAATGGATAGCACTAAAATTATCATCATACTTTTATTTCTTTCTCAGATATTATTTGGACAATTCAGTCGCCCACAGATAAAGTGGGGAGAAGAATTGACACAACCAACCAATAGTTACTTAGATAAAATTATTGCCAACACTCCTGAAGGGATGTATGCCTTGAGGATAAAAGAAAGTGGTATTGTAGAATCGGGCAAAGTATTATTGGAATTGTATGATGAAAGCATGAACTTAAAAAAAGCTAAGGAACTAGATTTGAGTTATAATGGGAAAACAAGAAAATTTGAACAGATTATAAAGTTGGGAGAAGAATTTTACTTTTTAACCTCTTTTCATAATGAAGCAAAGAAGAAAAATTATTTATTTCAGCAAAAAATAAATAAACAGCAACTAGATGTTTCCAATAGAAACATTCAACTTATTGGTGAATTTGAAACCAAAAGTGTTCTGAAAACAGGTGCTTTTGATATTGTACAATCTAAAGATAGCTCTAAAGTGCTCGTTTTCCATCAATTACCTTACAAAAAAGGTAACGCTAAAAAGTTTAAATTAAGTGTGTTTGATGATAACTTCCAACAAGTTTGGAATAAGGAAATTGCCTTGCCTTATAATGAAGAAATTTTCTCCGTAGAAGAATATCAAATAGATGGTAATGGGAATGTTTACATGTTAGGCATCATTTACCAAGATAAATCTAAGGAACGTAGGCTAGGAAAGCCAAACTATCAATACGTTATCTTGGCTTATACAGAGAAAGGCTTTGTGCAGGATGAATACAAAATTGGTCTAAAAGATGATTTTATTACTGATTTAACGTTTAGAGTAGCTAATAATGGCGATTTAGTATGTACTGGCTTTTACTCCCAGAAAGGGACTTCAAGTGTGAAAGGTACTTACTTTTTTAGAATTGATGCAAGGACAAAAGAAATTTATAATCAAAATCAAAAATCATTTGATTTTGAATTTTTAACTGAATTTTACACAGAAAAACAAAAACAACGTGCTAGAAATGCTGAAAGACAAGGCAATGTGAATCAGCAACCTGAATTATATAAATTTGCCTTGAATGATCTCATTTTAAGAAGTGATGGTGGGGCATTATTAGTGGCAGAGCAATACTATATCTATCAGCGTTCCTACCGCGATTTCTGGTATGGTACTTTTCGTTATGATTATTTTTATCATTACAATGATATTATTGTTATTAATATTCGTCCAGATGGTGAAATAGATTGGGCAACTCGAATCCCCAAACAGCAAATTACCGTAAATGATGGTGGGTATTATTCCAGCTATGCGATGTCCGTTGTTCGGGATAAGATTTACCTTATCTTTAACGATAGTAGCCGCAATTTTTCGGAGGGTAACCGCAACAGAATTTATAACTACGATGGAAGAAATTCTGTTGTAGCTTTAACGGAGATTAGTAGAGATGGTACTTGGGAAATAAAACCATTGTTCCAAAATAGAGAAGTGGATTTGGTAACTCGACCAAAGGTTTGTCAACAAATAGAACGAAAGGCAATGGTAATTTACGGTGAGCGAGGGCGTTCATTTCGTTTTGCTAAATTAGATTTTGATCAATTTAACTAATGATAAATATAGCGATATTTGCATCTGGAAAAGGGAGTAATGCTCAAAAAATAATCAACTATTTTAAAAACAATGAAATAGTAAATGTACAACTTGTGGTTTCTAATAAGTCAGATGCTCCTGTTTTAGAGATTGCAGAAGTTGCTGGTATTTCAACATTGGTGTTGAACGCAAAGGCTTTTTATCAATCAGAACAGTTATTGGTTGAACTTCGCCAATTAAAAATTGATTGGATTGTTTTAGCTGGTTTTTTGTGGCTTGTGCCAAGTTATTTGGTAAAAGCATTTCATGGTCGCATGATAAATATTCATCCTGCACTGCTACCTAATTATGGAGGCAAAGGAATGTATGGCATGAAAGTACACCAAGCAGTTTGGGAGGCAAAAGAAACTCAAACTGGTATGACGATTCACTATGTGAATGAGCAATATGATGATGGAGATATTGTTTTTCAAGCAGCTTGCACATTGACACATGAGGATAATCCAGAAAATATTGCTAAAAAAGTTCAACATTTGGAGCATCAGTATTTCGCTGAAATCATTGATATACTACTAAAGGTAGCGTGATTAATTTTAGAATTAAAGCTTTTGATAATTTATAATCACTAAATCCATTCAATGCGTATTTAATGAATTTAATAATTATAAAAAAAGATGTTAACATACCATTTTCAAATTTGAAACTTATAATGCCATGCTTAAATCAACATTGCTGCTGCTGTTTGTACTACTTTTACAGCCAGTTTATGCACAAGAAATAGAAAATCAAACCAAATGGAGTTGGAAAAAACACTTTAAATTAGCGAATGAATTATACACTAAAGCTCAATATGAATCTGCTGCTGAGCAGTACGAGCAGTCTTGGCTAAAAAAGCCCAAGCAACTAGAAATGGCATATCAGGCAGGTGAAAGTTACTTTATTGTAAAAAACTATAATAAGACGATTGAAATGCTAACTCCTGTGGTTGAGGAGAACAAAAAATTTCCCAAGGCAGGTTACACTTATGCGAGAGCGTTAAAGCAAAATGAACAATATGATGAAGCCGTAGCTGCTTTTAAAGCCTTTACAAATATTTATAAGGGGACAGACGCACCAAATTTACTAGCAAATGCGCTTATGGAAATAGAAGGTTGTGAGTTAGCAAAACAGTATAAACTAGCCCCCAATCCAGCAATCAGAATAACTCATTTAAACAATAATATTAATAGCAAATTTACGGAATTCGCTCCCACACCATTTGGTAATGACGAAATATTATTCTCTTCTACTAAATTGTCTAAGGCAAAAGTATTTAAGTCGCAGAAAGGCATTAAAGATTGGGAAGAAGCCACAGTAGCTGCTCAATTTGCAAGCATGGAAGAAAATCATGTGTGTAATGCTACGTTTTCTACGGATGAAAAAAGAATTTATTTTACCGTTTGCCGTTCAGTGGAAAACTGGGGCTACTTAACCACACGTTGTGAAATTTATGCTATTCGACGAGTGGGTAATCTCTGGAGTGCACCAGAGCGATTGAATGACAAAATAAATCAAGAAGGATTCACTGCAACGCAACCATTTATAGTACAAGATGGAAATAAAGAAATACTTTATTTTGCTTCTAATCGACCAGGAGGACAAGGTGGAATGGATATTTGGTACACTTCAAGAGTGATTAGCGATAATGGCTTTGATTTTGAATCCCCTAGAAATGCTGGTGCCAGAATCAATACTGCACATAATGAAATCACTCCATTTTATGACGTTAGCGAAGAAGCATTATACTTTAGTTCTGATGGTCATGTGGGCATGGGTGGATTGGATATTTTTAAAATCAAGGGCAAACTATCCATTTGGGATAAGCCTATTAATTTAGAAAGTCCTTACAATTCAGGTGCTGATGATTATTTTTTTGTAAAAAACCGCTACGGTGATGGAGGATTCTTAGTATCAAACAGAAGTGCTGGTAGCAGCAAAACAACTACTACGGACGAGGATATTTTTGAGTTTAAAATAAGTGACCAAGTGCAATCATTTATCTTAAAAGGTACTGTTTACAGTAAAGATTACAATATGCCGCTTGAAAATGTCGAGGTTTCTGTTTATGAGATACTGAACGAAACCGAAGAGCGTTTAGTACATCGTTCTTCTTTTGAAAATGGAAGCTATTTATTTCAACTGCTCCCTGAGCGTCAATATAAAGTTATTGCCCACAAAGAAGGTTTTCAACCTACATCAAAAATCTTTAGAGCGGAAAATAATGTGACAAAGAATGAGGCTTTCTATCTTCAGAAAAATCAGGCTATTCCTGTTTATCAGTCTGATTCTGAAATACCTATTGTGAGGACACCACCGATGCCTCAGCCAAGCCCTGAATTAGATACAACAAGTAATACGATAAAAATAGAGAGAGTAAAAATACAAGAAACAAAACTTAAACCTACTGTAAATCAAAATTTTGAAGCAGAGTATGTTTACACACCAAAAATGTCTTCAGAGGCTTTTGAGATAAGAACGGATGCACCAAGATTGACAGGTACTTACTACAAAGTACAATTGGTAGCGCTTGCTAACTTTAAGCGAACCGATAAACGCTATGATGATGTAAGAAACTTGGGGCGTATTGATTATGAATTTATCAAAGACAAAGGGCTAACCAGAGTGCTACTTGGTGATTATTCTAACAAGGAAGAAGCTGATGGAATACTAGAAACAGCTACTAAAAAGGGATTTAGAAATGCTTTCATTGTGAAATACCAAAATGGGGAAAGACTAGGCATGATAAAATAGTCTATATTTTTTTAATTATTTGAATGCTTTTATCATCTATTTTTAAATAGAAGTGTTATATGAATAAAATATCATATTTTCATGTCTTATTTAGAAGTATTCATCAACGGTTATAAAAATTATGCTAACTACTTGTGGTATGAAGTAACTCATCCAGGTTGGCATAACTACTTTTATTGGCTTATACTGGTTTCTGCTTTCTTCTTATTGCTAGAATGGATGACACCATGGCGAAAAGACCAACCTAAATTCAGAAAAGATTTTTGGATGGATTTCTTTTATATGTATTTTAATTTCTTTTTATTTTCTTTGATTGCTTTCAATGCTGCCTCTAGCGTGGTGGTAGATGCACTCAATAACGGAATAAAGTTTCTGAGTGGTTTTGATTTGCAAGCCTCTAATCCGTTAAGCTATGCGCCTCTTTGGATAGTGCTTATTGTTGGTTTTTCTGTACGTGACTTTATTCAGTGGTGGACACATCGTCTGTTGCATCGCGTGCCTACGCTTTGGGAATTTCACAAAGTACACCATTCTGTGGAACAAATGGGCTTTGCAGCGCACTTGCGTTACCATTGGATGGAAAATGTAGTTTATCGCACGATAGAATATATTCCACTTGCTTTACTGGGTATTGGTTTATATGATTTTTTTATTATTCATATATTTACGTTAACGGTTGGGCATTACAACCATGCCAACATAACCGTTCCGGGCTATGTTACTGGAGGTGTATTAGGTGGGCTTATAGGAATTGTTATAGCAAATAGCAGCTTTGATGTAACACTACTGACTGACCCTTCATTGATCACGCAATTACTAGTTATTTTAGCAGCAATTTTAGCTGGGGCATTACTGCTCGGTCCTGTAATGAAAACTTTGTTTAATAGTCCTGAAATGCACATTTGGCATCATGCACATGAGCTACCAAAAGGCTATCGCTACGGTATCAACTTTGGTATTACATTAGCTATTTGGGATTATATTTTTGGCACTGCGCATGTTCCTTATGATGGAAGAGAAATAAAATTGGGCTTTGAAGGTGTAGAGCATTTTCCAAAAACATTTGTAAAGCAAAATTTGCATGGTTTTTCAAGAAAACGCTCTTAATCATTTCAACTTAAGTAATTAGCTCTTAAAGTAACTAAATAGATATTTTAATAAAGTAAATATATGCTACGTTCTATATCGCTTTTTATTTCATTGTTCTCTTTGCTTTCTTGTCAGGCGCAATCAAAAGTAGAAAGCAAAACTTATGCCTTGATGCTCAAGGGGTTGCTATCTCACTCTGTTCCCGAAGTTACTGCTTTTGAAGCCTACGAAGCAAAAGATAAAGCTGTTTTTTTGGATGCTAGAGAGGAAAAAGAATATCAAGTAAGCCATATTCAACATGCAGTTTTTGTAGGGTATGATAAATTTGACCTGCAACGCATAGCGCATTTGCCAAAAGATAAAAAAGTGATTGTCTATTGCTCCGTAGGGTACAGAAGTGAAAAAATAAGTGAACAACTCCTTAAAGCAGGATTTAAAGATGTAGCAAATCTTTATGGAGGCATTTTTGAATGGAAAAATCAAGGTTACGAAGTGGTAAATAATGATAGCAAACCAACCGAGAAAGTACATGCCTTTGACAAAACTTGGGGTATTTGGCTGAAAAAAGGACAAAAAGTGTATTAGACTTCTTTCGGAAGTCCTTCAGCCTCTTTTTCTATTTAGGCAAAAATTAATAAGGATAGGTTGGGATGAGGTAAAAAATTACTTTTGCAAGAAGTCTATTAATTAAACACTTCATCAAGGCTTTCTAAAATTACTTCACAAGCATTTTTTATTTGTGCTTCTGAAATAATGAGTGGCGGTGCAATGCGCAAACTACGGTCATTGAACAAAAACCAATCTACAATAACGCCCCGCTTTAAGCATGCTTGAACGACTTGTTGCACTTGCTCAAAATTATCTAATTCCAATGCCATCAAGAAACCTGCCGTTCTAAAATCTTTAATTGCGGGATGTTGAAGCAACTGCTTGAATAAGGTTACTTTCTGAGGAATATCTTGAATCCAGTTTTCTTCCAGCAGCACTTGCAAGGTAGCATAAGCGGCTGCGCAACTCACAGGATGCCCTCCAAAAGTAGTAATATGTCCAAGAATAGGATGGTTTGATAAGGCTGCCATTAAACTTTGACTAGCTACAAAAGCACCGATGGGCATTCCGCCTCCCATTGCTTTAGCTAGCAGCAGTATGTCTGGCACGATGTCGTACTGCTCAAATGCCCAAAGTGAGCCAGTTCTACCATACCCCACTTGGATTTCATCAAGAATGAGTAAAGCACCAACCTCGTTGCATCGCTGCCGCAATTTTTTCAAATAATTGTTCATAGGTGTTCTTACGCCCCATTCTGCTTGCACTGTTTCGACAATGACGGCTGCCGTTTTTTCTGTAATTCGATGCAAACAGTATTCACAGTTAAAATCAATGTGTTTAATATTAGGCAACAATGGATAGTATGCTTGCGTGAATGTGGTAGGATTCATCAAACTGGCTGAACCTTGTGTGCTGCCATGATAGGCGCGATAGCAAGCTATAATTTCATAGCGACCAGTAGCCCGTTTGGCTAATTTCATTGCCCCTTCAGTGGCTTCGCTTCCAGAATTTACAAAGTAAACGCTATTCAAGCTACTGGGAAGGTTAGCAGCCATCAAATGTGCTAGTTTCACTTGTGGCGCAAGTACATATTCGCCATACACCATTGTGTGTAAATAGGTGTCGAGTTGAGCTTTGGTGGCGGCGATTACTTTAGGGTGACAATGCCCCAATGAACTTACGCTAATGCCCGCAATTAAATCTAAATAGGATTTGCCTTGGCTGTCATAAAGGTAAACACCACTGCCTTTGACTATCTCTAATGCCAACGGGAAAGGGCTAGTTTGTGCGACATTTGCTAAGAATTGCTGGCGTAAATTCATGCTAATTTTAATTAAAAAAGGATTCAAAATTAGCATAAATTTCGAGACGAGACACAAATTTACAGCTCATGTAATTGAAATATAAATCATTCTAAGCCCACCGATTTATATTTCATTTGATATTCTTTGGGTGAGACTTTCTTTTTATGTTTGAATACTCTATTGAAGTAAGACATACTATTGAAACCACATTCCATGTAGATTTCTTTGATCTTTTTACGAGTATCTTTCAGCAATTTTGTTGCTAAGTTGATGCGCTCCTCATTAATGTAATCAATCGGTGAAATACCTAATTCATTTTTGAATACTCTATGAAAATGCGATTCACTCATGTAGGCTTTTCGACTAAGCTCTTCGACGGTTAATGATTTATCTAAATTTTCTCTAATATATTTGATAATATAAGTCAATCTATTATCTTGGTCTGAAATGAAAGACTGAGCAGTGTGATATTCTCTTCGTTCTGTTTGTAAGATTCTGATAACCAATTCGCGAAGTGATAAATCTAAAAATACTTCTTTGGAAGGATGGTTTTCAGTAAATAAAAACAATAGGCGATGAATGATTTGATGAATCGCAATATCATTCGTAAAATGAAAATTGTGTGTTAAAAACTGCCATTCTTCATCTTCTGTTTTGGGCATGTTTTCGTTCATGAGCATGGCAATTTCTCTAATTTTTTCTTCTGAAATGGTCATTGCTAAACAGCGAGTAGGATTTTGGAGGTCTGCTTCGGGGAAATCAATGCACATAATTTCATCAGCAGGCAAAATTAAAGATTCTCCAGGTAAGAACTCAAATGGTTTATGCTCATTGAGGTGCATCACTTTTTTTCCAACTAACATAGTTGCCAACACAGGTTGGTCAAACTGCAACAACACGCGCTCTGCTTGTTGGTGTGTTTCAAAAACGTGCATTTCTGCATGTTGTAAGGTGTAGGAAGTTTTGTTTTCCACTAATGTTTCCAATCGGCGTCCTTCAAAAAAAGCTTTCGATAAATTCATGTTTCTTACTTATTGATGCCAAATTACAAAATAAAAAATTGATTTGTGTATTTTAATAGTAAAAAATATTAAACTTAACATAAAAATTAAAATATTTGCGAGTATTGTGCTTCTTTTTGATAGGATAGTGCAATCATGTTTAGTATTTAGTATATAATTTTGTACAAGTTAAAATAGTAGTATTTTCTATAACTACTATTACAATTAAACTTTATTATATAACGATTTTAAAACTATAAATTATGAGTAATGTCCTAACAACTGCAAGTAATGCAGTAGAAAGACCTAGATTTAAAGATCAATACGAGAATTATATTGGTGGAAAATGGACACCGCCTGTGCGTGGAGAGTATTTTGAAAATACCTCCCCAGTGGATGGTCAAGTATTTACGAGAATACCAAAATCAACAGAAGAGGACATCAACTTAGCTATTGATGCGGCTTGGGCGGCAGCTCCTCAGTGGAACAATTCTTCCGCTACTTATCGCAGTAATTTATTGCTAAAGATTGCTGACATCATGGAGGCAAACCTTGAGGTATTGGCGAGAACAGAAACTTGGGATAACGGTAAAGCATTAAGAGAAACTAGAGCAGCTGACTTACCGCTTGCTATTGACCACTTCCGCTACTTTGCTGGAGTGATTCGTGCGGAAGAAGGCTCTGTGAGTGAGTTGGATAGCAACACAGTTTGCATTAATGTCCCAGAACCGCTTGGCGTGGTAGGTCAAATTATTCCTTGGAATTTTCCTATTTTGATGGCTGCATGGAAAATTGCGCCTGCTTTAGCAGCAGGTAACTGTATTGTACTAAAGCCAGCAGAGCAAACTCCCGTTGGTATTTTGATTTTGATGGAATTAATTGAGGGAGTATTGCCGGCAGGCGTGTTGAATGTAGTCAACGGTTTTGGTATAGAAGCAGGTAAACCATTGGCTTCTAGTCCAAGAATTAATAAAGTGGCTTTCACTGGCGAAACCACTACCGGTCAGTTGATTATGCAATATGCTTCTAAAAATATTATTCCTGTCACTTTGGAATTGGGTGGTAAATCACCTAACATATTCTTTAGTAATATCATGGACGCTGATGATGCTTTTTTTGACAAATGCCTAGAAGGAGCAGTTATGTTTGCCTTGAATCAAGGTGAGGTATGTACTTGTCCTTCAAGATTATTGGTGCAAGAAGATATTTACGACCGTTTCATAGAGCGCGTTATTCAGCGAACTAAAGCTATCAAGTTAGGTCATCCGCTCGACCCAAGCACGATGATGGGGGCACAGGCTTCTAATGACCAATATGAGAAAATACTCCGCTACATTGCTATCGGCAAAGAAGAAGGTTGTGAGGTGTTGACGGGTGGTGAGCCAGCTTATAACGAAGGTTTAGAAGGTGGTTTTTACATTCAACCTACTATCCTAAAAGGTAACAACAAAATGAGAGTGTTCCAAGAAGAGATTTTTGGACCAGTGGTTTGTGTTACTACTTTCAAGGATGAAGCAGAAGCTATTGAAATTGCGAACGATACGCTATATGGATTAGGTGCTGGCGTTTGGACGCGCGATATGCACCAGGCATATCAAGTATCCAGAGCAATTAAAGCAGGTCGAGTTTGGGTGAATTGTTATCATAATTACCCAGCACATGCGCCGTTTGGTGGTTACAAAAAATCTGGAATTGGTCGTGAAAACCACAAAATGATGCTTGGACATTATCGCCAGACTAAGAATATGTTAATTTCTTATGACAAAAACGCACTTGGCTTCTTTTAGTCCAAGTCAAATAAGATTATGGTAGAACGTGTGTTAGTTACGGAAGCAGCTAAAAAAGTCATCGAGCAATTACAACAACAGCATGGAACGCTTATGTTTCATCAAAGTGGTGGTTGCTGTGATGGCTCTGCTCCCATGTGTTTTTCAGAAGGTGAGTTGATGATCAACGAAACTGATGTCTGGATAGGTAATATTCACGGTTGCGATTTCTATATGTCGCGCGACCAATTTGAATATTGGAAACATACACAAATTACGATAGATGTAGTGAAAGGGCGAGGTGCGAGTTTTTCATTAGAAATTCCGCTTGGACTTCGCTTTTTAACTATTTCGAGAATTTTTACGGACGAGGAAATAGAAAACCTGCGTCCCTATAAAATTCCGTCGTAATTATGAATACAGATGTTTAATTGTTTATTCGTTTAATGGTAATCGTTTAAGCGAGTAAACAATTAAACATTTTACTATTATTTTTGCTTAGTTGCGTAATCTTCTACCGCTTTCCATACTCTAAAAACATTTTTGGAACATATTTTTTCAATATCTGATGGACTGTAACCTCGTTTGAGTAACTCAGCGATTAGATTTGGATATTGCGATACATCTTTCAAACCCGTAGGCAAGGAATCCCCTACACCGTCAAAGTCAGAGCCTAGGCCCACATAGTCAATACCCACAATTTTTACAACATGGTCAATATGATCTGCTACTTTTTGCACATCAGAAAACAGACTAGGGTGCTCTTTCTGAAATTGTTGAATAACAGATTTGGCATCAGCATCTGTATATTTTAATCCTTTGGACTCCAATAAATTAGCTAATTCACTGCGTTGTTCGTTGCGCTGTTTAGCAATATCGCCATCCAAGAAAGTAGAGCCAAAATTAATCTGAATGACACCACCTTTTTTCGCTAGCAAAGTAATCATATCATCATTCATATTTCGCTCAAAATCAGGTGTAAACTTGCGCACGGAAGAATGTGAAGCAATGCAAGGGACTTTAGATAGTTCCATCACTTGATAGAAAGCACTATCCGAAATATGGCTTACATCAATCATAATGCCCACTTCGTTCATCTTTTGAATTACTGTTTTTCCAAATGGGCTTAATCCATTCCAAGTGCGTGAGGTGTCATACGAAGAATCGCAAATTTGATTGTCCTTTGAATGGGTAAGGGTGATATAGCGAATACCACGTTGATAAAAATAAGTAACGTTTTCCAAATCTTGTTCAATAGGCGCACCATTTTCCATACCCATAGGCAAAGAAATAATGCCTTTTTTGAAATTGGCAACTATTTCATTTGGCGAAACGGCAACTTGAAATTTATCAGGATGTGCCTTAGCGATTCCATTTACCATATCAATTAAGGAATCTGCCAAGGATTTTGCTTTGCCATTTTCTTGATAGCTGGCAGGAATATAAATGGACATAAATGGTGCATCCAAGCCGCCTTTTTTAGCTCGTTCGTAATCAAAATCGCCTTCTTGAGAAGCAATTGGAATACCAATAAATTCCTTTTCAAGCCTGAAATTTCTGATTTTCAGACGATAAGGTAAATCCACATGACCATCAAGGATAATGAATTTTTGTGCTAATTCATTTGCTAATACTTGATAATCCTTTTCGCCACTCACTTTTTTTGTATTAGAACAAGCAAAAAATAACAAGGCTGCAAATCCGAGTGTAAAATGTTTCATAAGTAATTTTTAAGCTGAATAAGACATTTTAATAATTTTTTTTAAACCTAATATAGATTTTTAATGTATTCTATCGCCCCTTAATGCCAATTCTTTCATTACTTCTGCCTCGTAAATAAGGTATTCTTTCCAGCGTTTGCGCGTTTTTTCTTCACCCGAATATAGTGTAGCTAGTTCTATAAATAATTTATAATGTCCTGCCTCGGAAACCATAAAGCGATGATAAAAATCTTTTAAATCATCATCGCTAATATAAAGCGAAAGTAATCGAAAACGCTCGCAACTGCGCGCTTCAATCAAAGCACAAACCAGTAATTTTTCAAGCAGGCGGTCTTCTTCGCTACCTTCTCCTTTTTTTTGAAATTTTAATAAAGCATTGACGTATTCATCCTTTCTTTGCTTGCCTAAGTTTAGCTTTCTTTTTTCTAATTCCGAAAGCACTAATCTAAAATGCCCCCATTCTTCCGTAACAATTGGGCTGAGTGCTTTAACCAATTCTTTTCTCTCAGGGTATAGTTGGATGAGCGAAATGCAAGCCGTAGCTGCTTTTTGTTCGCAGTAAGCGTGGTCAGTTAGTATTTCTTCTAAATCCATTTCTGCTAAATTCACCCAGCGAGGGTCAGTTGGGAGTTGTAATCCCAGCATCCTTACTTCTTCTAGTTCTTGCTGTTTAGTGTGTGTCATTGATGTATTGTTTGAGACAATTAAAATGGTTAATTAAGAAGTCAACATTATAGATTTCATAGGTTTCATAACCGCTACTCCAAGTTATTTTTATTTTATCTATTGGTTTTTTTTGTAACCATTTTAATTGAGCACCACTAATGGAATATTGTGCTTTGTAGTTAAAAATACCTTCTTTTGTATTCAGTTTGCCTTTTGCTTCCTTAAAATTATATAACCGAGTTTCCTTTCCGTCTAAAAAAATAATCCATAATGCTGCTCCTTTGGGTAGAAACCCATAAATTTCTTCAGCGTTGAGCAAAGATATAGCGATGTTGAGGTTAAAAAAATAATGCCCACCAGTAGCATAAGTCAGAAAGGCTTCACCAATTACAGCATCTCTTTTTGATAAATACTGCCTCATTTCAGGTGGTGTGAAAAAAAATAGAGGCTCTGGTTTAGTATCTACATATCCTGTTTTTTCGTATTTATTGAGGCTGCTAAATTGAATGCAATTTTCCTGTGCTTGCGCGTTAAGGCAAACACAAAGAAAACATAAGCAAACAATACGATTCATCATAGGATTGTTTTAGTTTAGAGCCTGAAATAACAGATAATAACAAAAATAAAAAATCATTGATAAAAATAGGCTTTTTACCCATTACAATTTGGGATGTCCTTGATATTCTGATTGTTGGATACTTGATTTATCAGATTTATAAGTTGCTCAAAGGTAGTATTGCGTTCAACATTTTCATAGGTGTCATCACACTTTTTATTACCTATTGGATTGTGGATGCACTCAACATGTTGCTACTTTCTAGGCTATTGAATAGCTTGGCACAAACAGGTGTTGTCATATTGGTCATTATCTTTCAGCCCGAGATTCGGCGCTTTTTATTGTTGCTTGGCGATACAACGCTTCGGCAACGTTCCAACTTTTGGAATCGCTTATTCGATAGAGCTGTGCCAAAAGATGTGGAGGAAAAGCAACGCATTATCAAATCAATTAAAACGGCACTCCAAAGAATGAGTAAACAAAAAATAGGTGCGTTAATGGTCTTAGCAAATGAGTTAAATCTTAGTATTATCAATAATTCGGGCATCAAGATAAATGCTCAAATTAGTGCGGAATTGTTGCAAAGTATTTTTAATAAAGAAAGCCCATTGCATGACGGTGCTGTTATGATTAGTCAAAATAAAATTCAGTCTGCTGGCTGCATATTGCCTGTTTCAGAAAATCCACACCTGCCAAGCAACATAGGGCTTAGGCATAGAGCAGGTATCGGTATTACAGAAAAGGCAAAAGTTTTAGCACTTATTGTTTCTGAAGAAACTGGTCAAATTGCTTATGCGTGTGAAGGACATTTGTATCGAAATTTGTCGGACGAAAAACTTTCTTTAGTATTAGACCAGTTCTATGTTTGATTTTAAGAAAACAGTTGCAAATTAGTGTTCGTTTTAAGAATTGATACTTCGAGCAAAAAATACAACTATGAATATGAATACGGTACAACAATACATTGAACAGCATAAAGAACGGTTTTTGTCTGAGTTGCTAGAACTACTCAAAATACCCTCTATTAGTGCAGATTCTGCTCACAAGGACGATGTTAAAAGAGCAGCCCATTTTGTGGCAGAAAAATTATCCTCAGCGGGTGCAGAGCAAGTGCAAGTGCATGAAACAAAAGGACATCCCATAGTGTATGGCGAAAGGATACTTGACGAGGCACTGCCTACTATCTTGGTATATGGTCATTATGATGTGCAACCTGCTGCTCCTCTTGAGCTTTGGGAAACGCCTGCTTTTGAGCCACACATCAGAGCAACTGAAATTCATCCTCAAGGAGCAATTTTTGCTAGAGGTGCTGCTGACGACAAAGGGCAATTTTATATGCACCTTAAAGCCTTTGAGGCAATGATGGCAACAGGTGAGCTGCCTTGCAACGTGAAGTTTATGATTGAAGGAGAGGAAGAAGTGGGTTCAGACAACCTTAGTGATTTTTGTAAAGCCAATCAAACATTACTCAAAACAGATGTCATTTTGATTTCAGATACCTCTATCATTGCCAACGATACGCCTTCTATAACGGTAGGTTTGCGCGGCATGAGCTATGTTGAAGTGGAAGTAACAGGACCTAACAAAGACCTACATTCAGGTGTGTATGGCGGCGCAGTGGCCAATCCAATCAATGCTCTTTGCGAAATGATTGCCAGTTTAAAGGATAAAAACGGTCATATTACCATTCCTCATTTTTATGATAAGGTAGCAGTCGTTTCAAAACAAGAAAGGGCAGAAATGGCAAAAGCTCCTTTCGATTTGGAAAACTATAAATTGGACTTGGGTATTGACGATGTGAATGGCGAATTAGGCTATACAACTTCAGAGCGCACCAGCATTCGCCCAACGCTTGATGTGAACGGAATATGGGGAGGGTACACTGGCGAAGGCTCTAAAACGGTATTGCCTTCAAAGGCTTATGCTAAAATTAGTATGCGTTTAGTACCGCATCAAGATTCCCAATCCATTACACAATTATTTGAGCAGCATTTTAAATCCATTGCGCCTAAAGGCATACAGGTACAAGTACGCCCACATCACGGCGGAGAGCCAGTAGTGACTCCCACGGATACCGTAGAATATTTGGCGGCTCACAAAGCTATGGAAAAAACATTTGGTAAAGCACCTATTCCTGTGAGAGGCGGTGGAAGTATCCCTATCGTAGCATTATTTGAGCAAGTATTAGGCGCAAAATCAGTGCTGATGGGTTTTGGATTAAATTCAGATGTAATTCATTCACCGAATGAAAATTACGGTTTGTTTAACTTTTATAAAGGAATCGAAACCATTCCCTATTTTTATCACTATTATCGAGCGTTGAAGTCTGACAAGTAATTTTATTGTATCATCAATCATAGCAACAAAGCAAATGCAACCATTTTTCACAAACGATGCTGTTGTACTTGGGCTTCTGCTTTTAGTATTGGCAGTTGTTTTCAATACCGCAGCAAGTGAGCATCCTTTTTGGAAGAAGTTTTACACGTTCGTTCCACCTTTGTTGCTATGTTACTTTATTCCTGCGCTGCTGCATTGGCCTCTCGGTCTAATTGCCCCTTCTTGGACGGATGCTGATAGTGTACAAAAATCTTCACAACTTTATACAGTTGCTTCCCGCTACTTATTACCTGCTAGTTTGATTTTGCTTTGTTTGAGTATTGACATGAAGGGAATTGTTAACTTAGGCTCAAAAGCATTAATTATGTTTTTTGCTGCCACACTGGGCGTAGTATTAGGTGGTCCTATTGCTTTATTGTTAGTAACCTACTTTTTTCCAACGCTTATCCCTGTATCTTCAGATGAACTGTGGCGTGGACTTTCTACCATTGCAGGGAGTTGGATTGGGGGTGGTGCAAATCAAACGGCGATGAAGGAAATTTTTGAAGTGCGCGACGACTTGTTTGCCACCATGATTATCGTAGATGTCCTAGTGGCAAATGTTTGGCTAGGCTTCTTACTTTATGGGGTTACCTTATCCGATAAAATTGATAAATGGCTAAAAGCAGACAATACGGCTATCGAAGATTTGAAGCAGCGAGTAGCTGCCTTTCAAGCAGAGGTAGAACGCATCCCCACAAGCACTTCACTTTACACACTTTTGGCGGTAGCCTTTGGTGGAACAGCGCTTTCTCATTGGGGTGCAGATGTAATCACCCCCTTCATGAAGCAGTTTAAACCGCAACTTGATGCACTTCGCCTCGATTCTTTAATGTCGTCCTTTTTTTGGCTCATCATTATTTCTACTACATTTGGTGTAGCACTTTCTTTCACTAAATTTAAGAACTTGGAAGGAGTAGGGGCTTCTCGTTGGGGAACAATTTTTATTTATATTTTAGTGGCTACTATCGGCATGAAGATGAATATTAGTGAGGTTTTTCAAAACTTAGGTCTTTTTGCCATAGGCGCTGTTTGGATTATGATTCACGTACTCACGATGTTCATTACCGCTTATTTGATTAAAGCACCTTACTTTTTCGTGGCGGTAGGTAGCCAAGCGAATATTGGTGGTGCGGCTTCTGCACCCATTATTGCTTCTACCTTTAGCCCTGCACTTGCTCCGGTTGGTGTACTGATGGCAGTGTTGGGTTATGCTTTAGGTACTTATGGTGCTATTATTTGCGCTTTACTCATGCAGGCAATGGTGAATTAAGTGATGATTGCTACGCCCAACGCTCTAGTAAAAAACTTCATTTTGGGGCAGACACAATATAAGATATAAGGAAAACGCATTGTCAAGCACTGACAAAAATCACTTAAACTGTCAGATTTTTGTCAGGCAAAACATAATGACTCTTTATTAACTTTGGAAAATATTATTTTGATGTAGTAGCATTTTCTAACCATTTAAAATTTGGAGTCATGTGGATTAAAGAGGATAAAACATTAAGGACTGTGCAGCAAGAATTTAGCGATTTATTTCCTCTGCTAAAAATAGAATTCTACGATGCACAACACGTTGCAGGTGAAGGTTCACCACCATTTCAACAATTACAGGACTATAGTAAAACCATCGCTGAGGTAAGAAAGATTGATCGCAAGGGAGATTTACGGATTTATGGACAAATGAAAGTCAGTGAGTTAGAAGAAACTTTCTATGAACTTTTTGGAATAAATATTCAGGTATTTAGAAAATCTGGTCATGCTTGGATTCAAACTACCGCCACTGATCATTGGACGCTATCGGAACAAATGGAAAAAGCCAAACAGTTTTTAGAAATGAGAGAAAGATATTATTAAAACAGGTTATTTACATCACCTTACTTTTCTGTATTACCGCTTAGCCTACCTGAGTAAGTATTTTTCTTGCTAGGTAGGTTATTCTTTGAACCTTTTTAGAGCTTATTTAAAAAACCTCATTGCTCAATATTCTTAACACACCTGAAGCCAGTGTGATTAAAACTACTATCCTCACTTGATTTCATGCGTCGGGATACGCGATAACCACTACAATAGCTATCATGGCATAAAAAAGAGCCACCGCGTATTGTGCGTTTGGGAATTGTAGGCTCCATAGGGTCAAAAGAAGTGTCTAAACCTCTAGGATTTCTAATAGTTTTTTGCGCATTTAAAATGCGGTAGGTCTCATAATGGTATTTATCTGAGCACCATTCCCATACATTGCCCGCCATGTCGTATAAACCATAACCATTCGGTGGAAAAGATTTAACAGGGGCAGTAGTTTCGTAGCCATCTTCTTTAGTGTTCAAGTGAGGAAATGCCCCTTGCCAAAAATTGGCTAAAGTATGTGCTTCCGATGTTGATTGATTACCCCAAGGGTAGTTTGGGTCATTTTTCCCGCCCATTGCTGCCCATTCCCATTCTGCTTCCGTTGGTAAGCGCTTGCCTGCCCATTGTGCATAAGCATTCGCATCTTCCCAGGCGATATGTACAACAGGATGTTCCATTTTGTCTTCAATGCCACTACCTATGCCATTGGGCTGCTTCCAGTTGGCGTAGGGTGTCCAGTTCCACCATTGAGCATAATCTTGTAAATTGACCTGACTTTTAGTAAACTGAAAAACCAAAGAACCCGGTTGCAAAAGCGTACTATCAGGTTTTGGTGTATCAGGTGGAAGTTGTTGCTTCAGCACTTCCCAGTCAATAGGACGTTCTGCAACGGTGATATAACCTGTGGCATCCACAAATGCTTTGAATTGACGATTGGTCACTTCGTGTTCATCCATAAGAAAAGGAGAAACACTGACTTCAACGCGAGGGTATTCATCCGCAGCAGCCTGCTCTGATTTACCACCCATTTTGAACTTACCGCCAGGAATATAAACCATACTTTCCTCTGCAACTGGTGTAATAGACGTTTTTTGTTGACAAGTCATTAGCAAAATGCCACACGCAAAGATAAAAATCATGTTTTTCATATGGTGTTGTATTGATATACATTAAAATTTTGGAAGGTCATTTGAAGTAGTTAAATCCTTAATAGCTAGTTGCAAATAATGATGTCCTTGAAAACGATTGTTTTGGATATTATAAATAATATGAAAAGGCTTTTTAGATTGAACATAATCAAAATACTGCCCTAAACCAAATCCGATGCCTTGAAAAACAGCCGATTCAATTTGCTTAATGCTCAACTGTAAGTGCTGGTCTTTTAACACTTTAGAATAGCCCGAATCTATAACGTGCTTTGACACAAATACTGGATTTTGGTTGCCTGGACCAAACGGTGCAAATTGTTGAAGAATTTGCCAGAATTTAGGCTTTATTTCTCCTAAATCCAAAATAGCTGCGTACTCAATGGTAGGTACAAGCGTTTCATCCTCAATCGTTCCACTTACAGCGGCTTCAAAGCGGTCTTGGAAAGCGAGTACGTTTCCTGGAAATAAAGTAAGTCCTGCTGCAAAATCATGACCGCCGTAGTTAATCAACAAATCTTCACAGGCTTGAATGGCATTGTGAATATTAAATCCATTAACCGAACGTGCTGAACCTACAATCTTACCTCCCGATTCAGTAAGAATAACGGTGGGGCGATGGTACAAATCAGCAATGCGCGAAGCAACAATGCCGACCACGCCTTTATGCCAATGTGGTTGGTAAAGCACTATACTTTTGCGGTCTTTCCATTTGTGTTGCATTTGAAATAAAGATTTTGCTTCCTCGCCAATGCGTTGGTCGAACTCTCTACGAATTTTATTGCGGCGTTCGAGCAAATCAGCCAAGTCAACAGCGGCTTGCTTGGAGTTAGCAAGCAATAAGCGCACTGCTTGTTGAGCATCCGCTAAGCGACCAGCAGCATTGATGATGGGTGCAATACCAAAAACAATGTCGCTAATAGTGAGTGGAACTTCTTTTCCGCTGCGTTTAATGAGCATTTTCAAGCCTAGTCGTTCGGTATTGTTTAGCTTTTGTAATCCATGAAAAGCTAGAATTCGGTTTTCACCTGTAATGTCCACAATATCACTAGCAATACTGATGACAACATAATCCAATAGCGCTTCGCATTCCGAAAAAGGACGTTCCAAGCGTTCATTAATGCCTTGTGCCAATTTAAAGGCTACACCACAACCACTGAGTTCCTTGTAAGGATAAGGACAATCGTGTTGTTTGGGGTCGAGTATGGCATAGGCTGGTGGCAACTCATCCTTGGGCAAATGATGGTCGCACACAATAACATCCACTCCGCTGTTTTGCGCAAATTTGATAGTTTTGTTGGCTGAAATTCCACAATCTACGGTAATGATAAGTTTAACTTCGTTTTTAATAGCATATTCTATGCCTTCATACGAAATGCCATAACCTTCTCTATATCGGTCGGGAATGTAATAATCTATCGGTTGATGCAATTTAGAAAGGTAATCGTAAAGCATAGCCACTGAAGTAGTACCGTCCACATCATAATCGCCGTAAATCAAAATTTTCTCTTTTTGTGCAACTGCTTGTATTACTCTATCCACCGCCCGATCCATATTTTTCATCAGGAATGGGGGGTGTAGATTAGAAAGTTGTGGGCGAAAAAAATGTTTGGCTTCGTCAAAAGTATGAACCTTGCGCTGCGCTAATAGTTGGCAAAAAACGGGGTGTATCTTCAATACTTCTTGAAGATGCCTTGCTACCTCTGCATCATATCCCGTTAATCTCCAAATCTTTTCCATCGCTAATCTTACCATTTACTTTGGGAAAAGGTACTGCAAAAAGATGGAATTTTATTTAAAGTTTGAAATTTTTATTTGCAAATAACTTTTCGATAAGTGATAATATGGTTGGGCTGGTGTGGTAAGATTCCTGAAAAGCTATTTTAACAGCGAGCTTACTACAATTTTTGTCAACTGAAATAGAAAGTTCGTTACTTTGTTTGGCTAAATCTACTTATGCGTTCATAAAAAACTAAAATATTTTGTCCACTGCCATTCAAGCATATATTGCTCGTGATCCCTTGCTGCTTAAGGAAGCTAAAAGCATTGCTTTGCCCAAGTTTTGGTATGATTTGCAGGGTAATGGGCAAGTCATATGGGGAATTTATCGCACGAGCCAGCGCACTTATGAAACATTTGTTGACCTGCGTTTTGAGCAATTAGGCTTTAGGTGCAACTGTCAGAGCCGCAGGAATCCTTGTAAACATGGAATTGCGCTTTTGGTATTGATGCTAGAGTTTGGAGATAATTTTTTAGTTACTTCAGCATTTCCAACCGAATTGACGGACTGGCTAAATCGAAGAAGTAGCCGATTAACACCTAAAGAACGCTCCGAAGAAGAGGAACACCAACTGCAAGCGGAGCGGGAAAAAAACTGGGAAAAACGGTTGCAGCAAATGGCAAAAGGATTGGAGGAACTAGAACTTTGGCTACACGATGTCATTCGAGAAGGTACTGCCACTTACTTGGAAAAGCCTAATAATTACTGGAGTGAATGGTCGGCGCAACTTATCAATGCTAAGATGGGTAACTTGGCAAAAAAAGTAAATGCTTTGCAGCATTGGAAAGGAAAGGAAAATGGAAATGAGCAAATGCTAATGGCTTTAGGAGATATTTATTTGTTAGTACAAGGTTTTGTAAGCATTCGAGAACTAGAAGATGGCTTGCAGCAGGAATTATTGCAACAAATTGGCGTGAATATCAAAAAGCCATTGTTACTTGAACAGGAAGGTAATAGAGATACTTGGCGTGTGTTGGGCATCCACGAAGGTATGGAAGAAAGATTAGTGTATCGAAGAACTTGGCTATTTGGACAACAAACCCAGCAATACGCGCTACTACTTGATTTCGCTTGGGGGAATGAGCCTTTTGAATATAATTGGATGGTGAATGAAACAATAGAAGCGACCTTAGTTTACTATCCTACCCAGTATGCTCAACGAGCTTTGGTAAAGGAATTTGTCAAAGTTTCAGCAGAAGTTACTTGGTTGGGTTATGCTAATGTTCAGGTAATGTTGGAGGATTATGCTAAAGCATTAGCAGCCAATCCTTGGTTATCGGTCTTACCTGTTGTTTTTCAGGAAGTTGTGCCAATTATTCAAGAAAATCAACTTTACTTAATTGATGCACACAAAATAATGATTCCTTGTAGAGTAGCAACCATCACCATAGCTTGGCAACTTGTGGCAATGAGTGCTGGTGCGCCTATTGAGGTTTTCGGAGAATGGGATGGCAGCCATTTGACCCCGTTGGGTGTAGCCAAAGGAGATAACTATTTAGATTGTTCCATTTATTACCAAAGAATTGCTTCAGCTCAATATTGGCAGTCTTGGGAGGAGAACGAAAATTTTTAATAGGCAATAAAAAAGATTTGCTGAATCTTCAATACTCAGCAAATCTTTCGTACCATCCTATGGGAATATCCCTAAAGCTAAATAGTCGGTGCTAATTTTTTGAATAGCATTCAAAAAAGCTGCTGTTCTAAGGCAATCTACTTTAGGATTTTGTACCATAATTTCTCTGCATTGTTGATAAGCATTTATCATGGTTTCTTCTAAACCAGAACGCACCAAATCAATTTCATCCGCTCCTTTAGCAACCATCAATCGGTCTCTAGCACTCACTGATTTACCTGTTGTTTTTTCTATCAAGTCAATCATTTGGTTATATGATTGCTGGTTATAGCGTTTTTCCATACGTCCGAAACGCATGTGAGAAAGATTTTTTAGCCATTCAAAATAAGAAACAGTTACGCCACCAGCATTTAAAAACACATCAGGAATGACCATAATTCCTTTCTCAATCAACACTTCTTGCGCTTTGGATGTAATTGGACCGTTAGCTGCTTCTGCTATGATTTTTGCTTTTACCAAATGCGCATTTTCCATTGTAATTTGATTTTCTAGTGCTGCTGGAATTAGAATATCACATTCAAATTCCATGATGATAGAACGTTCCTCTTTGCCATAAGAAATTGCTCCAGGAAAGTTCAAAATTGAACCTGTTTCCTTTCTGAATTTTAGTAGCTCGTGAATATCAATACCACTTTTCTTGTAAATCGCACCTTCGACTTCTGCCACACCAACGATAATCGCTCCGCCCTCATCTTGAGCAATCGTAGCCGTGTGATAACCTACGTTTCCAAGTCCTTGAATAGCAATAGTTTTGCCTTTAAGCCCTGTTTTTAGCTTTAGTTTTTTCATGTCTTCTTTTATCTCACAAGCCTCGCGGATGCCATAGAATACACCTCTACCAGTTGCTTCTTCTCGTCCGCGCACTCCATTTTGGCTGACAGGTTTTCCGGTTACGCAACCCGCTGCATCAATATCCTTATCTTGGTTGATGGTGCGGTAAGTATCATAAATC
Organism: uncultured Saprospiraceae bacterium; assembly: GCA_937944245.1. Taxonomy (GTDB): domain Bacteria; phylum Bacteroidota; class Bacteroidia; order Chitinophagales; family Saprospiraceae; genus JAAUTG01. The sequence continues at coordinate 55,869 of CALDYY010000078.1, read as the reverse complement.
CACGCCATTTCTCGTGCGCCAGTACCGTAGTCGGGAGCGGGAACATCAATAGCCGGACCGAGCATATTGCGCTTAATCAACTCAAAAGCATAACGTCGTGTAATTGCTTCCAACTGCTCTGGTGTGTAGTCGCGGCTGTTGATTTTCACACCTCCTTTAGCTCCGCCAAAAGGAACATCAACAATAGCACACTTATAGGTCATCAGTGTTGCCAGTGCCATTGTTTCCTCCATCGTAACATGATTGCTGTAACGAATACCTCCTTTCACAGGTGAACGGTGGTGGCTGTGTTGAGCGCGATAGGCTTCAATAATTTTGTATTCTCCGTTAATTCTTACAGGAAAGTTAATCTTGTAAACAGCGTTACAAGTTTTAATCTGGTCTAACAGTCCTTGATGTAGGTTGGTGTGTTGTGCTGCTTTGTCAAAATAGTTTTGTACGCTTTCGTAAAAACTTGTTTGAGAAGAAGGATCAATTTTTGCCATGTTCTTTAATTTGAGTTTCTAATTTGGTTAGCTTTCTATCTAAGCGAATTAAAAAAGCAACAATGCCTAGAAACACTATTACGATAACAGCAACTACTACGTATATTTTTCCTGTACTGCGCATGAAATCAGTGGATTCAGATTGGGCATATATAGTTGCAATTGCCACGAAAGTTAATAGCGTTGTTAGCCATAGTTGTTTTTTCATAATACTTAATTTTTGCGTTAAATGTCGTTTTATTTTTTGTTTCTATCAAAAGAAATTAATCTTATTGTTGGGTATTGTCGTTGTACGGCTATTCTATTTGTCCATATTCACACTAATCAGACATGTTCAAGTAAAAATCTTTAGTTAAATTAATATATTCATCTGTCCAATCATTGCGACCTTCCCTTTGAATAACCAATTTTTCTACGATTTGTGTTTTGGCTGTTCGCTCAAATTGCAACAATAATCGTTCAATTGGTTTATCGGCTTTGGCTTGGACTTCTAGCTTTCTTGTACAGTGCAAATTGTAAGTTGTGGCAATTTCTTCAAATCTCAATCCTTCGAGATAGGGTAAAATAAGAGAAAATTTACCTTTGGGTTGTAAGAGTTTACGAACTGCGATTAACAAATCGCCATGTGGCAATTTCACAGTGTGTCGAATACTATTACGGTCTTGATTATCAGAAAAGGTGCCACCAGTAAAAAAAGGCGGATTACTCACAATATGGTCATAGGTGTTGGAAGTGGTGGTGGCAAATTCTTGAATTGCAACTGGGAAAGCTGTTAAACGATCACTCCAAATTGCGTTTTCCATATTTTGTTTAGCTTGTTTACACGTCGCTTCATCAATTTCTACACCGTGTATTTGTGCGATGGCATTTCGTTGGGCAAGCATAATAGCAATTAAGCCCGTACCTGTGCCAATATCTAAAATTGATGTTGCTTCGGCAACATCTGCCCATGCGCCTAGTAGCACACCATCTGTTCCTACTTTCATTGGGCATTTGTCTTGCTCAATGGTAAATTGTTTGAATTGAAACGGAGCAATTTTAATGTCTTTCATTTTATATTCTTTAGAAAGCTAATTTTAAAGTGAATGCTATTTTATTATAATGTAGAATACAGAACATGAAAATAGTAAGTGTGTTTAACTATCAAAGCAGTTGAGCTATTTATAGCAACCGATTTTTAGGGCTTTAAAATGGCAAATGTACTATTCCTCATAAGCAAAAAGTGCTACTACGGAGCGTGCTTCTAGTTTTAGCTTATCTGTCACCACGAGAGGGTCTTTTTGAATAGAATAAAAATCATCAGGATGGTGGTTAGCCGTATTGAGTAATAGCCGCCATTTGTCGCTAGAAAGTTCAGGTATCTCAAAAACAAGCGACTCCCAGTAGGCATTTATCATTACATGAAGTGCTTTTTTGTATTGTTCATTGTAAAGTGTAAATGCTAAAGCATGGGCATGCTTGCTCCAAATCACTTCTCCTAATTTTGTACCATGCAAAGTGAAAGCAGTTTTAGAATCGCTTGCTAGACTCCAAAAATAATCTTCATGGAAAAATTCAGTATCCAGTCTAAAACGAATTAATTTTTGCACGAATTTCAGCAGCCCCTCATTCTTTTTTACTAAATCCCAATCCATCCAACTAATTTCGTTATCTTGGCAATAGGCATTGTTGTTGCCTTGTTGTGTTCTACGCACTTCATCACCCATATTTATCATAGGTGTGCCTTGAGAGAGTAAAAGCACAGCAAAGAAATTTTTAATTTGTTTTAAGCGAAGTGCTTCAATGGCTGGGTCTTTAGTTAGACCCTCTTCTCCATGATTCCAACTTTCATTTTCGTTGTGTCCATCTCTGTTTTTTTCACCATTTGCCCAGTTGTGCTTCACATTATACGACACTAGGTCATTCATTGAAAAACCATCATGGCAGGTAATAAAATTAATACTTCGGCTAGGGTTGCGCGTCAAGTTTTTAAACAAATCGGGGCTACCGGTAATACGCTGTGCAAAAGTGCGCATCATACCTTCATCTCCTTTTATAAATTTTCTTACATCATCCCTGTATTTGCCATTCCACTCCGCCCAGCGATCGCCAATAAAACTGCCAAGTTGGTATTGCCCTAAATCCCAAGCCTCAGCAATAATTTTGGATTGAGAAAGAATAGGGTCAGATTCAATTTCCCACAAAATGGGCGAGTTGTCAATAGGATTGCCTTTTTCATCTCTTGAAAGGACAGAAGCCAAATCAAACCGAAAACCATCTATGTGCATTTCCGTTACCCAATAACGCAGACAATCCATAATAAATCGCCGAACGACAGAATGATTAGCTTTTATAGTATTCCCCGTACCACTGTAATTTTTATAATATTGTTGGTCATCTTCAAGGACATAATAAACTTTATTAGCAATACCGCGCATGGAAAGTGTTGGTCCTTCATGGTTACCTTCGGCAGTATGGTTGAATACCACATCCAAAATAACTTCAATACCTGCTTTGTGCAAGGCTTTAACCATATCTCGAAACTCATTTAGGGTAGTAAGTGGGTCGTTGGTTGTGCCGTAGCCATGATGTGGTGCGAAAAAGGCAATGGTACTATATCCCCAATAGTTAGTCAATGTTGAATCGGGTAAATCGGAAGGGTCAAACTGGTGAATAGGTAATAGCTCAACCGCAGTTATACCAAGCTCTTTTAGGTAAGGAATTTTTTCAATTACTCCTAAATAAGTGCCTCGCAGTAATGCTGGAACACCTGAATTCGGGTGTTTGGTAAAGCCACCAACGTGCATCTCGTAGATGACTGATTTATTCATAGGGATATTCAAAGGTTGATCACCTTCCCAATCGTATTGGCTGCTATCTACGACGACACTTTTGATGCCGCAACCACAGTTTTCACCTGGAATAGTTGCTGCTGCTCGGTCGTAATTAGTCATGGATACTGCTTTGGCATAAGGGTCAACTAACAATTTTGTACCGTCAAAGCGAAGTCCGTTTTTAGGTTCAAAATCGCCTTTTACGCGGTAGCCATAAAACTGACCTGCTTTTAGTCCCGGCACGAAAATATGCCAATAATAAGAAGTATGGTTTATTTCTGGGTCAAGTGGAATAATATATCTTGGATTAGCGTCTGACTTATTGTCAAATAATAATAATTCTATTTCTTTGGAATATTTGGAATAGAGGCAAAAATTTACACCATCGGGATATACTGTAGCTCCCAAAGGATAAGGCTTTCCTGGTCGAGTAGGGATTGCCTTTAAATACATTTGCTTGAATAGTTCCTTGAACATTGTTTTCATTATTAGTTCCAATAAATCTAGGTAATTTCAATAAATACTTTCGTTTTATTTTGCTAAATGTTTATTATCCGACGTTTTTGGGCAGGTCGTAGGATATATCCCAGTCCTTCCAAACAGGTTCATAACCTTGCTGTTGCAGCATTTGTGCTATCGCTTTGGGCGTGCGCTCATCTGAAATTTCAAATTGTTCCAACGATTGAGGCTCTACGGCATAACCACCAGGATTTGTTTTTGAACCTGCACTCATCGAAGTAATACCCAATTTGATAACGTGGTTGCGAAAATGCGCAGATTCTCTAGTAGAAATGGATAGTTCTACCTCTTCATTAAAAATGCGCCAAGCACAAATTAACTGGACTAATTCTCTATCCGTAATGACTACTTCAGGTACAAAACCACCTGAAAATGGACGCAAACGAGGGAAGGAAATTGAATATTTTGTTTGCCAATAAGTACGCTCTAAATAATCCAAATGTAGCGCAGTAAAAAAACTATCTACTCGCCAATCCTCTAAACCAATTAAGCAGCCTAACCCAATTTTGAAGATACCTGCCTTGCCTAGGCGGTCAGGCGTATCCAAGCGATAAGAAAAATTGGATTTTTTACCCTTGGGGTGGTGTATTTTATACTTTTCTTTATGATAGGTTTCTTGATAGACCAATACCGTATTCAATCCTAATTCAATTAAGTCCTCATATTCTTCTTGTTCTAATGGTTGCACTTCCATCGAAATATGGGAAAAATGAGGGCGAATGACCTCAAATGCTTTTTTGAAGTAGTCCATACCTACCGTTTTATTGGCTTCGCCCGTTACCAAAAGCACATGGTCATAGCCCATTGCTTTGAGGGCAAATACTTCTTTTAGTATTTCACTCCCTGAAAGCGTGCGTCTAGGCATGGGATTATCCAAGCTAAAGCCGCAATAAGTACAAATATTTTGACACTCATTGGAAAGATAGAGCGGAGCATACATTTGCATGGTTCTGCCAAAGCGTTTCAGGGTGAGTGCATGGCTCAACTGTGCCATTTGCTCCAAATAGGGGATAGCTGCTGGAGCAATCAATGCTTTAAAATCCTCTATATCCCGATGTGGTTTAGCTAAAGCATTTTGAACATCCTGCTCGGTCTTGCTATAAATAGATTGAGCAACTTCTGCCCAATTATATTGTTCAAAAACAGATTTAAACGTTTTCATGTTCTTTTACAGTTGATTCAAAAAGGCAGTTAACGGGCTACTGGCTTGTGCGTGATTTGTTGTCTTGCCTAATTTGGCTTCAAATGCCATTCTTCCTGCTTCTACTGCTAATTTAAAGGCTTTTGCCATTGCTACTGGGTCGCCAGCCACAGCAATAGCGGTGTTCACTAGCACTGCATCTGCACCCATTTCTAGTGCTTGTGCCGCATGAGAAGGTGCGCCAATGCCTGCATCCACAATAACGGGGACTTTGCTTTGCTCAATAATAATTTCCAAAAAATCCAATGTTTTTAAACCTTTGTTACTACCAATGGGCGCGCCCAATGGCATGACGGCTGCTGTACCTGCATTTTCAAGCAGCTTGCACAGCACTGGGTCGGCATGAATGTAAGGCAAAATAATAAATCCTAACTTGGCTAGTGCTTCTGTTGCTTTTAGTGTTTCGATAGGGTCTGGCATTAAATATTTGGGGTCGGGATGGATTTCGAGTTTTAACCAGTTTGTTTCTAGTGCTTCTCTTGCGAGTTGAGCAGCAAAAATAGCTTCTTTAGCCGAGCGAACGCCAGAAGTATTAGGCAGTAAATGAATGTGCGGATGTTGCAAATGGTGAATCATTTGGTCTTGTTTGTTTTGCACGTCCACGCGCTTGAGGGCAACGGTCGTCAATTCCGAACCAGAAGCCAAAATGGCAGCTTCCATAACTTCGGGTGAGCTGAATTTTCCTGTACCTGTGAATAAGCGAGAATGAAAGATTTTATCCGCAATTTGTAGTGCTTTCATAATGATTGAATTTTTAATTTACTGATGATGAATGTATCATATCCAGTAGTGTTTTAATCAATTCTTCTTTTTTAGCAGCTTTGGTAATTAAACCAGAAACAGCAATTCCATATACTCCAGTGGACATAATGATAGGTACATCCTCTAATTCAATACCGCCAATAGCTATAATGGGAATATTGATATTTTCTGCACGGCATAAATCCATAATGCGTTGATAACCTTCCACTCCTAGTATTGGACTAAGTTTTTGTTTAGTTGTCGTGAAGCGAAAAGGACCTAAACCGATATAGTCCACTACTCCTTCTGCAACATATTTTCTAATATCGTCTATCGTATTGGCAGTGCCACCAATGATGAATGTTTCCCCTAATGTTGTCTTTGCTTGCTCATGTGTCATATCCGTTAAACCTAAGTGAACACCATCGGCATTTACTGCTTTAGCTATTAATGGAAAATCATTGATTATCAAAGTGCTATCATAGGATTTACTGATGGCTTTCGCTTGCTGTGCTATGTTGAACAATTCGTTCGTTGCTGTATCTTTCATGCGTAACTGCACCCACTTACAACCCGCTCCATAGGCACTCGCTATGGCTTCAAGGTGTGCTATTGCGTTCTCACCTTGACTAATATATTGTAAACGTTCAATGTGTTTTTTCATTTAGGATACTGTTTTTCAACAACTTAACTTGTTGTAAGCGTACTTTTGGCTAAAGTTTTCTTTCTATTGAATAACTTTTATTTCATATTTTAATCCGAAAAATGATATCCTAATAAACTAACATTACTTGTCAGGAACTGCTCCACATAATGTTTTGCTTTTTGACAGGCTAATATTAAGGTACTCCCTTTTGCCAATTCACTTGCAATCGCTGCTGAAAGAACACAACCAGAACCATGTTTTTCCCAGTCGCTTTTTTGTTCAGCAGGAAATCGCGCGATGCACTGCCCGTGTTGCCAGAGTTCGTCTTCACCTATATTTTGCGCTCTATGTCCTCCTTTTAGTAGTACAGCACAGTGATAGCTTAACACTTGCGCCGCCAATTCTGGTGAGGGTTCTGGCACGATTTTTAATATTTCTTCACTATTGGGCGTAATCAAAGTAATACCCTTGAGCAATGTCAAGGCTTCAAATTGTTGATGAAACTCAAAACCTGCACTAGCTTTTAAAATAGGGTCAAAAATAATTGGAGTACCTTCAAACGCTTCTGTTATGTGTTTGAGTGTTTCCCAGTTTTCAATCAATCCAACTTTCACCACTGCAATATTGAAACGTTGTTGAAGTATTCGAATTTGTTGTAAAATTGACACTTGACTTACCCATTCCACTGCTTCAAAATCTCGGTCATTTTGTACCGTCAAAGCGGTGCAAACGCTCAAGCCATACACTTGAAGTTGTTCCATCGTCTTTAAATCTGCGCTCAAACCTGCACCTGCACTGGGGTCATGTCCAGCAATTGTCAGTACATAGGGGCGATGCTGACGCGGTAGAGCCGTAAATGGTTTGTCGAAAGCATCTTGAAGTTGCTTGAATTGAGCGATTAAATGGCTTGGTTTTTGCCACAGATAGCCTAATACCGCTACACCATCAAATCCTTTTTTTACTGCTAAGGGAATATTCTGTGGAGTGATGCCTCCTAACGCAATTAAAGGGCAAGTGTTATCTTCTTTCCATAGCTGAACGTTCAAATTTTCGTTGGCATAGTGATTAGGTTTGGAAATACTGTCAAATACAGGACCTACGAGCACATAATCGCAAAGATGTCCCAACACCTCAAAATCGTTGCGTTGATGTACCGCAGCAGAAACAAGTAGTCCCTCTGCCTTGAAGTTCCTTATTTGTGCTTCCAACATTGCTCTAGTCCAGTTTTTTCTGGCTTGCTCTGTCAAATGAATACCTCCTAAACCTAGCTGCTCCGCCAAATGATAATGATGATGCAGCACAATTCTGTTCCAATAAAAATTTGGAATTTGTGCTAGCCATTGTGCGTAGTCCACATCACTAAAATTGGGTTTGCGCAAGTGAAATCGCTCTAAACCTGCTTCAAATAGTTGAATGACTTTAGCGTGTTCTTCCTCCACCGAAGTAGGTGAAGAAAGAACAATCACGTTTGTTGTTGACTTCATTACCAGTAAATCTCGCTACCACGTTCTTTAAATTCTTCTGCTTTTTCCTGCATTCCAACTTCCAATGCGCTTTGTTCGTCCACTTGTTTATTTGCGGCGTATTCTTGCAATTCTTGTGTGATTTTCATAGAGCAAAATTTCGGACCGCACATGGAGCAAAAGTGCGCTACCTTAGCACCTTCTGCTGGCAATGTTTCATCGTGATAGGCGCGTGCTGTTTCAGGGTCAAGCGAAAGATTGAATTGGTCTTCCCATCTAAACTCAAACCTAGATTTACTCAAAGCATTGTCTCTGTATTGCGCACCGGGATGACCTTTAGCCAAATCGGCGGCATGGGCGGCAATTTTGTAAGTGATAACACCCGTTTTAACATCGTCTTTGTTGGGTAAGCCAAGATGTTCTTTTGGTGTAACATAGCAAAGCATGGCAGTACCAAACCAACCAATCATAGCAGCACCAATACCCGAAGTGATATGGTCGTACCCTGGCGCAATGTCCGTAGTAAGCGGACCTAACGTGTAGAAAGGAGCTTCATAGCACTCTCTTAGCTGCTTTTCCATATTTTCTTTTATCATGTGCATTGGCACGTGTCCTGGTCCCTCAATCATTACTTGCGCATCGTGTTTCCAAGCGATTTGCGTGAGTTCGCCTAGCGTTTTCAACTCGGCAAATTGGGCAGCATCATTTGCATCTGCAATACTGCCTGGTCGTAAACCATCGCCAAGGGAAAATGCAACATCATAAGTCTTCATTATTTCGCAAATTTCCTCAAAATGCGTATAAAGGAAACTTTCTTTATGATGTGCCAAACACCATTTTGCCATAATAGAGCCACCTCTGGAAACAATGCCCGTAACTCGATTGGCAGTTAAATGGATGAAAGGTAAGCGCACGCCTGCATGAATCGTAAAATAATCTACGCCTTGTTCGGCTTGCTCGATTAGGGTATCTCTAAAAATTTCCCAAGTCAAATCTTCTGCTGCGCCGCCCACTTTTTCCAATGCTTGATAAATTGGCACTGTTCCTACTGGTACAGGTGAATTGCGAATAATCCATTCTCTTGTTTCGTGAATATTTTGACCTGTGGATAAATCCATGATGGTATCCGCACCCCATCGAGTTGCCCACACCATCTTTTCTACTTCTTCCTCGATACTTGATGTAACGGCAGAGTTGCCAATATTGGCATTAATTTTTACTAAGAAATTGCGCCCAATAATCATGGGTTCACTTTCAGGATGGTTGATATTATTGGGGAGAACAGCGCGACCTGCTGCAATCTCGTCGCGTACAAATTCTGGTGTAATCTTCTTGGGAATATTCGCGCCAAAGCTAAACCCTGGATGTTGCTTTGCTATGGATGCGTCCATACCTTCCATAAATTGATTCTCGCGGATAGCCACAAATTCCATTTCTGGTGTGATAATGCCTTTTCGTGCATAGTGCATTTGCGTCACGTTTGCACCTGCTTTTGCTCGTAATGGTCGTCGTAAATGTTGAAATCGCAAGTAATCCAATTTGGAGTCATTCAAACGTTCCATGCCATAAAGAGAAGATACAAATGGCAATTCTTCTACATCACCTCTGCTTTTTATCCACTCAGCGCGAATAGGTTCTAATCCATTGCGCACATCAATAGGCACATTCATGTCTGTGTAAGGTCCGCTGGTGTCATAGACCGTTACTGGTGGGTTAGGAATGCGCTTTCCCGTATTGCGCTCTATGGTGTCCGATTGCTTGATTTGGCGCATTGGCACTTGGATGTCATAAATTTTACCTGGTAAATATATCTTAGTAGAGTTAGGCAGTGGTGTTCTGGTTATAGTACTTTGCGTTGGTATTTTATCTATTCTAGGCATATGTATTAATAGTTTAGTAAATTGAAAATCAGTGGTTTCATATTCTGTATAATTTATCCTCCTTGTGTAGCTGTTACGATAAGAATATCGTCCTGCTCTGCTAGGAAATGACTATCCCATTCATTTTTTGGAATTACTTCGTCGTTGACTGCTACGGCTATACCTGTGGTGTTTGCTTTTTCAAGCTGTGTTAGTAGTTCTTCAATAGAAATTTTGGTTTGTACTTGATATTCTTGATTGTTCACTTTTATTTGCATAAACAAACAGGTTGAAATAACTAATAATGTAGGCACTTTAAGATGTGACATTATGAATGATGGAGCAAGAAGAGTTTACTCTATCAACCACTTTTCCCTACGGCAGCATGAACTGCATCAGGTGTTAAGGGTATATTCTCAGCCCATTTATACTGGACACCCCTAAAGTGCTTTTGCTAATAACAAATCGTCTAGGACAAAGATTAAATATTTTGAGAAATAAAATGCTTTTTGTACTTACTTTCTTGATAAGGATAGCTTATCTGAATTAAAAGAGAATAAAATATGGTGGTGATAAAAGTGTCCAATACAGCTATTTTCTGTATTGTTATGTATAATAATTAACATTAATTGTTGATAAATTTACTATGAAGATGAATAATTAGCCATAGCTATACTTAGTAGAAAATAAATTCTAAAGAATATGCGTAGGTTTTTTTTTAAAAAACTTGTGTTTTATTTTTTTGATGAATATATTGTGCAACTTTTTGGATTCAATCAAGTTAAATCAACTAAATCAAGCTTATAAAATGGCAGACAAACTAGACCGAATAGACCTGAGAATTTTAAAAATTCTTCAGCAAAACAGTAAAATCACTAACTTGGACTTATCCAAGCAAATTGGGCTTTCTCCAGCACCGACATTAGAGCGCGTGAAAAAACTAGAAAGCACTGAAATCATTGAGAGCTACCATGCTCACGTAAATCCACAAACCATTGGGTTGAATGTCAAAACTTTTGTGTTGGTATCACTGGCATGGCAAAAAGAAAATGCGCTAAACAATTTTTTGGAAAAAATAGCGCAAATTGAGGAAATTATAGAATGTTACATCATTACAGGTGAGGCAGATTTTTTAATTAAAATCATTTGTAAAGATATTCCAACCTATGAGCAGTTGCTGTTTAAAACACTATCGCAAATTGAGGAAATCGAACGTTTAAAAACGCTAATGACACTTTCTACGGTAAAAGATTCTAAAATTTTGCCGTATAAGTATGAATAACTACAAAAAGGAGCAGCAGAATGGACTTTCGTTTTACGATAAAGTTCTCTAACTGCTCCTTTTTTATCAAAAATTTACGCTCGCTTTCTGATTAGTCCTTCTTGCACCACAGAGGCAACTAATCTGCCCTGTTCATCAAAAATGTTACCTCTAGTAAATCCTCTAGCATTAGAGGCACTAGGGCTATCCAACGCATAGAGTAACCAAGTGTCTATTCTAAAATCTCTATGAAACCACATAGCGTGGTCTAAACTTGCTGCCATCAAATCTGCCCAAGTTACACCATGTGGCTGTAAGGCAGTGGAAAGCAAATTATAGTCAGAAGCATAGGCTAGTAATGTTCGGTGTAAGATAGGGTTTTCAGGCATTTCGCCTTTGGCACGCATCCAAACATGATTATAGGGTTGACCTTTTCTTGGGTTCATGAAATAGGGCTTTTCGACAGGTCGAAACTCAATAGGTCGCGGAATACTCAAACTCCTTATGGCACTTTCTGGTAACTGATTTTTGTAAGCCGCCAATAATTCTTCTGCATTCATCAAATTTTCAGGACTGGAAACGTTAGGCATACTAATTTGATGTTCAAAACCTTCCTCCCGAATTTGAAAAGAAGCTGCCATGTTGAATATCGCCTTGCCGTTTTGAATAGCAACCACACGACGTGTAGTAAAACTACCTCCATCTCGAAGCCTATCTACGTTGTAAATAATAGGTTTTTCAGCATCACCTGGCAAAATAAAATAGCCATGTAAAGAATGTACAACTCTATCCTCTGGTACAGTTAACGCGGCTGCTTGAAGCGATTGCGCTAAGACTTGCCCACCGAAAACTCGTTTCCCTCCAATGGAATGACTTTTTCCACTGTAAATATTCTCTTCTATTTTATTTAAACTTATCGCATCAATAAGTGCTGTGATTTCATTCATTTTGCTGTCTTTATAGATTTTTGTTAAAAATTATTTGGCAACAAGAAGTCTTTTAATCAATAAATAGATATTACAAAGACTTATTTTTTCCATTTTTCCGTTATATTTATCTTACTTTGACATACAGCGTTTGTTTAATTTTGTTCAAAACAGTATTGATTTGTACTTTTGGACGTATAAATAGATAATGTCTTCACAATCACATAAATCTCGAACACTTATGAGAATTTGCTTTACGGTTTTGTCCCTGCTTTTCAGTCTTTTTTGCGTTAATGCCCAAGTGCTTTGCGATTATCGCTTAGAACTTATGGATGAATTTGGCGATGGCTGGAATGGTGCTGCCTTGCAGTTGACCATCAATGGTAATGATCCACTTCCTTTTTTTTTGAGCGAAGCAGATGGCAAAGTCAGGAACTTTAATATATTGATTAGAACAGGGGATTCTATTCGTTTAGAATTTTTTGCGGGAAGATTTGACAACGAAGTAAGCTATTCCCTTTTTGATACAAACGGCAACCTCGTATTTCGAGATGGTCCGAATCCGAGAACAGGTGTGGTTTTTAGAGGGACAACCACTTGCCCTGCTTGCCCGCCGCCTGCATTGAGTTTTATAAACATTAATAACATCAGAGCAGAATTTATTGATATTAGCTGGCAGTCTCCAGACCCTAATGGCACATACTGGATACGCTATGATACGGCAGGTTTTGACCTAAACACCGCAAGATTGAGCCGCTTAGTACGCACTAACCGCGCTAGACTTGGCGGATTAATAGAGAAAACCAAGTATGAATTTTATATCACCAGCCTTTGCGCTAGTGGCGACACTAGCACAACGGTTGGTCCAATCCCTTTTGAAACGGTTTTCAAAAATGATGTTGGGATAGTAGCTATTGTTTCGCCCACTACAGCTTGTGGGTTGAATAGTATGGAAACATTGGAAATAACACTCAAGAATTTTGGTGCTAATCCGCAAACGCTTATTCCTTTTGACTTTAGCATTAACGGAGTAGCTGGTGATGTACCTATGCCTTTTGATGGTGTTTTTACGGGCGTGCTCGGTAAAGATAGTACATTTACCATTGAGTTTGACACCAAAGCTATGGTAGGAACTCCCAATTTATACGAAATAAAAGTTTGGACTGCCTTAGAAACAGATTCAGATAATAGCAATGATACTTTTTCAGTAACACTCATCAACATTCCATTAGTACAAGAATATCCTTATTTCACCAATTTTGAAGATTGGTTTGGTGGCTGGCGCGTGGATGATACCTTAAGCCAGAACCCAAGTTGGGCATTTGGCACACCTAGTTTTAGGTCTATATCGGGAGCAGCTAGTGGTCGGAATGCTTGGGTAACAGGCTTGCGAGAAGGTTACAACAATAGTGAACGGTCTTATTTATTATCGCCTTGCCTTGATTTTTCTAGCTTAACAGAAGACCCTCGACTTACTTTTTCGCTTTTCATACAAACAGAGGCTTGCTGCGATAGGGCTTGGGTAGAGGTGAGTACCAATGGTGGTGTTAGTTGGACAAAAGTGGGAACAGAAACACCAGGCAGAAATTGGTACAACAATAGAGCTAGTCAACATTGGAGTGGAAATGGTGGTTTTTCAGGTTGGGTAACCGCTTCTAATACGCTTGCAGGTACTGCTGGTAAAGAAGATGTGCAAATTCGATTTGTCTTTAGCTCCGATTTTTCGACAACCGATGTGGGGATAGCTATTGATGATATTTTTATTTCGCCACCATTGCAGAATGACTTGGCGGCTTTGAGAATCAATCGTGCGAGTGATGTAGAATGTGGTTCGCCGAGAGATGAAATCGTATTAACTATTACTAATCAGGGGGAAGCGGCGCAAGAAGGCTTTACCCTTTCTTATCAAGTGAATGGAGGCAACATCACTACTGAACCTTTTCCTGTGGATTTAAGACCAGGTGAAACATTTAATTTTACTTTTGACGCGCCTTTTAACTCCTCTCAATTTAACGAATACTTAGTCAAAGCATGGATTAACAATGTCAACGAACAATTTTTGAGAAATGACACGATTACGTTTAATTTTGTAACGGTAACGCCTATTTCTTATTTCGAGGACTTTGAGTCAGGTCAATTACCGCGTGGTTGGAAGGTTACAGACGAATTAATGCCTGTAACAAATGCTCATGGTGCACCATCCTTTGTACTATCAGATAACCTTTGGGCGCTAGATCCTTTTTTCGAGGCTACCGCTCCTGCCATCGGAACGATTCAGATGGGCGATAGCTTAACCTTTGACTATCGCTTTGTCAATTTTGGTAGTGCTGGTAATTCACCAAAGGTATTGGGTCGAGGAGATTCTTTAGTTGTTCAATTTTCTACTGATTGTGGTAATACTTATCGAACTGTCTTGAAAATTGACTCACTCAATCATATTCCAAGTGTGGAAATGAGACAAATTAGCATTCGTTTGGATGATTTTGTAGGACAAAACGTGAAAACACGCTTCATTGCTTTCTGGGGTTCAGGCGATTATTATTTAGACATTGATAACTTTGGTGTCATTCGTTGTCCATCTTCGCTTAACTTAGTAGCCACTGTGAAAGACGAGACGCGCAATGGAACACGCGATGGTGGTATTTCTATTGACCCTAGAAATGGAGCTGAGCCATTTTCTTACCAGTGGAGTACAGGCGCTACTGCTAAAGCTATTGCAGGATTAAGTCAAGATTTTTATACGGTCATTGTGCGCGACAAATTTGGTTGCACCGATTCTCTGCAAGTGGAGGTAGGGGTGTTAACCAACACGCAAAAAGTACAATCTTTACAAAGCATGACGCTTGCGCCTAACCCAACATCGGGAACAGTAAATCTAAATGTGGCTTTAGATAGGGTCGCAAATTTACAAATTCGCATTTTCAATGCTGTAGGGCAGTTGGTGCAACAATTACCGATGCAGCAATTGAATGAACTCAATGTTACATTAGATTTATCCAATCAAAAAGCAGGTATTTATTTCGTGCAACTTCAAGTAGAAGGTGAAATTTACACGCAACGCTTAGTGTTGTTTAACGACTAATCTGGGCATTCAGCATCAACTTATTAATCAAATGATCAATAGGCTGATGCTGAACCAATTTATCTACTTACCGCATATTTTTCTTATTAGCCCACTTAAATCAAATGGTTCATCACAAATGCTTTTCTAATGTCCAACACTTCCAACTGAATGACGTTTATTACAGGTAAATTAGGAATTTAACACTTTTTTTGCGTAAAAAATTTACCTTATGAGAAACACTGTACTTCACTTTTGTATGCTCAAAATTTTGCTACTGCTGTTTACTTTGGTCGTAGATGTAAAGGCACAAGAAAATCAAAAAGTAGGCTTATTACTTGATTTCCCTTTGTTTGATTTGCCTTTCCAAACCCATGCAGCAGACGCCACTGGCGGTTTTTTGAAAGGGTATGCTAACCCCAGTATGAAACAATCGCTTAATATGACCACGAATTTTTATAGTGCCGCCCACTTTGGCGCAAAGCAAGCAACAAAAAATATAGAAGGTTCATTCTTGCGAAACTTAGCTACTTATGGTATAGCAGGAGTATTTGATTTACTTACCATCACAGCACCTTTGGGCGATGGCTGGCTGCATGAGGAATATCACAGAGCTGTGTTAACAAGGAGAGGTATCAATAGCTTCAACGATATGAATAAATATCCTCTTCTAGCTGATGCCGTGTATGTCAGTCGCATTAGCGATGAAGAGTTGACGCAACTCCATGATAATCATCCTACAGAATGGCGACGTTTGCAAACGGCTGGTTCTGAAGCAGAACTGAACCTGATTCAAAATCTACAAAAAAATAATTTTTACTACGACCAAGAATTGCCACACATTGCTTTTTATTGGTTGGTTACTATTTCTGTTGGCGAGTATATTCGCTCTTGCACTACTAGTGATTTTGATGACTTAGTAGATAGATTCAATGAAGCTGATGGAATAGATATTCCAACGCGCGATTTCACAGGACCAGACTATACCGCTTGGGCGTATTCTCTTTTCCGACCAGAACTCAACTATGCTGCTCGCGGTGTGCATCCCTCTGGCGTGGGCATTAACCGATATATCAAACCCTCAGATTTAACCCAACAAGAAATAGACTTCCTAAAAAAACAGGGTAGATTGCAGTGGTTCAATATGCTTTCGCCATTGTTTTTGGGTTTTGAAAAATTTAGGTTGGGTAACAACTACGGGAACTTTGCTTTTCGCCATGTACTTACCCCTTTTGGACACGATTTAAGTGCCGATATCTTTTTTCAAACGCCTAAGAATAATCTATTTTTTGCTTTACATAATTATAGTAATCGAGAGAATAATTTTTTTGGTTTAGAAACAGCAATTATTGACAAACCTATCTTTGTATCTGCCTTAGACAATAAATTACTACTAACCAGTCGTGCTATGCTTTGGATGCAGCCTGAAAATCAAAGTTTTGACACTTCAAAAGGGCAAATTGGCGGATTAATTGGTTTGAAAGCGCAGTATGCTGCGAAAACGCTTGTGCCTTACATCGAAATAGAAGCTAAATCAAGCGGTTGGGTTATGGGCAATGTATTTTTAGATGACAATGTAAGTGTTAATGCTGGTTTGCAGTTGAGATTTAAATAGTAAAATTGGCTCTGAAGTATAATTGTTTCATTTTAGGATGGTAAAAGTAAGTTAAACTGAAGAAATAATAAAAATTTAACATTCATCATAAAACCTAAAATTTAATGCTTTTGTATATGTTATAGAATGTGAAGCGACAGATATTTTGCTCGTGTTTATTTACACAAGTAATAAATTAGGTTTTTTCTTTATTAACTACTTAAATCTATCTTTTATGAAAAGTTTATTTCAGTATGGCTCAGTCGCCATTTTTGTAGCTAGTATGTTCACCAGTTGTGTAGTGGCTAAAATTGAAGCCAACAAAAGTGAGCAATTCAATGAAAAACTAAATAGCGTTTTTATTGCTGTCGAAGGAGAGCCTTTCTATGAAGCGTTTGTCAATAACCTAGTTGATGAAATGCAGAAAGAACTCAAGGCAAAAGGCGTAAAAGTAGAGGTTAATCGCTACGAAGCTTTGTCGTTAGAAAACGAAATAGATTTCAAGGCAAAAGTAGATGCCCTTAATCCAGATGCAGTTTTGTTGATAAAGGAAAATGTTGCCTATGTCAATGCAATAAATAATCCAACTTATGTTTTCCTTTTCTCTACTACATTTGCTGAGTTAAATAGAAGGTATCTATACGATTTGAACCTTACTAGTCGCAGCACCAATAAAACAATCTGGCGTGCTAAATTAAATTCTACTTTCCCTTACGGAATGGGAGAAACAGCTAAAGAAGCTGCTTTGAAAATGATTAAGCAGATGGAGCAAGATGGTTTATTTTAACCATTAATATATTAAGAAACCTGTTTGCCAAATATTTTTTGGTAAACAGGTTTTCTACCTGCAAACTGCAGATATAATCCAGGATAAACTAAGTAATCTAACAAAACAAATCCTGTTGAAAATTGAATATCATCTATAATTAAGCTGCCTTTTGCTTGTTGAATCATTCGGTGGCGATGTCGCCATTTTTTTAGTGGAAAAGGAAGTTGCTTGCCTTCGTCAATAAAATAAATCTCGCCTTCTAGTTCGGCTTGTTCTACAATAAGTGCATCAAATCGTTGATTAAAAATCTGAACATGCACTTCATCACCAGCCATGCTGCCATCAAAACGCAGTAATTTAAGAGGAGGAAAAATGGGTTTTAATGCCAAAAAGAGGTCTTCATTGAAACCCGCCCAAACGGTTTTATAATCCTGAGCTACGGGTGTTTCGATTAAAATGCGCATGAATGAATTTTATAGTCAAACATTAGAAATTAGCCAAAAGCTAATTTCCAATGTTCAAACCTTTCTGATTAATTGCCTAAATCGGAGATAAATTTAATTCGCATCAATTTGATTTCATCAATCGTGATGTCATCCTCCTTTAATTCTTTGTAGGCTTTTAAAATATCATCTTCTTGATTTTCAAGGAGATAGTCCCATATGATATCCCTATTGTCTTCGTCTATTGCGTCTTCTAAATAGTAGTCAATATTGACTTTTGTGCCGGAGCAAACAATAGCATCCAATTCTTCCATTAATTCTTCCATGCTTACGTTTTGTGAATTTGCAATCTCATCCAGCGGTATTTTTCGGTCAATCGCTTGAATAATGCCAATTTTGGATTTTGATTTGTTCGCTACTTGTTTAACTACAAAATCAATAGGACGTTCGATTTCATTGGTTTCCACATACTCTTTAATCATTTTTAAGAATGGCTGAGCGTATCGTATGGCTTTGCCTTTGCTTACGCCACTAATTTTGCTCATATCGTCCATCGTGATGGGATATTGAGTCGCCATATCCGCCAAAGAAGGGTCTTGAAAAATAACAAAAGGTGGCACATTTTGGCGTTTAGCCTCCCTTTTTCTTAAATCTTTGAGCATGTGCATGAGTGATTCATCCAACACATCGGTTTTACCATTGGCAGCGGCTTCTAACTCGTCGTTCTCTACTTCAAAATTATGGTTTAAAGAAATCTCAATGGAGTAAGGAGCTTGAAGAAAGGCACGTCCTTTCTTGGTAAGTTTTAGCAAACCATAGCTTTCGATGTCCTTGCGTAGCAAATCGTTAAGAGTGGCTTGTCTAAAAATAGAATACCAAAAATTTTCTTCTTTTTCCTGACCAATTCCAAATAATTTCTTTTTATCAAACTTAAAGTCCTTCATTTGTTTGGTATTCACTCCTTTGATAAATTCCACAAGTTGTTTGATACCATAGTTTTCTTCCAAATCCAGTACTGCACTCAATGCTTGATGGATTTCTGTTTGTACCTCTATTCGCTCTCTTGGGTATCGGCAATTGTCGCACATATTGGCGCAATGTGAATCATCATAATGCTCCCCAAAATAATGCAACAAAAATTTTCTTCTGCAAGCGGTGGTTTCTGAGTAGGCAGTTACTTCATCCATAAGTTGCATACCCATTTCACGCTCGGCAACGGGTTTGTCCCGCAAGAATTTTTCAAGTTTGGTAATGTCTTTGTAAGAATAAAAGGCTAAACAATCTCCTGCCAAACCATCTCTACCTGCTCTACCTGTTTCTTGGTAGTAGTTTTCGATACTTTTTGGAATATCATAATGAATAACAAATCTAACATCTGGCTTATCAATACCCATACCAAAAGCAATAGTCGCCACGATGACATCTACTTCTTCCATCAAGAAATCATCTTGGGTTTTGCTTCTAGTTTTAGCATCCAGACCAGCGTGATAAGGAACGGCTTTTATGTCGTTTACATTGAGGACTTGTGCAATTTCTTCTGTTGATTTTCTACTTTGTACATAAATAATACCTGATTGTCCTTGTCGTTCTTTTACAAATTGAACAATATTTTTAAACACACTTTCTTTTTTGCCTTTAGGTCTTACCTCGTAATAAAGGTTATCTCGGTTAAAGGAAGACATGAATTTAGCTTCATTTACCATATTTAAACTCTTCACGATGTCAGATTGCACTTTAGGCGTAGCCGTAGCCGTTAGCGCAACGGTTGGAATATTTTTTCCAATGGATTTAATCATGTCGTTGATTCTGCGGTATTCCGGTCGAAAGTCATGCCCCCATTCTGAAATACAGTGCGCTTCATCAACAGCAACAAAAGAAACATTGACTTGTCGGAAAAATTCCAAATTTTCCTCTTTTGTTAATGTTTCAGGTGCAATAAAAAGTAGTTTTGTTCTTTTGCTTACAATATCCTGCTTTACAGTCTTCATTTGAGTTCTACTCAAAGAGGAGTTTAGAAAATGGGCTACTTCATCGTTTTGCCCATATCCTCTGATAGAATCTACTTGGTTTTTCATCAATGCAATTAGTGGGGAGATAACAATAGCTGTACCTTCCAGTATCAGTGCTGGTAGTTGGTAACACAGGGACTTGCCTCCACCAGTAGGCATGATTACAAAAGTATCGCGACCACTCAAAACACTTTGGATAATTTCTTCTTGATTGCCTTTGAACCTATCAAACCCAAAGTATTTTTGCAAGGATTCATGCAGAAATTCAGATGTCATTGTCATGAATTCAAATCTTTTTTCTCGAGCTGTTTAAACTAGCTTAATGCTTAATTAATTTTGTTTTTATTAATGTGTAATATACGATAAAAATAAAGAATTGACTAATTTTATTCTATTTTAGTTGAGATGTTTATTGCCAGCGTAGCACTTTATTCATTCTCATCCTTTATTCATTTTCTCGCTGCTCGCTTCAATTATTTGTCCATCTTTACGCAACATTACACAAACTTGATATTCAAGCCCCTTTTAAATAGTATTTAGGAAAGGATGTTGAAAAAAAGTTGATAAAAATAATAATTTTTTATGTCATTTGCTCATAGTATCATTGCTAAAACTGCTCTACAAACCATTGAAATTGAAGCGCAAACGATTGCAGAATTGAAAAATTCGATTAATTCATCTTTTGAAGTGGCTGTGCAAAAAATGTATGAATGTAAAGGTCGAATTGTGGTAACAGGCATTGGAAAAAGTGCTTTGGTTGGTAAAAAGATAGTAGCTACGCTTAATTCCACAGGTACACCAGCACTATTTATGCACGCTGCCGATGCCATTCATGGTGATTTAGGCATGATTCGTCAAGAAGATATTATTCTTTGTATTTCAAAAAGTGGAGAAACTTCGGAAATTAAAGTGCTTGTTCCAATGCTCAGAATATTAGGTGGCTTGCTCATGGCAATGGTCAGTAATTTAGATTCCTATTTAGCCAAACAAGCGGACTATATATTTCATACTCCCGTAGCAAAAGAAGCTGACCCTAATAACCTTGCACCTACTGCTAGTACAACAGCGCAAATGGTAATGGGGGATGCTATTGCTACTGCATTACTTGCACTCAATGGCTTCACTCCCAATGACTTTGCTCAATTTCATCCTGGTGGATTACTGGGTAAACGCTTGTATATGCGTGTATGCGATATTGTTACTCATCACGAAAAGCCAGCAGTGCAACTCACCGATTCAATAAGGACAACGATTGTAGAAATAACGAGCAAATGCCTAGGTTGTACGGCTGTCTTAGACGAATATCAGCAAGTGCAAGGCATCATTACGGATGGCGACTTGAGGCGAATGCTAGAACAGAACCAAGATGTAACATCGCTTTGTGCAAAGGATATTATGTCCGCTAATCCTAAAACTATTTCATTTGATGCTCTGTGTGTCAGTGCTTTAGAAAAAATGCGACGGTATAGTATCACCCAACTTATTGTTTTGAATGAAAATACTTATGCTGGCGTTATTCACTTGCACGATTTAGTACGAGAAGGCATTATTTAAGTGTGTATTCAGGGCTAGTTCTCGTACCAATCGTCTTTTTTTGTAAACTCTGATCCTGATTCTGAACGCAGTATCCAGTAAACGACACCTGTAATAATGACTGGAATAATAATACCTGACGAAAAAATGACAAATGACGATGGAAAGATAACAAGCAATCCCATACAAAGCATTATTAGGGCTGTGCCGACCGTAGTTACTTTGGTGTAGGGATGTTTGTTTTTTTGTTTCATTGCTTTTTAACGAAGTTAAGGATAAATGCCAAAGGTTAAAGATGATATTTGTCAATCCATTTTTTAAAATACTTTATTCACACTTTTTAGCGCATTTAGAAATACGTCATTTCTAATGTTTTGCTCATAAGCCTTGTATAATTGAGCTGCTTTTTTGAACTCTTCTAAGTCAAAAACTCCTGTATTTTCGATATTAATGGAATTGATAAGATTCTTTGCCTTGTCAAAATAGTATTGGTCGTTGTACAAAACCATAGCGTCTTCCAAAATATTTATTTCTTGTACTTCTAGAGAAGAGCTATAAAATTTCTCAATCATAGCTGCCGCTGCTATTTTAGGTGTAAAATCCTCCAACACCTTGCGCGTTCTACCATCAATGCTTATAATAAGATAAGGTGCGTCCCCTCTATATTCTTTAAAAGTGCGTTTGTCCACTAGCGCTGGTCGTTTGTTATTGTTACCATCATTCACTAAGCCAGGTGTAAAACCAATTAATTTAGCTTTGTCGCGATCGTTACAAATGACCATTTGTTTGGCGTTAGCAATAGGATGTTCGGGTGTATCAAATCTAAATGGAATATCTTCTCTCAGAAAAGGAAAATTGTCAAATAAACTATTGCTGAGTTTACCTGCCATTTTAATTAACATTCCGCCTACCAGTAAATAGCCGTTGATAGGCGCAAAAATAGGTAAACTACCTGCGGTACTAAATAGCCGTCCAACTAAATCAAAAATCTCCCTAGAGAAACTCTCCGCCACCAGTTCAAAAGAAGTAAAAATAGTAGAAACATCCAACGCTTTAGTGTAGTAAGCAATCGGTGAACCTTGTGTGAATGCACCTGGTTGCAGATATTGATTGTCTGTTATTTTTTCTACAAGTTGGTTAATTGCTTTGGGAGCATTGCCATAGGTTTGTACACTTTTTACACCTGAAACGACAAGTAGGTCTTTTCTGCCACCAAAAAATTTTTGTGGTGCATCTCCTGTGTAAACACATAAAATTTCTATACTTAGCGGTCTGCCAATACTTGGTTGTGTGAATGCGGGAAGCCCAATGAAACTGTTGTCGTAAAAATCCTTAGATTCGAGTGTGCCAGAGCGAAATTCCATTTTTGCCTCTAGCCCTTTAGTTGCTCTTCGTAAAAACACATTGAAATCGCCCAAGTGCTGTCTTTCTGCTACTTCTTCTGCATCCACTAAAACTGACCCAAAATTATATAGGATTGCCATAAGTTTTAATATTCATTTTCTGAATGTAAACTAAGGAAAATTGCTAGATTAAATTTTAAAATCAAAAGAGAAAATAACACAAGTTAAGAGAAGTTGCTATAATTAGTAGCCAAGCATATGTGGCTGCTAATTATAGCCTATTAGAATGGTACTAGGCTATTTTTCGGACAGGTACGTTGTCCATAGGTTGTACCCGACCATCTTTTTGTTCACCGCAGAAATGCTCGTCCATCCAAGCATCATTGAATATTTTGCCTAAGTATTTACTACCATGGTCAGAGAATAAGACAACTACTACATCATCTGCGGTCAATTCTTTGCTCATTTCTAGCACTGCTTTTATTGCTGAACCACTCGAATAACCTACAAATAGACCTTCTTCTTTAGCTAATCTTCTGGCACATATGGCGCTATCATAGTCGTTTACTTTGATAAAACGGTCTATTAAATCAAACTGCATGTTGCCAGGAATAATATTTTTTCCTAAGCCTTCTACTTCATAAGGGCGAATTTCGCTTTCATCAAACTTACCTGTTTCGTGATATTTAGCAAGTACAGAGCCATAAGCATCTACTCCAATGACTTGAATACTAGGATTTTGAGTTTTTAAGTAACGACCTGTACCAGAAAGCGTTCCTCCTGTGCCAGCACAAGCTACATAATGTGTGATTTTACCTTTAGTTTGTTCCCAAATTTCAGGACCAGTAGTGTAAAAGTGGGCATCAGAATTTGCCATGTCAAAATTCTGATTCAGATAGATAGAGTTGGGTGTTTCTTGATGTAGCCGCTCTGCCGTTTTATAGTAAGAGCGAGAGTCTTCCGCGGCAACAGATGGACAGATGACCACTTTTGCACCCATAGCTTCCAAGGCTTGTATCTTTTCTTGCGAAGTTTTTTTCTTAGTGCAAAGGATACAGTTATAGCCTTTTACAGCACTTACCATTGCAATTCCAAAACCAGTATTCCCTGAAGTCGCTTCAATAATGGTGCCTCCAGGTTGAAGCCTTCCTTCATGCTCTGCTTTTTCAATCATGTAAAGCGCAATACGATCTTTGGTAGAAAGCCCTGGATTTAGTCCTTCTACTTTGGCATAAACCTTTGCGGGTAAAGATTTCGTAATTTCATTTAGCCTAATCAGTGGAGTATTGCCAATTGCTTCAAGGATGGAATTGCATGTTTTAACTTGCATAGAACTTGTATTTTATGTTGGCACATGACTTATTAATTCACAAATATACATCATATTTTTTACACTTGCTCAAATTAAAATATGATTTTTGCTATTGAGTTTGTTTTCGATTTAGAGTATGTTTAACTTTTTAGATATGCTCTAAGTCGCTTGAGAGAGTAATGCCAAATAAAATTACTTCATCTGTGAGCTAATCTCACTTCAATATATTATCTTTATCGCTCATCACTCTTAAAAATAAACAAGGCAAAACAAATGGAACTTCTTTATAATAATATTTTTCTAGAGCATGAAACAGGTAGCCATCCTGAGAATAAAAAACGTTTGGATGCCTTTAAACACTTGCCTAATACGCATTATCCAAATGCTAAAGAATGGCTTAGTTTAGTACACACAGAGACTTATATCCAGCAAGTAGAAAAAGCCTGTGCCGACGGCAAATGGTTGGATATGGACACTATAACTTCAGCACATAGCTTTTTGGCGGCGACTGCTGGTGTGGGTTTAGCCATGCGCGCTATGGAAGAAAAAGCCTTTGCTATTATGCGCCCACCTGGGCATCATGCTTATCCCGATAAGGCGTCTGGCTTTTGCTTGTTCAATTCTGTTGCTATTGTGGCGCAATATTTAGTGAACGATGGTAAAAAGGTACTCATTTTTGACTTTGATGGGCATTTAGGTGACGGTACGGAAGCCATTTTTTATAACACAGATAAAGTGCTGTTTTGGTCATTGCATCAATATCCTGCCTTTCCTGGTAATGGCTACGTTAATGAAATTGGAACAGGCGCTGGAAAAGGTTATTCTATTAATATTCCCTTGCCATCGGGTAGTGGTGATGACATTTTCTTAAAGGCTATTCAAGAGTTTATGCCTATTGCCGAGCAATTTAAACCTGACGTGGTAGCTGTTTCTGCTGGATTTGATGCGCATTTGTACGATATTTTGCTTGGGCTGAGGGTTACAGGAAGCACCTATTACAAGATTGGGGCTATGCTTAAAGAGCGTTTCGACCATGTGTTTGCCATCCTTGAAGGTGGCTACAATTTAGAGTATATGCCAAAAAGTGTGCATAATTTTTTAGCAGGTTTTAACGGTCGTCCTATTCCATTTGAAGAAGTTCCTACTACCAGTGGATGGAAGGTTTGGGAAGGCTTTGATATGGATTTGCAAGCATTATTTTCGCAGTTAGCGCCTTACTGGAAATTATGAAAAGGCAACTAGATCGTTTATTTCATCCTAAATCAATAGCCGTCATTGGTGCATCTAATCAAGAAGGCAAAGTAGGCTATTTAACCTACATGAACCTTAAATTGAGTGGCTTCAAGGGCAAACTTTATGCTATTAATTTAAAACACAGAATAATACAGGGCGACCTCAGCCATCAAAGAATAGGGGACATCCCAGCAGTAATAGACCTAGCTATTATTGCTACACCGGCTAATACTGTGGTGCAATTAGTTGAGGAATGTGGAAAAGCAAAAGTAGGAGGCGTAGTTATCTTAACAGCGGGTTTCAAAGAAGCAGGTAAGATTGGGCAATCAATACTAAATGACATCAATCGTTTGGCACGTCAATATCAGATTCGCGTTCTCGGTCCGAATAGTTTAGGATTTATCAATAACAACATCCAACTTAATGCTAGTTTTGCACAGCAAAAAGTGAAAACGGGCAAACTGGCATTTATTACACAAAGTGGAGCACTAGCAACTGCTATTTTGGATTGGTCAGCCAATCAAAGCATAGGCTTTACGTTTTTTATTTCTAGTGGCTCAATGATTAATGTGGATTTTCACGATTTGATTGACTACTGCGCAATGGACAATCAAACCGCTTGCATTCTCATTTACATGGAATCCATCGTGGATGCTCGGCGTTTTATGAGTGCGAGTAGGAATTTTGCGCGTTCCAAGCCTATTATTATTTTGAAATCAGGTTCTAGTTTAGAAGGTGCACAAGCAGCTTTTTCCCATACAGGCAGATTAGCGGGCAACGATTTGGTCTATTCGGCTGCTTTTCAGCGTGCAGGCATTATTCGCGTGGATCGTATTGCTACACTTTTTCATTGTGCCCAAGCCTTTGCTACACAACCACGCCTAAGAGGTAATCGCCTAGCAATTATCACCAACGCTGGTGCAGCAGGTGTAATGGCAACGGATTATTTGTGTAAAAATGAAGGACAATTAGCACAAATTCCTGACGATATTATCAAAAAGCTAGACACTTTTTTGCATGTTGGTTGGAGTCAGTCCAATCCGATTGATTTATTGGGTGAAGCCACAGCAAATGAATTTAAGCAAACACTTCGCATTTGTAGTAAGTGCCAAGAAATAGATGGTTTTTTGGTTATTCTAACACCTCAATATGCTAGTAATCCTACGGCTATTGCTTCGGCAGTGCTAGAAGTAGCCAAAAAAATAGATAAACCGCTATTAACCGTTTGGATGGGGGAGGACGCAGTGGAAGAAGGAAGGAATTTACTAGACCGAAACGGTGTACCTTGCTATCGCTATCCTGAAAGTGCAGTGGACACATGGATAAAAATGTATGAATACACCTATAATATTGATTTACTTTATCAAACACCTCCAGCTTCTCCAGAGCAATTTCAACCTGAATATGAAAAGGCAAAAGCCTTAATAGTCCAGTTGATTCAAGAAAGAAGAGCGCAGCCTTCTCCCGAAGAGGTCAAACAGTTGCTGACCTACTACGACATTCAGGTAACGCCTTTCCGAATGGTGTATGATGAGGCGCAAGTACAATTGGCTGCTGAGTTACTGGGCTTTCCAGTAGCGTTGAAAATCGTATCGCCTGACATCATTCGTAAAAGTGATGTAGGTGGTGTGCAACTGAACATCCAAAATTCAGATGAATTGTTAAGGGCTTATCGTCAGATGCTTGAAGCTATAAATCAGAATCAGCCCAATGCAAAGATTGAAGGAATAATGGTAGAAAAAATGATGCGTAAGCGCCATGAACTCATCATTGGTGCAAAAACAGACCCCGACTTCGGACCAGTTATTACATTTGGAAAAGGAGGTGTTACAGTGGAGGTGTTTCAGGATTTAAGTGTTGGGCTACCACCACTTAATATGATGCTGGCGCAACGATTAATAGAGCAAACTAAGTCCTACGAAGTGCTGAAAGGCTATCGCGCTTATCCTGCTGTGGATTTGGAACAACTTAAATTTACCTTATGCAAGTTCAGCTACCTATTAATGGATTTTCCTGCAATTCAAGAAATTGAAATTAATCCTTTTACTACAGATGAAACTGGATCAGTTGCTCTAGATGGATTTATACAACTCAATTTGGAGCAACCCATTGCATCAAGATATGATTATCCTCATTTAGCTATTTCCCCTTATCCTTCACAATATATCAAAACTATTTCACTTAAAAATGGTAAATTAGCATTACTTCGTCCCATCTTAGCAGAAGATGAACCGCTCGAAGCCGAATTGTTTGATTATCTTTCAGAAAACACTATTTACTTTCGATTTTTTGGCTATCGTCCAAAATTGACGCATGATTTGCTGACGCGCTTCACACATATTGACTATGACCGCGAAATGGCAATTGTGGCAGAAGTGGAAGTAGAAGGTAAAAAAAGATTAGCAGGTGTCGTTAGAATTATTGCCGATGCTTGGAATGAAACTGCTGAATATGCTATTGTTATTGCTGATGATTTTCAAGGGCAAGGGCTAGGCAAAGCATTGACAAGTTACATCCTTGAAATTGCTAAAGAAAAAGGCATTCGCAAGGTATTTGCTTCTGTGTTGGCAACCAATAAACGAATGCTCAACATGTTTAAAAGTAGAGGTTTTGATTTACAAAGGGAAGATTTTCAAACCTTTTATGTGGAAAAACTACTCTAGCACAGAATAGTTCGTACTATTCCATGCTCCAACTTGTACCTTCTTTACTATCTTTTAGTGCAATATTGACTTCTTTCAGTACATCCCTTATCTTATCAGCTGTTGCCCAATCTTTATTTTCTCTGGCTTGCTTGCGCATATCAATAATCAAATTCATTAGTCCACTCAAAGCGGTATCACTTTTGCTGTTGCTGTTTGTTGACTCATCCTGTAAACCAAATACTTGATAAATAAATTGATGATAAGTTTGTTGAAGCGTATCAAAAGTGTTTTTACTAATGCTTTGAATAGGGAGTTGCTGATTTTTGAATTTGTAGATAAAACTGCTCAATTCCATCATACGGGCAATGGATTTCGCTGTGTTAAAGTCGTCGTTCATGCCTTCATAAATGCCGTTTATTAAGTCATTAACTTCTTGTTCGGTAGCAGTGTCTATTTTGGGTTTTCCAGTATATTCCAGTTTATGTAAAATCGAATTAGTATCCATCAGTTTGCGGTAGCCTTTTTCAGCGGCTTGTAAACCTTCATCAGTAATGTCTAGTGTACTGCGATAATGTGCTTGGAGCATGAAATAGCGAACTGCCATTGGGCTATAGCCTTTTGAAATTTTATCACTGTCGCCTAGAAAAAGTTGTTGTGGCGTGATGGTATTACCATCGCTTTTAGACATTTTTTTACCGTTAAGTAATAACATATTAGCGTGTAACCAATATTTTGCACCTGTGTGGTGGCAGGCAGCTTCATTTTGTGCAATTTCGTTTTCATGATGTGGGAATTTTAGGTCATTGCCACCACCATGAATATCAAACTCAGTTCCTAAATACTTGGTACTCATAGCAGAGCATTCTAAATGCCAACCTGGAAAGCCAACTGACCAAGGCGATTTCCATTGCATAAGATGACCCTGATGAGCTTTCATCCAAATTGCAAAATCAGAGGGATGATTTTTTTCAGACTGACTTTTGAGATTATCTCTAGTTTCTGTGAGTAACTCCTCCACTACACGACCAGAAAGTTGACCGTAAGTCCCTTTTTCTTTAATGAATTTTTCCGTATTAAAGTAAACAGAACCATTTTTCACATAAGCATAGCCATTGTCCAAAATTTGCTGTACCATCTCGATTTGCTCAGGAATATGTCCTGTGGCAGTAGGTTCTATGCTTGGTGGCAAATTGTTGAATACACGCATCATTTCATGGAAGCCATTGCTATATTTTTGTGCTATTTCCATAGGTTGCAGTTGCTCTAATTTGGCTTGTTTTGCCAACTTATCCTCGCCGTTGCTTACCTCATCTGCATCGCCAACCAAATGTCCTACATCTGTAATGTTGCGAACATAGCGAACTTTGTAACCCAAAAACAACAAGTAGCGATATATCACATCGAAACTGGTAAAAGTACGGCAATTACCCAAGTGAACATCACTGTAAACGGTTGGTCCGCAAACATACATTCCTACTCTGCCTTCGTGCAAAGGTCTGAAGACTTCTTTTTTCCTACTTAGGCTGTTAAATACTTGCAATGACATTTTCTTCATGGTGCAAAAGTAAAAAAAGACCTCTCATTTTTGATTACTTCAACACTATAAATGTTGCCTATTCTATCTTTTCGATAGCATAAGGTAATTTTTATTGATTTCTTTAATAGCATTAAGGGATGTTTCACTTATTATTTTCAAGTCAGAATAATATATAATTTGGCTTAATAAGAAGTGTTTGCTCCACGCTTTTATTGGTTATCAACATTCCTTACTCCATCACCAATTTATAAACCGCTTCAAAAACATCTTCTGCATTAGGCTTCGTGAAATAGTCGCCATCCGAGCCATAGGGACAACGATGTGCTTTAGCCGTAATCGTTATCGGTGAGGCATCTAGGAATTGATATCCTTTTTGCTGTTCCAATACTTGTTGCATCATGTAGGCGGTAGCGCCGCCAGGTACATCCTCGTCCATGAAAATAATTCGGCTAGTTTTTTTTAGGGATTGAACGATGGTGTTAGAAAGGTCAAAAGGAACAAGACTTTGTACGTCAATCAGTTCCACTGAAATACCATGTTCGCCGAGCATGTGTATTGCTTTTTCTGCCACACGCACACAAGAACCATAAGTAACCAAAGTAACGTCGTTGCCCTTATGTAAAATGTCAACTTGTCCAATCGGGACAGTGTATTGACCAATATTGTCGGGCATTAGTTCCTTTAGGCGATAGCCATTGAGCGATTCTATAATCAAAGCAGGATCATCTGATTGTAGCATGGTGTTGTACATGCCTGCTGCTTGCGTCATGTTGCGAGGAACAAGGATACACATTCCACGCAAAGAATTGATAATCATGCCGATAGGTGAGCCTGCATGCCAAATACCTTCTAATCGGTGTCCACGTGTTCTAATGATAAGCGGTGCTTGTTGTTTGCCATCGGTTCGCCAGCGCAAGCAGGCTAAATCATCAGTGAGGGGTTGCAAACCATATACGAGGTAGTCCAGGTATTGAATTTCAGCAATAGGGCGCAATCCACGCATGGCTAAGCCAATCGCTTGCCCCATAATGGTCAATTCTCTAATACCTGTATCAAAAACGCGGTCTTCGCCATATTTTTTCTGTAATCCAGCAAATCCTTGATTTACGTCGCCTATGTTGCCGACATCTTCCCCAAAAGCGATAATGCGTTTGTCTCTTGCTAATACCTTATCAAAGAAGGTATTCAGGATTTCATAGCCGTTCTTTTCCTCTGAACGTTTAGAGTAAATTGGCTTTACTTCTTTTATTTTAATGGCTGCTGAAGTGGAATTGGAATATAAATGAGAAGCATAGTCATCTGTTGCCTTTTCGTAAGCTCGGTCTAACCATTGCTTTATTGGTTTGGCTGCTGCCATAGTATTTTTCTGTAAGGCAAAGAAAGTTTGCCTTACATTTTGGACAATTTCACTAACAAAAGGCGTGCGTAGGTTTTTTAATGTTTGCGCCTGTTTCTGTAAAACTGACTTAACCGAGACATCACTTACTCTGGAGGCGACATCAGCATACAGTTGAATAACTGTTTCCCTTTTTTGTTGAACAGGTTGAATGTAGGCTGCCCAAGCGCGGTCTCTAGCTTGTCTGACTTGTTTTTTAGCCTTTTGCTGCCACTCTATTATTTCATCTTCTGTCATAATGCCTTCACTGAGCATCCAGTTTTCCATTTGTGTCAAACAGTCATACTCTTTTTCCCAAGCCAATCTTTTGTCTGACTTATAACGTTCATGTGAGCCTGAGGTGGAATGTCCTTGTGGTTGTGTTAATTCCTGAATGTGGAATAGGGCGGGGATGTGTGTGTGTCTCATCTTTTGAATACCCTTATCATAAACTGCTCGTAAAGCCAAATAATCCCAGCCCTTTACGGTGTAAATGTCAATTCCGGAATTGTCTTTGTCGCGCTGCAATCCACTTAATGCTACTGAAATACTTGCTTTAGTAGTTTGGTATTCAATGGGAACAGAAATGCCATAACCATCGTCCCAAACAGAAACAGCTAAAGGAATTTGGAGAACACCTGCTGCGTTCATAGCCTCCCAAAATACGCCCTCTGAGGTACTAGCATCGCCGATAGTGCAAAAACAGACCTCGTTTCCGTTATTGGAAAAGTTTTTTAAATCGGATAAAGCCGTATTTTTTCTGAACATTTTTGAAGCAAATGCTAAGCCTACTGCTCTAGGCATTTGTCCTGCTGTACAAGAAATATCAGCAGAGATGTTATACAGTTCAGTCAAATTTAACCAATTCCCCGCTTCATCAATAATTGGGGTAGCATAATGACCATTCATTTGTCGCCCGCCACTAAACTTATCGTTTTGTGTATCCGTATATAACTGAGCAAAAAAATCTTCTACTGTGGAAAGCCCTAATGCAAAAAGTATGGTTTGGTCGCGATAGTAACCGGCACGCCAATCACCTTTTTTAAAGGCTCTAGACATAGCCACTTGCGCCACTTCCTTACCATCACCGAAAATACCAAATTTAGCTTTTCCGCTTAATACTTCTCTTCTCCCCAGAAGGGAAACTTCCCTGCTTAAGCGACATATCCAATAGTCTTCTTTAATTTCGCGTATAAGTACGTCGTCCAAAGTTGGGTTGCTACTTGTGCTCACAGTATGTAGATAATCTTTTGTCATTCTTGGAATAGTTTTATTTAGTATCCGTAAAAATGAACTTTGCTACAAAATTAGTAAATTATGTAACTTGAACGTCAACATTACAACAATATCAGAGACAATGTTGATTTCGTAAAGTCAAACTATCGTGATAAATCTTTTTTTATGGAATTCTGTAAGTTTCTTGATTGTTTATTATGTTTACTTTTAAAAACAAGCTAATTTTATATACCTTAACGATGTAATGTATCGTTATATGATTATAAAAAAGAGTAATTTTGGCAATATCAGCATCTTACTAGGAGAAAATAACTCAACTTGGAGCTTTATGCAAAAACATATTTTTATTACCTTTTTTGTTGCACTTATCACTGCTTTTACTACGAGTTTAACTACTTTACACTTTGTTCAGCGTCGGCAAAGTGTACCATATTACCCTCAAGAAATCAACACGCAGTTAGTTAGTAAGGTTAATAGCCCACCCTACAACGAACCTAAAGATTTTTCTGCCATTGCCAAAACAGTAACTTCTTCTGTGGTGAGTATCGCTGTTTACAGAGGGGATTATCGCATTTCAGCGGGCTCTGGTGTAGTAATTTTTAAAGATGGGTATATTGTTACTAATTATCATGTGATTGAAAATGCGACTTCTTTTGAAGTGGTTTTATCAGATAAGCGAGAATTAAAAGCTACTTTAGTTGGAAAAGACCCTAACACAGACTTGGCACTGTTAAAAGTAGATGCCAATGACCTTATGCCTTTGCGCCTCGGCGATTCCGATGAATTGAAAGTAGGAGAGTGGGTACTTGCAGTGGGTAATCCGTTTAACTTAACTTCCACCGTAACTGCTGGTATTGTCAGTGCCAAAGCTAGAAGTATTCAGATTTTAAAAAATCGCAAGTTTAGTATTGAAAGTTTTATCCAAACCGACGCAGTAGTCAATCCTGGTAATAGTGGAGGAGCTTTAGTGAATGCTAGAGGGGAATTAGTGGGCATTAATACTGCTATTATTTCGGAAACAGGTGGTTACGAAGGATTTTCTTTTGCTATTCCTTCTAATTTAGTGATAAAAATAGCCAATGATTTACGTGAGTTTGGTGAAGTACAACGTGCGGTATTAGGGGTAGTTATTGGCGATGTCAATGGGACTATTGCGAAAGACCTGAAGCTAAATAAGGTAGAAGGCGTGTTAGTGCAATCTGTAAATCAGGGGACAACAGCCTCAGAAGCGAAACTTGAACCTAATGATGTTATTGTTGCGATTAATAATGTGAAGGTGAAATCCATTCCAGAGTTGCAGGAACAAGTCGCTCGGTATCGTCCTGGAGATATTATCAGTATTGATTACATTAGAGACGGTGTTTCTTATCGAAAAAATAATGTACAACTTAAATCGCTTAAAACAATAACGGCTGAAAATGATACAGGAAACTGATTATAAAATCCATTTTCTATAAATTTGAATAATCTTATCTTGAGAAACACCCTTTAAAAAAAGCATGAATACCCAAAAGTTGACGAGGTTAACTTTGACATAGTTGTTTTTTTCGTACTTTCTAGCAGAAACAATTACGTCATTTTTAATAATTTGAAAAGGAATTTTCTGTGCTTTCAAACGTCGAGTCAATTCAAAGTCTTCCATTATCTTACAATCTTCGTTAAATCTACCTATCTGATGAAAAATATCTTTCTTTATGAAAAGAGTTTGGTCGCCTCCGCCAGCAAATAAACCGTCAAAGCGAGTATAATAGCTATTAATACGCAATAACCAATTATTAGTGTTGAATCTATAACTAAAAAAACCCCAATCCTTATCTTTTTGAATGGCTTTTAGAATATCTTCATAGTAAGTTTTAGGTGGAATAACATCCGCATGAATAAAGTACAAAATATCGCCTTTTGCCTGATGCGCGCCAAGATTGAGTTGTACTGCCCTACAACAAATTTCACTTTTAATCACTTTAGCACCATAATTTTTAGCTACCTTGTCGCCATTGTCAATACTTTTAACAGTATCCACTACAATAATTTCTATATTTCCATGCCCCATATTCTGTATTAGGTAAGGAATGAGCCTAGCAATATTTTTTTCTTCATTTAATGTCGGGATGACGATACTTATTAACATAGGTCAAAATGTTATAAAACTGTTGGTAAACAATATGCGTATATGGTATAAAATTTACCAAATTTACTGTTTATGAATTTACTATCTTTCTTTATGAGTTTTATGTTGGTTAGTTGTTCTAACCCTAATACGACAATCAATAGTAACATGGATGCGTTAGAACTTTCAAAGTCATTGCTAGAAGCTGCAAGGTATCAACGTTCCGCCGAAGATATAGAAAAAAGGTTAGCAGAAATAAGTTTAGATGATTTAGCTAATCAGTTGGATAACGACAACAAGCGAAAAGCCTTTTGGATGAATGTATATAATGCTCAAGTTCAGTTGATTCTAACTAAGAACCCTCAACTTTTTGACGATAGAAGCGCTTTTTTTTCTACACCTCGTATTACGATTGCAAGTCAAGAATTGAGCTTCGATAACATCGAACACGGCATCATTAGAGGTTCAAGAGCAAAACTGGCACTCGGTTTATTGCCTAAATTATTTGTAAGTAAATACGAAAAAAAATTGAGAGTACGCCAGAGAGATGGTCGCATTCATTTTGCGCTGAATTGCGGGGCTAAAAGTTGCCCGCCAGTAGCTATTTATGACGCTAGTAGAATTGACGAACAGTTGGATAAAAGCAGTAGCGCATATTTAAATGAAACCTCCTCGTATAAAGTAGATGAAAATAAAGTATATGTTACTTCCTTGTTTAGTTGGTTTAGAGGTGATTTTGGTGGTATCAAAGGAGTGAAAAATAATTTTTTGAAAAAGTATAATGTTATTCCTCTAGGGAGCAATCCAAGTGTGTCTTTTAGCACTTACGATTGGACACTTTATTTAGGAAATTACATTGATTTATAAAAAATGCGAGTGGGGGAGTTGTAAAAAATATCACCCCACTTATCTATCTCATAACTGCCAAAGGCATATTTGGGTCGAAATCGCCTACCAAAAGTGGCGTTTGCATATTCGCCGTGTAATAGCGAACATTTTCACGAACAAAATTGAAGAGTTCTTGTATCGTTACGATTTTATCCTTATTTTTATCTGCTTCGCCTTTTAATCCTCTGATAATGAAATAACTAAACACACCTGATCGCAAGCCACCATCCTCTAAAGAATATTCTTTTTCCTTAGAAGAAAGCAATAGTGCAGTACCTGCTTTGGACTCCCGAAACGCATTATAATAGCGCGCAAGTGCACCATCCACGTTACCCGAGCGGAAATTTTGATAACCACCTGCATGACAAGCGTCGGCAATTACAATCTTATGTTTAGCTTGACTAGCGTTGATGAGGGCTTGAATTTCGCTGTGCTTTAGTTCATTTTTTGAACCATCATAATCCACTGGTAAAAATGAAGATTCAAAACCATGTCCAGAGAAGTAAAAAATAACCACGTCATTATCGTCTGCTTGATGCAATACTCTTTTTATAGTGTAAAGAATATTTCGATAAGTGGCGTTTTCGTCAATCAATACGCGCACTTGTCGGTCGGGTAGGGCGCCACCTTCTGGGCTTTTCAGGAACGCATATAAATGGTAGGCATCATCATCGGTGAAACGCAAGGAGGGCATATGTTCATAACTGCCCACACCTACTAACACAGCCCATATTTTTATTTCTTCACTTCTATCAATCAAAGGTGTAAAAGCATCGCTCCATTCGGCATCAGCTCCAGCATCTATTGCTTTTCTT
The DNA here is from genome assembly GCA_937944245.1 of uncultured Saprospiraceae bacterium. Taxonomy (GTDB): domain Bacteria; phylum Bacteroidota; class Bacteroidia; order Chitinophagales; family Saprospiraceae; genus JAAUTG01. The sequence continues at coordinate 20,055 of CALDYY010000078.1, read as the reverse complement.
GTGCCAAACAATTCTACTGCCAATCGGTCTTCAATCCATTCATCCTCCACAATATCTCCATAAGTATTAACCAATATACCTTTTCCATGTCTTTTGCCTTCTTGCCAATTACCTTCATAGCGTGTGCCATCGGCATATTGCATTTTGCCTTGTCCATCAAACAACCCCATTTTAAATTCACCTTCGTACAAATCGCCATTAGCAGAGCGGTATGTTCCTGTACCGTCGGGCTTCCCATTGAGCCACTGCCCTTCATATTGACTGCCATTAGCATATTGCATCTTGCCAAAACCCTGTATTTCGTTCTGGCTAAACTCCCCAAAATACTGACTGCCATCTTTATATACTAATCTTCCTTTCCCTTGACGATACTGATTTTCCCAGTCGCCAAGATACTTGTCGCCGTTGGCAAAATAGAGAATGCCTTGTCCTTCAATCTTCCCCTGTCTAAATGTACCAACGTACTTAGCACCACTAGGATAGAGCATAGCACCTTTCCCATTGACACAATCTCCCTCAATACACTTTTGGGCGTTAAGTGAAAAGTGGCTACTAATTGCCACAATTGCGATAAGGAATACTTTTAACTTACTCATAGTGAAAATCGGTTTTTTCAAATAATGTTGGATGTAACTGCTATCAATAAAACGTGCAATATTGGCTTTATTGTTTTTACCTCACTTGTTTTCAACAATTTTAAGATTTCTATAATTCCTGCGAGCATTAAAATAATTTTTCCTTTAAATTTATTCGACGTTGAAGCAATGTAAAAGTGTACTAAAATTGCTAACTTTGCAGATAAAATTTTTGAAATATGAAAAATACAATTTTCTCATTCATGTTTATTACGCTGCTATTTGCTTGTAAACCAACGAGTAATCAGACAGAAACTGCCTTAACTGCCGTATCTACTGAGAATACTTTTGGTGAGGCAATTACAGCCGATAACGCAATAGGTGTTAATGATTTATTTGCTCAACTTGGCAGCCAAGATTCCTTAGTAACTAAAGTGCGTGGCACGGTACAAGAAGTTTGTCAAGCAAAAGGCTGCTGGATGAGTATTTCAGATGGTAGTGCTGAAGCAAAAACAGTTTTTGTAAAGTTTAAGGACTATGGTTTTTTTGTACCAAAGGATATTTCAGGTAAAGAAGTTATCATGGAAGGTGTTGCTTTTCAAGAAGTTACATCAGTAGATGAATTAAAACACTACGCAGAAGATAAAGGTGCTGCACCTGAAGAAATTGCTAAAATAACTGAGCCTAAAAAAGAATATAAATTTATGGCTTCTGGTGTACTATTGTTGGATAAATAGTTAAAGTATTAATAAGTTAAATCAGTTAGCTTAACTAACTGATTTAATCCTCCAACTATCTTCTTGTCTTAAATGGCTTGACTAAATATATTTTCTTTCCTCTGCTGCTGATTTTCTTCTAGTAATTGAGTATTCTCAGTATGTGTTATGACTTTCATCATTTTGCAATCGTATAAATCGTGTCATTTTTGATTTATGGATGCAATATTGGAAAAAACAGACATTGCGCACGTCAGTAAGGTGCACTGCAAACATTGTGGGGAAGAATGCCAGGATACTTCTATACAGATAGAGGAAAAATATTTTTGTTGTGAGGGATGTAAAATGGTATATGAAATCCTGAATGAGCAAGATTTATGTGCTTATTATCAAATTGATGAAAAAGCAGGAATTAGCTTGCGCGGTCGCACTCAAGCGCATTATGCTTACTTAGATGACTCAGAAGTAGTGCAAAAAATAGTAGAATATGCAGACGAAAAACAAACAAAAGTAAGTTTTCATTTGCCTGATATTCATTGTGCCTCTTGCATTTGGCTACTCGAAAATTTATACAAACTCAATGATGGCATTATACATTCGCAAGTTAATTTTTTAAAAAAGCGAATCTATATCACTTTTGACCCACAAAGTACCAACTTGCGGAAAGTGGTAGAATTACTGGCTTCCGTTGGTTACGCTCCAGCATTAAATCTAAATGAACTTGAAAAGCCAACTACCAAAGCGGTTGCTAAATCGTTGGTTTATAAACTCGGCGTAGCAGGTTTTGCTTTTGGCAACATCATGTTGTTGAGTTTTCCAGAATATTTAGGGCTAGAAGAAACTTATTTCCAACAATGGTTTGGTTATTTGAATATTGCACTATCTATTCCCGTACTGCTTTATTGTGGTAGAGATTACTTGCAATCGGCTTGGCTAGGCATTCAGCAAAGGCAACTTAATATTGATGTACCGATTTCAATTGGTATTTTAGCTTTATTTCTAAGAAGTGTTTATGAAATTGTAACTGCTACTGGTGCTGGCTATTTGGATAGTTTGGCTGGATTGATTTTCTTTTTACTAATTGGAAAATGGTTTCAGCAAAAGACGTATTATAATTTATCTTTTGAACGCGATTATAAATCCTACTTCCCAATCTCAGCAATGGTAAAGCGAGCTAAAGAATTAGTACCAGTTGCTTTAAACAAACTTCAAATAGGAGATATACTCGTCGTGAAAAATCAGGAATTAATCCCTGCCGATGGCTTAATTTTAAAAGGAAATGCAAATATTGATTATAGTTTTGTAACAGGCGAATCCGCACCCGTGCAAAAACAAGTAGGAGAAAAAATATTTGCTGGAGGTAAGCAAATTGGCGGAGATTTGGAAATAAGCATTACAAAAACCATTGCTCAAAGCTATTTAACAGAACTTTGGAATAATACTGCTTTTGAAAAAGAAGAGCCACAAAGCACACAACTAGCCAATCAAATTGGCAAGTTTTTTACGGTAGTTATTTTGATGGTTGCTTTTTTTACACTAGCTTATTGGCTACCGCGCAATGTGAGTGTAGCCTTCAATGCGTTTACAGCAGTATTAATTATCGCTTGCCCTTGCGCTGTGGCGCTTTCTATTCCGTTCACTTATGGAAATGTTCTGCGGGTGCTGGCGCGTTATCAATTTTACATTAAGCACATTAATGTTATTGATAGAATGCAGCGATTGCAGCAAATTGTATTTGATAAAACAGGGACATTAACGGATAATACCCAACCATTAATTCATTTTCATGGTTCGGCACTTACCGATAAAGAAAAGCAACTCATTCGCAGCGTAGTTTATCAATCGTCGCATCCTTTGAGTAGAGCATTGGATAAGCATTTTATTGAATTTAAACTATTGAATATCAGTAAAATAGAAGAAGTTGTCGGCAAGGGGATTATTGCGGAAATAGATGGGATTCCTGTTCGAGTAGGGGCAGCTAGTTTGATGCTAGATGTAAAAAATGAAATTAAAATAGACCAAAAAGGTGTGTTTATAGAAATTAATAATGAATTAAAAGGTTATTTTAGTTTTCAAAATCGTTATAGAAAAAATTTATCTAGTCTATTATCGGAGTTAGGTAGTCGCTATGAATTGGCTTTGCTTTCAGGCGATAATGATAGCGAACGCACACGCTTGCAGCCTTATTTTAGCAGTAATGCTGAACTGCATTTTAATAAAACACCACAGGATAAACTCAATTTTATTCAACAAGTACAGCAACATAAAAAAGTGATGATGATTGGCGATGGATTAAACGACGCTGGCGCTTTAAAACAAAGCGATGTCGGCATTGTCATCACTGAAAATATCAACAATTTTTCCCCCGCTTGTGATGCTATTTTAACTGCTGAACATTTGGATAAATTGCCTAAATATTTAAACTATATTCGTCAAAGCAGAACGGTTGTTTTTGGGGCATATTTTTTAGCACTCATTTATAATATCATTGGTTTAAGTTTTGCGGTGCAAGGGCTACTTTCCCCCGTTATCGCAGCTATTCTTATGCCTTTGAGTTCTATAACAATTGTGGTTTTTGGGGTAGGGATGAGCAGTTGGCTAGGCAGAAAATTGAAATAAATTTCATAAATTTTCCAACTCCGCTACAATCTTGCGGTCGTTGCTCAGGCGTGGCACTTTATTTTGCCCTCCCAATTTGCCTTGCGTTTTCATATAATTGCGGAAAGCATCTTTGGGTAATACTTTGATTTTCAGCGGTTGCAAAATATTACCTTTTATCAAGTCTTCGTAATAAATATTTTGTTGAAGCATAGCTTGATTTAATACCTTAGTAAAAGCAGCTAAATTTTCAGGTGCTTTTTCAAACTCAATAAACCATTCATGGTAGGGCAAACCGCCCTCTTTAGGCGTTACGTTGGGCGCAACCGTAAATTCAACCACACTAGCTTGGCAACTACCACAAGCAGTTAACATTGCCTGTTCTACTTCTTTCCCGATAACGTGCTCGCCAAAGGCAGAAATAAAATGCTTAATGCGACCAGTAACCACCAAGCGATAGGGTTGGAGGGAAGTAAATTCAACTGTATCGCCGATATTATAACCCCATAAACCTGCATTGTTGTTAATGATGATGGCGTAGTTTACACCGAGTTCTACTTCTGCCAACGATAGTCGGGTAGGGTGGTCGTTGAATATTTCATCTGCTGGAATAAACTCAAAGAAAATACCAGAATTGGTGTTGAGTAATAATCCTTTGTGTTGTTGACTATCCTGAAAAGCGATAAATCCTTCTGATGCTGGATAAACCTCAACGCTATGAATAGATTTTCCCACCAAATGCTCTAAACTGGCACGATAGGGTTCAAAATTGACACCACCATAAACAAAAACGCTATAATTAGGGAAAATCTCTTGAATATTACTTTTGCCTGTTTTGGCAAGCAGTCGCTCATAATACATTTGTACCCAAGGCGGTATGCCACTAATGAGGCGCATATCTTGAGTTAATGTCTCTTCAACAATGCGGTCTAGTTTTTCTTCCCAATCTTCGATACAGTTGGTTTGCCAAGTAGGTAATTGATTGCCTTTCAGCCAGTTGGGAACTAAATGGTTGGAAATGCCAGAAAGCCTGCCTGTCAGAATACCATTAATTTCTTCCAATTCGGGGCTACCTGAAAGGAAAATCATTTTCCCATCCATAAATTGCCAATTATTGGTGGCTGCTCCGTAGAGAAATAAGGCATTTCTAGCGGAATTAAAATGATTTGGAATACTTTCCTTTGTGATGGGAATGTACTTTACGCCTGAAGTTGTGCCCGAAGTTTTAGCAAAATACTTAGGACGATTCACCCAAAGTACATCATTTTCGCCATTTTTGATGCGCTCTATGTAAGGGCGAAGTTGTTCGTAATCTTGAATAGGAATTTGCGTTTTAAAATCTTGATAGGTTCTAATGTGTTGAAAGTCATACGCCTTACCAAAAACGGTATGTTGAGCCGTTTGAATAAGTTGCTGGCGGATTCGCTCTTGGTCTTCTACTGCACGAGCCGACCATTGATGTATATTTTTGACAATGCGTTGAGCAAATATTTTGATTAACGTTGTTTTAATACTCATGTGTGTTAGTTTTGACTTTGCCTAATCATTAGGCAGATTTTAGTTTTTTGGATTTTAGTTTTTTGGATTTTAGATTTTGAATGATGTTACCAAAAGATATTCAACGAATTAGCATTCTTGGAACTGGAAAAATAGCTACTCATCTAGCTAAGATACTAAAAAAATTAGATTTCGACCTGATACAAATTTTTGGTAGAAATCAAAAAAATGCTCGGGCGCTAGCCAAATCAGTGGAAGCAGAAGCTATCAGCTCGTTGCAAGCGATACATCTTGATGTAGATATTATCATTATTGCGGTTGCTGACAATGCAATTGAAACGGTTGCTCGTCAATTACCTAAAGATTGTTTCGTTGTGCATACCTCTGGCGCTACGCCTAGTGCTGTATTATCGCCTCATTTTCAAGACTATGGCGTTCTCTACCCCTTACAATCTTTTTCTTTAGAAAAAACACCAAATTGGTCGAATACACCTATTATTGTTGATGCCAATACGAATGATAAAAAAGGGCAATTAATGCGCTTGGCTCAAGCGATTAGTCCACTTGTGTATGCGCTCGATGATGCTCAACGTGCGCAGTTGCATGTGGCTGCTGTATTTGCCAATAATTTTGCCAATTATTGCTTTCATGTAGCGCATTCATTACTTGCAGAACAAGCCATTCCTTTTGATTTGTTGAAGCCAATTATTCTGGAAACAGCATTAAAAGTGCAGCAATATTCGCCAGCCGAAATGCAAACTGGACCAGCTATCCGAAAAGATGAAAATACAATTGAACGTCATTTGCAACTGCTTGAACATCAATTGGAATGGAAAAAAATATATGAATTGATGACACTGCAAATTCAGCAAATGAAGTGATGTTGATGTTTGTGCAAAAGTGCAGAAAAGATTATCTACACTTTTGCTCAAGGAAAATTACTCCGCCAAAGCAATTATTTTTCCAATGGGTACTTGTTTAGCAAGTGTCGTTACTTGATTTTCATTGTCGTAACCATCAAAAGTGAGCGTTAATAAGGATTGGCTAAAGGGCACATAAAGCGTGTAGGTCACAGGCGTTGACTCACTGGCTTCCAAGGAGCATTTGTAGCCATCAATTTTAATCATTTTCTTGCCACTCATCATGTTCATGACAGGGTTGGAAAGGAACAAATTGAGTGCACTCAACAATGGCGAATCATTGATAAGGCTAAGGTTGATATTTTTCTTCTTGTCATCGCTTTGATAGGTGCGGTCAATATAGATACTGCTGTATCCCAATGCCATACCGTTGTACTGGTCGCCTTCGGAAAGGGCTTTGGCATCGCCTATTGTTGTGGGCAACTCTGCTAGAATTTTCTTCCCAATTAATACATATAGCTCATTGAGTGATTGTTGCAAAGCAAATCGTGTGCCGTCCAAGTCGCGTGAGGCGTAATTGGTTTTTGCTTCTGCTAAATGAGTGGCCGCTTCATTTTGAGCAACCGCTAAAAATGTAAATCCTAAAAAAAATAATGTTATATATATATTTTTCATATTTATTTTAAACTTTGATGAATAATAGATTATGTAGGAAGCTGTTTACTGCTCGCCTAATCTTTTTTTGATGTCGTTTATTTTCAATGCTTTAGCAGCTTCTATAACTTCATTTTCGTCTTTGCAACCTTTGCATTTCATCAAAAAAACAGAAGTTTGCCCGAAAGGAACACCTAGCTCATAATAGCCACTATCGTATCGTAAAATACCAGAATTGCCGTCTAAATTAATTGCTTTTTGGTCGCCTTCACTGCTAGCATACGCGCCACTACCCATCATACCTCCATAAAGATTAGCTACGGCGTTGTTATTCATAGTGGTAAATTCAATTTCTTTGCTTTTGTTTCGATAATTTCTACTAATTACCAACCCTACAAAACCAACACCAGAGCTGTAAACACCATCATCTTCTTTTACGTAATTTACGCCTAAAACGCTCGTAGGCAGTTTATCCAGAACATCATAACCAATTTCTAGCTCAACTCCTGTCATAGCTTGTTGAAGTGCAAATTTAGCATTCTTGTATTGGTCTGCTGCTAAAGCTACTTCTGCCTCTTTGATATGCTTGTTCACATCGGGCGGTGTCAGTTTTTTTCCACCTTCCATACCTTGTGTGCTACTTGAGCCACCACTATTCGGGTAGTTGCTGGTGTTGCTAGGTTGTTGGGTACTCGGTCCGAAAATTTTTTCAATTACTTTGTCTTCTGTTTTTTCTTTTACTTTGTCGAGTAAACGCCTCTGCGCATGGCTGAGGCTTGGAAACAGCAGGCAGCTTAGTGTTAATAAAAGAAAGATTTTGTAATAGTTAAGACGCATATTTAATTGTCGTTTAAAGTGAAAAATCAATAATCAAAAAATACAAATATACTTTTTTAAAGAAACGTTCTGGTCAGTGTAAAAGTATATTTGGTTGGTGTTGTCTTTTACCAATTAGAAAATAAATTTTATGAATAATCGTACTGCTAAAATAGGCATTATTGGTGGAGCAGGCTATACTGCTGGGGAACTACTCCGAATTTTGTTGTATCATCCTTATGCAAAAATTGAGTTTGTGCATAGCCAAAGCAATGCAGGCAAACCTATTTCAACAGTGCATACAGACTTGATTGGCGAAACTACACTTCATTTTACGCACCAAATATCAACAGATATTGACGTACTTTTTCTGTGCATGGGGCATGGAAAGTCAAGGGAATTTTTGCAACAAAATACTATGCCAAATTCAGTAAAAATTATTGATTTAAGTACCGATTATCGCTTGAAGCAAGATGCTGAAAATTTTGTCTATGGTCTGCCCGAATTGAATAAAATAGCTATTAGTCGGTCTCGTCATATTGCTAATCCTGGTTGTTTTGCTACGGCTATTCAGTTGGCACTTTTGCCTTTGGCAGCTAAAGAATGGCTGTGCAGCGAAGTGCATTTACATGGCATCACTGGTTCGACAGGAGCAGGGCAAAGCCCTTCTGAAACTACCCATTTTAGCTGGCGTAATAACAACGTAGCGGTTTATAAGGCATTTACCCACCAACATCTGGACGAGGTACAGCAAAGCCTTCAGCAGTTACAACCTGAATTTAAGCATGCGGTCAATTTTATTCCTTTGCGCGGTAATTTTTCGCGTGGTATTTTAATCAGTGCTTACACTGACGTGGATGCCAGTGAAAAAGAACTACAAACATGGTATCAAGAATATTATGCCGATGCGCCATTTACGCTTATTACACAAGAAGAACCTGATATGAAACAAGTGGTTAATACCAATAAATGTGTGCTGTACGTCAAAAAGATAAATGGTAAAGCCTTCATTATCAGTGTGATTGATAACTTGCTAAAAGGTGCTTCTGGACAAGCAGTGCAAAATATGAATCTTGTAATGGGGTTTCCAGAAAATACAGGGTTACACTTGAAGGCAATTGGTTTTTAGGCGAAGGCAAGCGGATTAATTTTTATCTTTTTTAATGACTTCTTGGTGAATCACTTGACCTTTTAGTAAGCGTTCTTGGTCAGTGGCTTTGCGTTTTTCTTGCAAATTAGTAATTAGTGCTTTCACCTCCAATGGGTTGCGATTAATGCTTCGATGGTAGGTAATGATGATAAAGCGAGCCATGTCATCAGGATGATAAAGACCTAATCCATTTAAAAACACAGTCAATCGAGAACCTTCGTAGAAACTCCAGTTGTGCATCATCCATCTGCCCAAGCTAAAATGTAGTCGTTGAGCAACAACATCTTCAGGAGCTTTTTTGAATTTTTCTTTAGATGCACTGTCAATCAAGCGATTGAGTTGAACAAACGCATCAGTTAAATCTTTAGGGATATACACGTCATCCAGATATTCTTTTTGAATACGTTCTTTGTATTGCTTTTCAAACTGAGCTGCGTTATTAGCAGGTTGTGCAAAAGAAGCTATTGCTGTGTTAGACAATAAACACAATATTATTCCTATTTTTGCCATCATCTGTTTCGTTTTTCACTAATCATCAACTTAGATTTACGACTAAAAATTGTTGTTTGCCTATTGTAATAATTAGAAACTTTTGATAAAGATACGATTTGAAACAGTCATTTTGGCGTAGTTTTAAAACTACTTTTGCCGCTAATCGTTTTTATTGAAGGAAAGATTAAATAAAAAATTAAATATAGAATAAAATATGGCTGATGTAATTCAGCTACTTCCTGATTCCATTGCCAATCAAATTGCAGCAGGCGAAGTCATACAAAGACCTGCTTCTGTGGTCAAAGAGTTACTGGAAAACTCAGTAGATGCTGGAAGTACGAGTATAAAATTGATTATTAAGGATGCTGGGAAAACGCTTATCCAAGTTGTGGATAATGGATGCGGTATGTCCGAAACAGATGCAAGAATGTGCTTTGAACGCCATGCTACTTCAAAGATTAGAACAGCTAAAGACCTATTTGCGTTGCGCACTATGGGGTTTAGAGGTGAGGCAATGGCTTCTATTGCTTCTATTGCCCAAGTAGAGTTACGTACTCGACAGAGAATGAATGAGTTAGGTACAAGGATAGTGATAGAGGGAACAGTATTGAAAACACAAGAACCTTGTCAATGTATAGTAGGTAGCAGCATTTTAGTTAAAAACCTTTTCTTCAATGTGCCTGCCCGAAGAAATTTTTTGAAGTCAAATACTGTTGAAATGCGTCATATTACAGATGAATTTCAACGTGTGGCATTAGCACATCCCGATATTTTTTTCTCCCTTCATCACAATGGAACAGAGGTTTTTCATCTGCCTGTAAGCAACTTGCGACAAAGAGTGGTTAATGTTTTGGGTTCTGGAACAAATAAAAAGCTAGTGCCAGTCAAAGAAGAAACAGAGTTAGTACAAATAAAGGGATTTATTAGTAAGCCTGATTATGCTAAACGCACAAGGGGGGAGCAGTTCTTTTTTGTGAATAATCGCTTCATTAAAAGTGGTTGGCTACACCATGCTGTTATGGGAGCATTCGAGGACTTGCTGGCACAAAATATGCACCCACTGTACGTCATCTTTGTGGACATTGATCCTGCTCATATTGATGTAAATGTGCACCCAACGAAGCAAGAAATTAAATTTGATGACGAGAAAATGGTGTATAATTACCTTAAAGTTGCTATTCGTCATGCTTTGGGGCAGTACAGTGTTACGCCAACTTTAGATTTTGACCAAGAGCCATTGTTCTCCAACATCAATTTTACTCCAAGAGCATCTGAGGAATCAGCAGCAACGTTGCGCCAGTTCCCTTCTTTGGATTTACCATCAGAAGGCACTTATAAAGACAAGTCTGAAAATAGAGGCAATAAAAGAACAGCTACTTTTGATGCACATGCCGAGCGACAGCGCAATAATTTGGAACAATGGGAACTACTTTATCAAGAAGAAGCACTTCCCAAAACCGCATTTTCATCTGATGAAACACCAATTGTGGTATCCAGTAAAATATCAAAAGAAACATCGGCTTTCGACGATGTCAACCAAAGTTTTTCGAAGCAGCAAAAAACACCTTATCAACTACATCGGCGATATATTATTAACCAAATAAAATCTGGTTTTTGGATTATTGACCAACAAGCCGCGCATGAGCGCATTTTGTATGAAAAATATTTGCGCATGATGGAAGGTGGAACAACAGCTACACAACGTAAATTATTCCCACAAACCATTCATGTTTCTAAAAGTAATGCGTTGACGTTGAAAGATTTATTGCCAGAAATTCAGCAAATGGGTTTTGACATTGAGGAATTTGGTGGTAATTCATTTATTGTGCATGGTGTACCTGCTGATTTCAGGCAAGAAGCTAAAGAGCAAGAAATGATAGAACAACTCATTGCACAATATCACGATAACTTATCTTTAGATTTGGGTTTTAATGAAAACATTGCTCGATCTTTGGCTATGGGTGCTGCCATAAAAAAAGGACAACACCTTAATGTGGAAGAAATGCAAATGTTAATAGACGAACTTTTTGCTTGCGAAATGCCTTTGGTAAGCCCCAGAGGAAAGAAATGTTTTCTTACTTTTGAGCTATCAGACTTGGAAAAAATGTTTTCATAGTTCATCGAAATTTTTTATCCCCTAGTTACTCCTGCTTTGACAGCTTTGTAGCTAGTTTAATTAAGATTTTTTATGCTCAGAATGACTGATGTTGTCAAACATTTATTGATTATTAACTTGATTGTTTTTGCATTTACGGAGTTGATTTTTCCTAATTTGATTCGTGTGCTGGCACTGTATTATCCTACGTCGCCCTATTTCCAACCTTTTCAGTTAGTAACCCACTTTTTTACACACGCTAATTTAGGACACATTTTTTTCAATATGTTTGGCTTAGTAATGTTTGGAAGCCCAGTAGAATCGCTTTGGGGACCTCGTCGTTTTTTGCTTTTTTATATTGTTTGCGCTTTAGGAGCTGCCATTACACAATTATTGATGATGTATTTCCAAATAGAAAGCACTAATGGGCTAATGGTAGGTGCATCTGGAGCTATTTATGGTTTGCTAGTAGCGTTTGGTACAAAATTTCCAAATGCGGAGCTAATGCTCATTTTTTTACCTATTCCTATAAAAGCTAAGTATTTTATACCAGGATTGATAGCGTTAGATTTGTTCTTAGGTATCAGTAAATTTTCTGGTGATCCCGTAGCACATTTTGCTCATTTGGGGGGTGCATTTTTCGGATTTCTGTTAATTTTACTTTGGCAGAACAACGATTCTAATTATCGTGTGAACTAAATTGCATAAATAATGATTTTACATTTGATTGATGATTAAAAACGAGTAAAGCTCAAGATAAAAAAATATTACAAATGTTCCAGTCCATATGGGAAGATGCCAAGCGGGAGTTTAATTATGGCAACATGGTCACAAGAATTATAATTTTGAATGTGGCAGTGTTCTTAATCATTAATATTGTAGCTGTCTTTTTTTTTCTCGCTGGTCAAATAGACAAGTTTCCTGTTGTTGTAAAATGGCTTAGCCTTTCTTCAGGTTGGCAATTCAACTTAACACATCCTTGGGTTATTTTTACTCACATGTTTCTTCATGATGGCTTTTGGCACATTCTCTGGAATATGCTCATGCTCTATTGGTTTGGTAGAATTGTTGGTGATTTCTTAGGCAATCAAAGAATACTGCCTTTGTATTTACTGGGAGGGTTAGCAGGTGGTATTGCCTACTTTGTGTCTGCTCAAATTAACATGCCTATTGTAATTGGAGAAATGGCATTAGGTGCATCTGCCGCAGTAATGGCTATCGTGGTCGCAGCAGGTGTAATTGCTCCGAATTATACCATGAATTTGCTACTTATAGGTCCAGTAAAATTAAAATATATCGTTGCAGTATTGGTATTGCTAAATGTTTTTTCCATCGCTCGCATTGCTCCTAACACTGGAGGGAACATTGCCCATTTAGGCGGTGCTGCTCTCGGCTGGATATTTGTGCTTATGCTTCGTGAAGGTAATGATATTTCCATTCCAATTAATAGGATTATTAACAGCATCTCTAATTTTTTCAGTCAACTATTTAATGGTGCTCCAAAATCGCCACCAAGAAGGAAAAAACCTCATGTAGCTTACAAAAATACAAATGCTGGTGAAGTTAAAAAAGCTACTAAAAAGACAACTGCTACAAGAAGAGGTAATGCTAATTCTGACAATAGTGGGCTTTCACAGCAAGAGCGTGTGGATGCTATACTTGACAAGATAAAAGTGTCAGGTTATGATAGCCTTTCTCAGGAAGAGAAAGAAATTTTGTTCAAAGCTAGTAAAGAATAAATAACTGTGCTAGGATTACAAAAAATAGTACGTTGGGCAAATATTATGCTGATTATTCTCACGCTTGTTTCCTATTTATCGCCCTACATCAATCCAATATCTTTCCCTTACATAGCTTTACTTGCCTTATTCTATCCGATAATCCTATTACTAAATATTTCTTTCATTATTTATTGGGTATTTAAGAAGAAGTGGTATTTTCTTTACTCTACTGCTTGTTTGCTATTGGGTTGGCAGTTTTTAACTAAGAATATTGCTTTTAATACTCCTTTGCTAAGTTCAGAAGCTACATTACTTGTAATGACCTACAACGCTACAAATGCTAATGGATTCCACCAAAAAGGTATGAAACCTAAAGAACGCTTGTTGCCTTTTTTCGAGTACCTTGCTTCATTGAAGGCTGACATTATATGTTTGCAAGAATTTGCCCATCAAGAACAACACATTAAAACTTATTTGCAAGAAGCATTTGGAAAAGATGCTCCTTCATTCTATGGGGCTAAAAATGCTTCACCGCTTATTATCTCGAAGTATCCAATTTTGAATAAAGGTGCACTAGCATTTGAGAACAGCACTAATGGCTGTATTTACGTCGATATCAATATAGACAGCACAGTAGTTAGAGTATATAATGTCCACTTAAAATCAAACACTATCACAAGGGTAGCGGATGAAGTGCGTGAAGAGGGTGATTTAAGGGAAAAAGAAACTTGGCGTAAAATTCGATATATGTTAGCGGGATATAAAACCAATACTAAGATAAGAGCAAATCAAGTTAAAGAGATTAAAACACATATGGCACAATCGCCTTACCCTATTATTGTGTGTGGAGATTTTAATGATGTGCCACAATCTTATGTTTACTACACAATCGCTCACAATTTACTAGACCATTTTCAGCAAAAAGGTCGAGGTATAGGCACTACTTTTGGCGGTAGCATTCCTTTTCTTAGAATTGACTATATCTTGAGTTCCAATCATTTTTCTCCTCAATCCACTAAAATAATACGAGATAATTACTCCGACCACTTCCCTGTATTGTCCGCTATGTCATTAAATTGAGGCACTAAAGTTGGCATCATTCATCTACCCAAAATAAGGTTTCGTCTAATAAAGCAACGAACTAAGTAAGTGCATTCTATTTTTGAGGAAGAAAAGTAGAACCTAATCACTAAATAGGTGTTGTTGGGCAATATTGTTTTTGATTTGATTAACTTAAACATATTTAACATCAGCGTTTTTAAATTGCAAAACATCCAATTATGAAACAGTTATTACGATTACTCACTTTATTGCTTATTTTATTCAGTGTTTCTTTTCTTCAAGCTCAATCCTTTGGTGGGTTTGGTGGTGGAGTTTCAAGCATTACAGGAAAGATTACAGGTCAAGTCATAGATTCGATTAGTAAAACTCCAGTAGAATTTGCGACTATTGTATTATTAGATACCCAAACAGGAAAAGAAGTAAGTGGAATCATTACAGATGGCTCTGGTATCTTTAAGTTAAATGACGTTAAATTAGGTAAATATAAATTATCTATTTCTTTTATTGGTTATGCCACTAAAACATTAGAAGAAGTAGAACTTAGCAAGCGTAAGCCCGATATTGATTTGGGTAAATTACTTTTGCAAGCGGATAACGTGCTGCTTCAAGCAGTAGAAGTGGTGGAGCAAGCATCTGTTTTCGAGAATAAAATTGATAAAATTGTTTATAACGTAGAAAAAGATGCCACAGTAACGGGTGGCGATGCTTCGGATGTATTGCGAAATGCGCCTTTAGTTTCTGTGGATTTAGAGGGAAATGTTTCTTTGAGAGGTTCTCAAAACATTACCATACTCATCAATGGGCGACCTTCAGGTATGTTTGCCAGTAGTGTGCGCGATGCCTTGAAATCTATACCTGCCGATCAAATAAAAAGTGTGGAGGTCGTAACTACGCCTACTGCAAAATATGATGGTGAAGGTTCAGCAGGTATTATCAACATTATTACGAAAAAGAAAACCGCAGAAGGATTTACGGGCTCAATAAATACCTCTGTGGGAAATAATCAAAACAATGCTGTGCTCAATCTAAGTGCCTCCAAAGGCAGATTTGGCGTGAGTGGTAGTGGTAGCACTTTCTTTTCTTGGTATCGCCCTAGTTTTTTCTCCTTTTACAGAGAAAGTACTTTCAATAATACCAAACAAATACAAGAGCAAAGCGGAGATGGGAGAAGTCAGTTTATTGGTTTCAATAGCTCCATCAATGCGTTCTATGATATTAATGCCTTTCATAGTATTACTTCTACTTTCAGAATAAATGGAAGACAATTCAATAGAGATGGTACAAACAGCATTGGTTTTAGTAATCCTATAGCAAATTTACAACAGCAATACGAATCGCTTTACGATACAAAAAATCTAAATTCTGGTTTTGACTGGGTAACGGATTACAAAATCAAATTTGATGAAAAAGGACACGATTTAACCTTTGCTTATCAACTTACCCAAAATTTGGATGACCGTAAAAACGATATTTTTCAACGAGATTTGATAGGTGATGATCCTTTTCTCAATACCAGTGAACTGCGCAACAATGATGGGACAAATTTAGAATCCATTATTCAAGTGGATTATGTGCAACCTTTTAACGATAAAATTAAATTAGAAACAGGTGTAAAAGGCGTAATCAGAAGGATTGTTACAGATTACAATGTATTTGATAGAAAAAACAATACCTTCATCAACGATCCATTTCAATCCAATATTTTCAATTATAACCAAGATGTTTATGCAGCTTATACTTCTTTCAATCTGAAGTTGGGTAAAAACTATGGTTTGGTAGCAGGTGCAAGATATGAATACACCGATATTTCAGGTTCATTTGATAGAGAAAATCCACCTTTTGCTCAGGATTATGCTAATTTACTACCAAGTGTTATTTTTTCGCGCAACTTTAAAAATTTTCAGTCTGTAAAATTGAGTTATTCCAGAAGAATACAGCGTCCAAGTTTGTTTTATGTTAATCCATATTCTGACCAAACAGATAACAGGAATCAAACTTTTGGGAATCCCTTATTAGCACCCGAAGTAACAGATCAGATTGAGCTAGGCTACAACACTTTCATTAAAGGCGTTGGGGTAAATGGTGCTTTTTATTATCGCAGAACGACAGATATTATTGAATCTTTCTTGCAAACAGTAACGCCTGAAGGCATATCTCAAACCAGTTTTAGGAATATTGGTGAGAACAATTCCTTTGGAACGAATGTATTTACTTCTTTGACCATCAAACGCGTATTCACGCTGCGAGGCAGCTTTAATGTATATACTTACAACGCCACAGCAAATATTGGCGGTGAAGAACTTTCTGCCAATGCTATTCTTTGGAATGGTTTTGGTAGTGCCAGTTATGATGTGAAAAAAATTGGTTTAAAAATTGAAGCGTTTGGTTTTGCACAATCGCCAAGACAAACCATTCAAGGTGTAGTGCCTGCTTTCTCTATCTTCGGTATGGGTATTCGACAAGATGTTTTGAAGAAAAAAGGTAGTGTTGGTATCCGTTTGATTGAACCATTTGCGAAGTTCAAGAACTTTGGAACGGAACTTGAAGGTAGGAATTTTTACCTAAAGTCAGATTTTAGTGTATTGTTCCGTTCGGTTGGGGTTTCCTTCCAATATCAATTTGGTTCAATGAATTTCCAAGCTAGAGAGCGCAAAAGCACGATTAAAAATAATGACCAGAAAGCTGGAGAAAATCCACAACAGCAAGGTGGTGGTGGAATTTAATGGAAGCAATTCCTTTGTTGTACATTAATTTGTTGATGTAATTTTTTGCCATCACAAAATTTACATCGTCATTCACAAAATAAAATAGCTCAATTTGTCGCTCAAGTTGAGCTATTTTGTTTAGATTGATTTACCTTTGAATATTAAAATATTTGACTAGCCATTTCCTTGTACTTTATTTTACTCAATTAGTTTCCCAGAGTAGAATTGTCGTATTTTTAAATTAATTTCCAACAATTATTCACTAAAATGTCTTTATGAAACTATTGACTATTATTTTGCTATCCATCACTCCCGCTTTTTTCTTTGCACAAAATGCTACTATTCAGGGGATAGTAAAAGACATTAATACGAATGAACCGCTAATCGGTGCTAACGTCCTCGCAGGCGAAACAGGAACAGTAACTGATGAAAATGGAGCTTATGCCCTCTATTTAAGTCCAGGAAAGTATAAGCTAGAAGTAAGTTATGTGAGCTATACCAAAATGATAGCTACGATTGAAGTAAAAGCTAATGATAATCTGACGAAAAACTTTTCCCTAGAAGCAGAGGAAATCTTGCTACAAACGACCACTGTAACGAGTGGACGCTATGAGAAACCACTTGGTGAAGTTACTGTTTCTTTAGAAGTTCTAAAACCGAACTTGCTAGAAAGTAACAATACGGTCAACATCTCGTCCATACTTGAAAAAGTACCAGGGGTTAGTGTTATTGATGGTCAAGCCAATATTCGCGGAGGTTCTGGCTACTCCTATGGTGCGGGCAGTCGTGTGCTATTGCTGCTCGATGATATTCCTATTCTTACTGCCGATGCAGGTTTTCCGAATTGGCAAGATATTCCAGTGGAAAACATCTCACAAATTGAAGTAGTTAAAGGAGCTGCTTCTGCCTTATACGGCTCATCCGCACTCAATGGTGTCATTAACGTGCGCACTGCTTACGCTAAAGCAGAGCCCGAAACCAAAGTAGCCACTTTTTACACTGCTTTTTTTAAACCTAAAAACCGTGAATTAGCTTGGTGGGATACGCCTCCTTATCAAATAGGAACAAGTGTGAACCATAGAAGAAAAATAGATAAGTTGGATTTGGTAGTAGGTGGTTTGCTTTCCTCCAACTCTGGTTTTATTCAGGATGAGACACCAGAGGTGAAGCGACAAGGAAATTATAGAGATTTTGGTCGCTTCAACGCCAATTTGCGTTATCGCTTGAATGACCGACTAAGTTTTGGCGTTAACACAATTATTAATCAAGGTAATTCCAAAGATTTCTTCTTTTGGAAAGGTATTGATGACCTTTTTGTTGGCAGCATCGGAACGCTCACCGAGGGCAAGCAAAGTAGGTTCAATATCGACCCATTCGTAACTTATTTTGATAAATCAGGGAATCGCCATAAACTTTTAGGAAGATTATATAATATTGATAATCAGTTTAATAACAATAAATCTACTGGTTCAAGACTTTACTATGGTGAGTATCAGTATCAACGTAATTTTGAACCTATCAAGCTCGTCACTACTGCTGGTCTGGTAGGTATGAGCGCCAGTAGTAGCGCAGAATTATACGGCAACAATGAATATCGCTCTAGTAATGCAGCCGCCTACCTTCAGCTAGAGCGCAAATTTTTTGAGCGGTTAAATATTTCTTCTGGCTTCCGATGGGAGCGCAACACTATCTTTAATAGTGCTTTTCTTAATGCCTTTACTGCTCAAGAAGTGCCAGAACAATCTGTTAAAGAAGCTAAACCAGTTTTTAGGGTAGGGGCAAACTATCAGGCAGCAGCATTTACCTACCTACGAGCCTCTTATGGACAAGGTTATCGCTTTCCAACGATTGCCGAAAAATTTATCTCTACGGTCATCACTGGTGGTATTCAAGCTGTACCTAATCCCGATTTGCGCTCTGAAACAGGTTGGTCTTCTGAAATTGGTATCAAACAAGGATTTCGTGTTTCTGGCTTTGAGGGATTCATAGATGTTTCTGCTTTTTGGTCAGAATATCAAGATATGATGGAATTTAACTTGGCGTTTAACCCACGTAACTTCCGACTGGGCTTCCAGTCGAGAAACGTAGGAAATACAATCGTTAAAGGTATTGATTTTACTATTGCCGGCAGAGGCGCTTTATTTGGGCTGCCCACAACACTATTAGCGGGTTATGTTTATATAGACCCTCGATTTGAAGAATTTGACCTTAGCGGTAAAGATTTGACGGTAAACCGATTAGAAACCGCTACTTTAGCTCAACTTAATGCTTGGAGTTCCTCTGCAGACTTTAATATTTTGAAATATCGTTTTCAGCATTCTGCTACTTTCGATATGGAATCCAAAATCACAAACTTATCCATTGGCTTAGCTGCTAATTATAGTAGCAACATGGATGCCATTGATGCTTTAATTGAATTTGATGATAGAATTGTACCGCAAGCTAGGCAATTTAGAGAAAAACACAACAAAGGGTTTTTCTTGTTGGGTGCAAGGGTAGGGTATAATTTTACGCCTAAAATCAAATTATCTATGGTAGGGAATAATTTGACCAACACGGAATATGCTGTTCGAGTAGGCGTGATGAATGCACCAAGAAATGTTGCGCTTAGGTTAGATATGAATTTCTAAGGATGAAGCATTGCTTGCTAAATTTGGAGTAAGCAATGCTAGCCATGATAAAGGCAGATTTTTATGCGTTACTCTGCCTGCCATGCCATTATACCACCTTTTAGCTGGTATAGATTACTAAATCCAAACTCATTTTCTAGTATTTGAATAGCTTGTTGGCTTCTCACACCACTTTTGCAATAGACAATCACTTTTTTATTTCTTTCAATTTGATGTACTTTACTGCGCAAATTACCCAAAGGAATTAGAGTGCCATTCAAGTTAAATGCTTCATATTCTGCTATTTCTCGTACATCAATGAGTTGAAAATCTTCATGGCGTGCTATCATAAGTTTTAGTTCTTCTGTTGTAATTTCCTTTGTGACAACGCAATAATCAAGCATACTGGGCAAATGTTCAATTTTTATATCCAAATTTTTATTTATGCGTAATTTTCTTGCATTTAAAGATAAAGCATCGAACAAGAAGATTTGATTGACTAATG